>NZ_JBITVZ010000001.1:0-461688 GCF_044543385.1 Stenotrophomonas sp. NPDC077420
TGGAGCACTACCGGAACTTGGGAATCCGCTTCCAGCGGGTGCTGACCGATAACGGCGCTTGCTACCGGTCCAATCTGTTTGCCCAAACCGTCCGGGCGCTGGGGATACGGCATATCCGAACCAAGCCCTACACCCCCCAGACCAACGGCAAGGCCGAGCGATTCATCCAGACCAGCCTGCGCGAATGGGCCTACGCACGCCGGTACGCCTCATCGCAGGAGCGAGACGCCGCACTGCCGGCTTGGCTCCACCACTACAACTGGCACCGACCCCACATGGGGATCGGCAACCAGCCGCCTATTTCAAGAATCCCGCTGAACAACGTACTGGGTTTACACAGTTAGTCGGCTGCCTGACCCGTTCGCCGACTGACAGTCGGCGCTACCTCGGCTGCCTGACCCGTTCGCCGACTGACAGTCGGCGCTACCCTCGGCTGCCTGGCCCGTTCGCTGCCGCTTATCCGTTTCCGTCGTCGGTGTGTCGTGTGGTCAATGCGCCGGGGTCTTCCCGCGCATTTTCTGGAACCCGGTCACCGCCGCCAGCACCACCGCACCGGCGATCACGCCGACGATGAGGTTCGCGCCCGCTTCCACCAGCCAGCCCCACGGCGCCACCTTGCCGGCAATGCCCAGCACGAAGTGATGCACCACCGGCACGTTGTGCACCAGGATGCCACCGCCGACCAGGAACATGGCCAGGGTGCCGGCCACCGACAGGAACTTCATCAGCCACGGCGCCGACGCCACCAGACCACGTCCGAACGCGGCCAGCGCCCCGCCCTTCTTCGACAGGTACAGGCCCACGTCATCCAGCTTCACGATGCCGGCCACCAGCCCGTACACGAACACGGTCATCCCCAGGGCAATCACCACCAGCGCGGTGACCTGGTTGAGGAACGGCGCGGCCGACACCACGCCCAGCGACAGCACGATGATTTCGGCGGACAGGATGAAGTCGGTGCGGATCGCCCCTTTCACCTTGTCCTTCTCCCACGCCACCATGTCGACCTTCTCGTCGGCCAGCGCCTTCAGCCGTGCAGCCTTCTGCTGTTCGTCTTCCTCCTGCGAGTGCAGGAACCGGTGCGCCAGTTTCTCCACGCCCTCATAGCAGAGGAAGGCGCCACCGATCATCATCAGCGGGACCACGATCGGGATCGGATAGCCCTTGCCCTTGAGCCAGGCTTCCAGCGCGCTGATCGCCAGCGCCGCCGGCACCAGGATCGCTTTGTTGACCAGCGACCCCTTGGCCACGGCCCATACCACCGGCAACTCCCGGTTGGCGTTGACCCCGGTGACCTGCTGCGCGTTCAGCGCCAGGTCGTCGCCGAGCACGCCGGCGGTCTTCTTGGCGGCGACCTTGGTCAGGATCGAGACATCATCCAGCAGGGCGGCGATATCGTCGAGCAACGCAAACAGGCTGGCACCGGCCATGGCAATCCAGAAATCGAAGGGAGGCGCCGATTCTGACCCATCCAGCCGCGTTCGTGGAAGATCGCCCGGATTCACCGCCCCACCACCGCCCTGCGGCGACACTGCGGGTCCGTCCTGCCCCGGAGCCCTGCTTGAATACCACCCCTGTCATCCCCGGCTCGCCGTCGCTGGTCAAGGGCATGAACCGCCGCAGCCAGATCCTGCGCCTGCTGCTGCGCTACCGGCATTCGGGGGTGTTCTCGGGAATGAACCTGGATTCCCGTGCCATCCACGACCTGCCGCCGGAAGGCAATGCGGAGCAGTTCGTCACCGATCTGGAGTCGCTGGGGCCCACATTCGTGAAGCTGGGCCAGATGCTCTCCACGCGTCCGGACATGGTGCCGGTGGAATTTGCCACCGCGTTGGAGCGCATGCAGGAGAAGGTGGCGCCGATCCCGGTCGAGCGCATCTACAGCATCATCGAGCAGGAGCTGGGCGCCCCGGTCTCCAAGCTGTTCGCCAGCTTCGACCCGGTGCCGCTGGGCTGTGCGTCCATCGCGCAGGTACACCGCGCGCAGCTGCACGACGGCCGCGACGTGGCAGTCAAGGTACAGAAGCCCGAGGTGGCGGCGCAGCTGCGTTCGGACCTGGAGGTGCTGCGCAGCTTCGCGCTGGCCGCCGACCACCTCACCCAGGTCGGCCGCCGGGTGCGCCTGCGCGACTGGCTCAACGAGTTCGCCAAGACCCTGATGCAGGAGCTGGATTACCACGCCGAAGCCGAGAACCTGCAGCGCTTCGGCCAGCACCTGCGCCCGTTCAAGCCGCTGTGGGTGCCGCAACCGATCTGGGATTACTGCAGCCACCGGGTGCTCACCATGGAGCTGGCGCAGGGTGTCCGCGTGGACATGATTCCCGACGTACGCCGCACCGAGGAGCCGATGGCGCCACTGGCCGCTGCATTGATCCGCGGTTACATCGACCAGATCTTCGTGCACGGCGAGATCCATGCCGATCCGCATCCGGGCAACCTCCGAGTCACGCCCGAAGGCCGGCTGGCGATCTTCGACCTGGGCATGGTCGCGCACATGCCGCCGCGGCTGCGCGAGCGCCTGCTCAAACTGCTGTTCGCGGCCGTGGATGGGCGCGGCGAAGAAGTGGCCGACGAAATCATCGGCATCAGCACCCGCCTGGAAGCCTTCGACGAGGAACGCTACCTGCGCGAAACCGGCCAGGTCATCGCCCGCTACGCTGCCAGCGGTACGTTCTCCGAAGGGCGCGTGGTGCTCGACCTGGTCCGCATCGCCACCGCCAGCGGGCTGCGCACCCCGCCCGAGCTCAGCCTGCTCGGCAAGGCGCTGCTGAACCTGGAAGCGGTGTGCCGGCTGTTGTCGCCCGACCTGGATACGCGCCGCATCGTCGAGCGCCAGCTGCAGCACGTCATGCGCGCGCGCCTGAAGAAGTCGCTGTCGGCCGCCAACCTCGCCAGTGAAGCGATGGAAATGCAGCAGCTGCTGCGCGAGGGTCCGCGCAAGATGTCCGACATCCTCGCGCTGCTGGCAGAGAACCGCCTGCAGATGAAGGTCACCGGGCTGGAGGAATCGCGGCTGATGGAGAACCTCCAGAAGATCGCCAACCGCGTGTCCGCCGGCATCGTCACCGCCGCGCTGATCCTGGCGGCGGCAATGATGATGAAGGTCGACACCGGTTGGCACCTGTTCGGGTATCCCGCCATCGCATTCACCTTGATGTTGATCGGCGTGTTCCTTGGACTGGGCATCATCCTCAGCGCGTTGTTGTTCGACCGTCGCGCACGTTCAAGGGAAGAACGCGGCCATCGGTAAATGCGTACCCACCCACGGTGGGCACCTGGCGAAGGCGCGCATCCGCGCGCCTTCTTCACATGCGTTTTACCCTTTTGAACGCAAGGCGGTGTAAGCGCGCGCAGCGCGTGTTCAACAAACATTTCAGTCAGGTTCGTGCAGGCATGATCCAGTCATCGGCTTGTCATGCGGGTGTGGTTGGACAGCCGGTCGGATGGGAATACGTCGTCACGGCGTCCATCACCACCTGTCTCCGCTGCCGATGATGCCCATGCTCTGGATCCTGCTGCTGTCGCTGTTGCTGCTCACCTGGCTGTTGCTTGCTTCAGGTCGCTGGGCATGGTGGAAGGCAGGCTTGATGTCGCTGCTGCTGTTGACGCTCAGTGCATGGTGGTTGATCAACAAACTCTCCGGCGATGGCCTGAATGCAGCCACCCTGTACCACCTCGGCGCCGACATGGAAGGCGCCGGCGTCTCCGACTTCAAGGGCTACATCGCCGGCTTCATCGCATTGGTGCTGCTGTCGCTGCTGCCCCTGCTCACCCCGCGCATCAAGCGCTGGCACCGCACCGCGCACGGTCGGGGCGTGTTCGCCGGCTTCCTCGCCGTGTGGGTGCTGGCGATCGGCGTCAGCCCGCTGTACCGCGACGGACAGCGGCTGTACCAGCAGATGCGACCGGTCGATTACAGCATGGTGGCCCCGGAGTACCGCGTGCCGCAGCAGCCGCTGCGCAAGCCACGCAACATTGTGTGGATCTACGGCGAAAGCCTGGAGCGCACGTATCTGGATGAGTCCACCTTCCCCGGGCTGATGCCGAACCTGAATCGCCTTGCCGGACAGTCGCTGGACGTGCGCGGGCTGGTTTCTGCCGAGGGCGGTGGCTGGACCATCGCCGGCCTGGTGTCGTCGATGTGCGGCGTGCCCCTGACCACCGCGCAGGGCGATGAGAACAGCATGGACCGCATGGGCAGCTTCCTGCCCGAAGCGGTATGCCTGGGCGATTACCTCAAGCAGCAGGGCTATACCAACCATTACCTGGGCGGGGCCAATGGACTATTCGCCGGCAAGGGTCAGTTCCTGGCCACGCACGGGTTCGATGCCGTGGATGACCTGGCCTGGTTCAAGCAGCAGAAGATCGGCCGCTCGCATTTCTCCACCTGGGGCGTGCACGACGATGTGCTGCTGGACAAGGCCTACGATCGCTTCATGCAGCTGTCCAAGGCCGGCCAGCCGTTCATGCTGACCACGCTCACCATGGATACCCATCACCCGGCCGGGCACCTGCCGGTGGCCTGCAAGCGCACCCGCTACCAGAGCGATTACGGCAACATCGGACTGCTCAATGCCCTCAAGTGCACCGACGGGCTGATCTCCAAGCTGGTCGACCGCATCCAGGCCAGTCCTTACGGCGACGACACGCTGATCGTGATCGCCTCCGACCACCTGGCCATGCCCAATGACCTGAGCCACATCCTGGCCAGGCAGAAGCGCGAGAACCTGCTGCTGTTCCTGGGCAAGGACATCGCCCCGCGCCAGCTTGCGGCCGAAAACGGCTCGACCCTCGACTCGGGCGCGACCCTGCTCAGCCTGATCGAGCCGGAAATCGGCGAGATCGGCTTCGGGCGTTCGCTGCTGCAGCCCGAGCGCCCGAAGAGCGCCAGCGCGGCGGCGTTCCGCGACGACGGCAAGGACTTCCCGCGTTACCTGGCGTTCTCGCGCTCGTTGTGGCTGGGCGACAAGACCCGCCAGCTGCGCATCGACGACGACAACCAGGTGGTGATCGGCCTGCAGCATGTGCAGCCGCCGGTGCTGCTCGAATACGACAAGCAGTGGGACCTGAAGTCGGTGTATCTGGAAAACACGTCGAAGCAGTTCGACCTGGCCGACCCGGCCAACACCCTGGCTTACGTGGATCGCTGCACCGCCTTCGAGGATGGCTCGGCCGACGGCGACTGGTGCGCGATGCTGGTCAACCGCGACAAGGGCATCAAGCTGTACCGCGATGACCAGCTTCGCCAGGGCTTTGCCGTGGATGCGCCGCTGGATCCGTTCAATGGCCCGCGCCCGAGCATCCGCCAGGCGCACATGATCACCCAGAAGGGTCGTCGCACCCGCGCCGGCCAGTACATGCTGCAGCTGGTGGCGAAGCAGTCGCCCGATCGTGGCTTCTGGATCGAGGCGGTCTCGTCCAAGCGCAAGGTGGTGGTGGCCCAGCAGTGGGTGCAGCCCGATGCGGAAGGCCGCATCAGCGTGCCGGTCGGGCTGGATCACGAAGTGGATGATCTTGAAATCCGCGCGTGGTTGAACCATGCCGAGAAACTGGCGGTCGACACGTTCGCGCTGATTCCGTCACGACGTGGCAATCGCGGCTGATCCTGCCGCGCGCCGCGGTATCGCGCGCCGATTCTGCGATGCCTCGCACACATCCGCCGCCCGCTGAGCGGCAAAATCGGCGCCCGCCGATGTCGATCCGGGGAGCACTTCATGCTGGGCCCACTGCCGCCGGCGGGCCGCACGGCGCACGCGCCGTTGCCGGCCGTTGGCGCCGCGGGCACTGCGTCCGCGCGTGTACGGCCTGGCAGCGTTCATAACACCCCCTGGCCGCCAGGCGACGCGCAGCAGCGGCCGTTGCAGCCGGTCGTGGACCGCGTCCTGCGTCGCTGCCCGTTGCTGCCGTCGGAACTGGCCCGGGTAGAAGCACAGCTGTGTGAACAGCTGTCGGTCGCGGCGGCAGACGTGCTCGGCGCGCACCTGGCCAGCGTGCTCCGCAGCACCCCGGTCGCCGAGCGACCGGCCACGCTGGATCGGGTGCTGCGCCACGCGGACGCCGACGCCGCCTCGACCGCGCGCGCGTGGCGGCGCGAAGCGGCGCGCGTCGCCGCGGCGCTGGTCACCGGGCTGGGACAGCTGCACGGCCAGCGGAGTATCGGCATGGCGCTCTACGCCATCGCCAATGCGACCCTCGGCGAGCACGGTGCGCAGCTGCTGGCAGGCGCGCAACTGGCCACGGCGGTGCCGCAGCTGCTGCAGGAGCCGCAGCTGCTGCCGTGGCTGTACTGGCTGTGCCAATTGCCGCTGCCATCGCTGCGCGGCGGCGCCTGGGTGGAGCCGTTGCTGGCGCTGCTGCCGCCGCAGCTGGAGTGCGTGCTGCAGCGGGCCGATGCCACGCACGCCCTGCTGTGCCAGCCTTTGCAGTTGCCGACGTCGCCGTTGAGCCTGCTGCTGCTGGCCACCACCTGGGCGCTGTGGTTCCGCCGGCCGTCGCACCCGGCGCCCGCGACTGCAGCAGGTCGCCAGCTGGCACGGTTACCGGTTGCGCTGGATCGGGTGGACCGGGTGGGTTCAGCCCTGCACCGCCTGTTCGCGCCGCCCGCCGTACCTGCGCAGCGCGCGGCAGGGCCGCATGCCACCGCTGCCGTTGCGGGCGCCGCCACGGCAGCGTCCGCCCGGTTGCCGCGTCCCGATCCCACCGTGCTGGTGGCGATGGCCGCCGCGGTGCCCGTGGCGTGCCGCGCTTCAGCGCAGCGCCGTGTCGTCGCTGCGGTGGCCGGCCTGGCCGCCGCAGGCGCCGGGGCTGCCTGGCTCGGTGCGGCCTGGAACAGCGGCGCGAGCGCGCCGCGCCCGGAGCCGCCGGCGCAGACGTTACCCGGCGATCCCTCCCGGCGCCGGTCACCCCGCGCAGCCGAGGGCGATCCGGCGCGCGAGGAAGCGGCCGCGCAGGACCGCGTTGCCCTGATCGACGCGCTCTGGGCGCTGCGTGACAACGCATTGGCCGTGGGCAGCGCGCCGGTGCCACCGTCACCGTTCGTTCCCACCGAAGGCTCGCCGTTTACGATCGCCCTGCAGCGGGTCCGCCAGCAACTGACGTGGCTGTACCGACAGGACGATTTCCTGGAACGGTTGTATGCCGAACGCACGCCGCCGTCGACGCTGCGCGTGGCCAACGCCACGGTGAGCGCAGCGCGGGTGGTCTCCGGTACCCCGGTGGTACTGCATCCGCTGCCAGCCACGGACAGTGGGGGGGCCTGGTCCGCCCCGACCGCCGCGCTGCTGGACGATCTGCTGCGTCGCGTGGGGGCCGCCGGCGGGTGTTTCGACAATGCCATGACCGCGCGCCTGGATTGTGCGCTGGGCTTCTATGCCGGTCATGCGATACCGACAACGCCGCAGACGCCCCACGCCATCGACCGGCTGATCCTGGCGCAGGAGCAGGTGCTGCACCGATCCGGGGACGGCACCACGCCGGCCACCAACGAAACTGCCACCCTGCTCCGCCTGCGGCAGCAGGTGCTGAAGGTGAAAGCGCTGCCCATCCGGGGCCTGGCGCCGCATTGGCCGGGCTGGCGCCCCGATCCCCGCTCGCACCTCGGCCACAACATGGCGTTGGCGCGCAGCCTGCTGCTGCAGGTGTCGGCCCATGCCGAGGTGATCGCACTGTGCTGGCACCAGCATGCCGACCCTGCGCGACTGGTGTATCCGGCGCACGGCCCGGTGCTGGCGCGCGCGTTGCAGGGCCCGCGTACCGTGCCGCTGTTCGAGGCCGGCCACCCACCGCCGGCATTGAGCGCCGTCGACACCCTGCTGCGTGGCATCGCTACGCTGCTGCACGCACCGGTGCGCTCCGACGGTCGGCTGCAGGTGCCGGAAATGCTGGCGTACTATGCCGCGCCATTGCCTGCGGCACCGATGGACGACGCGCCGTTCGATACCTGCCTGGCCATCCTCGACCGACAGCTGGCGCCGCCGCCAGCACCGGCGACCGGGCCGCACCAGGTGCAGGCCCTCTGGGATACCGCGGCCTCGGAGCTGGCAACCCGGGATCATGCACGCCTGCTGCAGCACCTGTGGGAACGTTTCGACGCCCGGCTGGACACCTGGGACGCAGCGCTTGCCCAACAGCGTCTCACCCCGGCGCACGGCTCGCCGTTGGAGACCGCCTGGCGCGACGCGCAACGCCAGGTGCGGCAGGTGTTTGAACTGCCGACGATCTGGATGGAGATGCGGCGCCTGAATGCCTCGTTCCATTCACTGCGGGTAGCCACCGATGGCATTACCGCGCGGGTGCGCGGCTCCGGCCGGAGCGTGGTGGTGGTCGACGGGCTGGCGGACACGCTGGAAGCGTCCCTCGCCCGGCGCCTGGACGCGTTGTACCGCATGACCGACCGCCTCGGGCGGTTCTCTCCCGGCAACAGCGTGCCACTGGCCAATGCGCTGCAGTTCCACGGTGCGCTGCCGCGACCGGTGGTCGTGGCGTGCGCCTCTCCGGTGCTGTGCACCCAGGCCCATCTGCTGCATGCCATCGCACGGGTACACGACGACTGGCTGCGGCAGACCGCGGCGCCCTCGCGCTGGCACCAGGCCAGCAATGAACTGCAGGCATTGCGCTCCTTGCTGGGCCGGGACCCGGACGCAGCCACCCGCGGCCACCGCATGGCCCTGGGTACCGCCACCGCCACCACGCTGCAGCCCGCGTTGTCGGCGTTCGCCGACCTGCTTGCACTGCCTGGGCTGGAGGCGTCGCTGCAGCACCTGCGGCCGCCGCCGCTGTGGATCAGCGTCGACGCCGACGGCACCGTGGCCGCCCAGGATGCCAGCGGCCTGCTGCATCCGCTCAATGCCACCGCTGCGTGGCGGCACGATCCGTCCGTGGCGCCGCTCCTCACCGCATTGCGCGACACCGCGGCGCGGCTGGGCGGACGGGTGCGCTCGGACGGACGCGTCAATGTCTCGGACATCCTGACCGCACACGGTGGCTGCGGACCCGAGGAGGAAACCCATTTCGATGGGGCCGCACGCTGCGTGGAGCGGCTGCTGGGTGAACTGCGCCTGGGCATGCGCGCTGATCTGCTGCACGCGTGGGACACACTGGACGTCGACGACCTGGCACGGATCCGTGCGGCCACGAGCGCGTTCCTGGCCCAGCGCGCCCCCGACGAACAGACCCTGCTCGAGTACCTGGCGCGCCCCCTGCTCGAGCGCGGCGACATGGGCTGGGACCAGGTGCACCGCACCAGTCACCTCGTCGCCGCCATGGCGCGCACCCCGCGCGCGCTGCTGCTGCAGGCCGCCCTGCTGCACGCACTGGGGTGGTACGCCGGCAGCGTGCACGCGCCCACCTCCCCCACGCTGCTGGCGAGCCTGACCCGGGTCGCCATCGTGCTCGACCTGGGCCCGGCCTCGGACCGCGAGGCCCGGGTGCTGCTGGGTTACCGCCTGCACAAATCCTCCAACTGGGGGCGCACGTTCGCGCAGATCCGGCTGGATTTCCAGGACTACCTGCACAGCATGGGACGTATTCCGGCCTCGGCACTCGGCATGGCCACCACCCTGGCCCTGCAGGATCACGCGCCCGAGCTGCTGGCGCCCGATGTCCCGCCCAACCTGGTGTACGCCAATACCATCGCGTCGATCCAGTTCGTCAGCGGCGTGCACCTGGCCGAACAGATCCGGCGCGGCCTGTCACAGCAGATGCGCTTCAGTGAACTGCTGCGTCTGTCATCGGACCTGGCCGAAGGCGTGGGCGTGCCCGACCTGGTCAAGCAGATGACGCTGCAGGCACGTCGGCTGCCCACCCAGGACTGGTACGTGTTCCGCCAGCTGGAGCGCGCGTCGAGCCCGCCGATGCGGCCCGCCGAACGGATCGAAGCGGCGCTGGCCGCATACGACCAGCGGGTGGCCGACATCGAACGCGCGGTAGCCGACGTGCTGGCGCCGCTGCCCTATCGCATGCCGCTGCTGGAAGCGGAAATACGCCGGGTGTTTCCGCGCTTTCCCGGAGTGCTGGCCGAACAGGCGTGGAATTCGACGGACTTCCTGCTATGCCACGACGACAACCACTTCGGGCGCAGCTTTCCGTTCTTCGAAGTCGCCGCGGCCGGCGCGCTGCGCACCGACGCCGATCGCTGGCGTCCATGCCGCACCTTCGTGCAGGATTCGCCGCTCAACCGCGCGCAGGGCAACCCGCGTTACGAGGCGGCACTGCAGGAGGCCTACGCGCGGATGCGCCCCGCGCTGCCCCTGCTGGCCGACGTCAACGCGCGTTACCAGCGCCGCTTCGACGCCTATTTCCGCAAGGCGCAGCAGGGGTATGGCGTGTTGATCGAAGAAGCGCTGTACCAGCGCCCGGAGGACGAGCGGCATGCGCTGATGCAGGGCCAGGTGCAGGTATTCACCCTGCGCACCCATGAACCTGATCTGGAAGCGCGCCAGGAGACGCGCAACGACACCGATGCCTACCGCGGCCGCTTCGGCGTGGTGTACACCCTCACCCTGTCCGGCCAGCCGCGCCACTTCCAGCTGTTCCCGCTGCAGAGCCGGATCGTGCCGCTGCCGCTTGACGGGCCGCTGCCGCTGGGCGGCGAACTGCAGAACCGCAAGGTGCGCCTGCGCAGCGGCAACATGGCCACCGTGCAGGTGCGCCGCGGCACGCCGTTGCCGGTGGACTGGGACGCGTATGCCACCGACAAGGCACCGGCCGAGGGACGGTCCTCGGCGGTGATCGTGGAGCGGCTGCTGGCGCCGAACGCCACGCAGCGCGACCCGCACGCCCGCCGCTCACCGTTCCACGCCCTGATCGAGCCGATCCAGCACGGGTTCTTCTGGCTGGATGCGGACAGTTTCCGACGCGAGGGGTGGGCGCCCACCGGCTACGAACTGCACCTGGACGACGCACCGCTGTGGCTGAAGACGGTGGACTTCTTCGTGCCGTTCGTGGAGAACCTGCGCCGCATCGCCTCCCGGAACCGCAATGAATTCGCGATGGCCGCGTTCGGCCTGTACCTGGAAGCGATCATCGTGGTCGGGCCGGTCGTCGGCGGCATGGCCAAGGTGCTGGCCCGGCCGGGATTGAAGCTGACCCTGCCGCGCTTCGCGGAACTGTCGCGGGTCCTTGGCCATGGCACCCTGGACGCGCTCAATCCGGCCGCCGGCAGCCTGTCGCTGCTGCGGGTAGGGGTCAGCGTGGTGCAGCGTACCGCGCGTGGCAACCTTCGCTTCCTGTGGGCGGTGATGGGCCGGCAGCCCTCCGCTGCCCGCCCGGCGGGCATGCGCTGGGCCATGCGCGAGGGCATGGCCATTGCCAAGGAGGGCAGCTCGCTGGCTTCCCCGCTCTACGAGATCAAGGTCCGTACCGTCGATGGCATTCCCGGTGCGATGGTGGCGCCGCCGCCGGTCGCCAGTGGCAGCCGCACCCTGCATCTGGTCGACCCGGCCACCTTGAGCCTGTACGGTCCGGCGCTGCAGGAGCAGCTGGGGGAAAGTGGCGGCGCGGCCGGCATGCTGATCAAGGTAGGCGGCGCGCCGCGCACGCCCCACGTGTCGCCGGGCAAGGCGCTCAAGCCGATCAAGCAGGGGCCCAAGGCGTCTGACGAACAGCCCGGGGAGGATACCGGGCTGCTGCAGCCTCCCGTGCTGACCCTCCCCGACCACCGCGCGCTCGGCGTGCCTGCGGCGCACCCATGAAACCGCGTGGTCAGGGGTCGTCGCGGGCCGGCGCCGGGTCGCGCACCAGATGGATGTCGGTCGGCGCCGACAAGGCGATACCGGCCGCAGCGAAGTTCTGCAGCATGGTGAAGTACAGGTCGCTGCGCACGCCGTACACCGCGCGCGGACCGGAGGTATAGGCGAAGCTGTTGATCGCGACCTGGCCGTTGGCGATCGAATCGATGAACACCGACGGCGCCGGGTCGGCCAGCACGCCGACATGCGCGGTGTAGGCATCGAGCAGGATCTGCCGCACCGCGGCGACATCGGTGCTCAGCGGCACGCTGAACTGGATCTGGATCCGGCCCTGCGCGTTGCCCATGGTCATGTTGCGGATCGTCTTGGTGATCAGCTCCGAATTCGGCACGATCAGCGTGGACTTGTCGCCGACCTGGATCTCGGTGGAGCGCACGTTGATGCGCCTGATGTCGCCTTCCTGGTCGCCCAGCTTCACCCAGTCGCCAATCTTGACCGGACGCTCGGCCAGCAGGATCAGGCCGGAGACGAAATTCTGGGTGATCGCCTGCAGGCCGAAGCCGATACCCACCGACAACGCGCTGACCAGCAGGGCCAGGCGTTCCAGGCCGATGCCCAGCGCGGTCAGCCCCCACAGCACCGCCAGGATGATGCCCAGGTAGCGGGTGACGGTACTGATCGAGTTGCGCGCCCCGGCGTCGAGCTCGGTCTTGGGCAGGTAGGTATCGGTGAGCCAGCGCTGGAACGCCTGCATCGCCGCCCACACCAGCAGGAACGCCAGCACCGCGTACACCACGTCACCCGGCTTCAGCGTGACCTTGCCCAGCGTGATGCCCTTTGACAGGGTATCGAGCCCGCCAAACAACGCGTTGGTGTTGCCGAACGGCGCGGTCAGCGCCAGCACCGCCAGCACGATCACGCCGATGCGCAGCACGGCCGACAGCAGCACCCCGCCCTGCTCCAGCCGCGACGCGCTCAGGCCGGTGGTCAGCACCACGGTCTGGCCGATCCGTCCGCCCGGCGACAGCAGCCAGATGGCCAGGTCGTCGGCGAACTTCAGCAGCAGCGAGGCGGCCAGCAGCACCACCGCACCCCAGATCAGCTGCTGGCCGACGAACAGCGCGAAGTTCAGGTAGCCCAGCAGCGTGGCGATGACCGCCGCCGACACCACCACGTTGCCGACCACGCGGGCCAGCACGATCCAGCCGCTGCGGCGTGCGCCGACCTTCGGCTTGGCCGCGGCGTCGGCGCCCTGCGCGTCCAGTTTGGCCTGCACCTCGTCGGCCTGGCGGCGGTGCATGCGCGCCAGCGATACCAGGATGGCGATGATCAACACCATGTAGGTGATGGCGATCAGCCCGTCCACCGCCACCGTGGTGACCTGGCTGGTGCGCGCCTGCTTGTTCAGCGCCACCAGCAGGATGCTCACCCAGGTCAGCCCGGCCGCGCACCAGGCGTACTTGCGCAGGCGCCAGGCCATCTCGTCATCGAGATTCATCAAGCGCCAGGACGGTCGCTTCGGCATCAGCAGGGCCGCACTCAGCGCGGCCATGAACGCCGCCACGAAGGTGGCCACCTGGAAGTTCAGCGCCACCGCTTCAAGGCGCGGCGGGATGGCGCCGATTTCCTGCAGGGAGCCGACCAGCATCGCCGCGGCAAACCCGGGCAGCAGGGTGCCCACCGCCAGCAACCAGACCGCCAGCCCCGAGCGCCGCAGGCGGCCGTCGGGGGCACGCTCGGAGGCGGCAAAGCGCCGTCCCAGCGCACGCAGCCACAGGCGCAGCGGGAAGAACATCAACAGTGCCATCGCCGCACCGAACAGCGGCGTGCCCCAGCCGTGCTGCGCGATCGCCTTGCGCGCCGTGGATTCGCCCTGCCGGTACAGTGCCGCCAGTCGATCCAGGTCCGCCGGCACGTGGGTCGCGAACTGGCGCCACAGCGAGGGCGAGAGCGGCGAGTTGACCTTGCGCACCAGCTCCTCGCTGAGCTGGGTGGCGCGCATCTTCTCGATATCGGCGCTCAGCTGCTTGGCATCCACCGACAGCAGGCGGGCCCGGGCGATGGCCGCGGCGATGTCCGCCCGTTCCTGGTTCAGCGACTTGCGCTGCTGGGCCAGGTCGCGCGATTCCACCGTGCCTTCGGCAACCGCCCCCAGCTGCGAGATGCGGATGTCCAGCTGGTCCAGCTGCGGCTGCAGGGCCGCCTGCGCGTCATCGGCGCGGCGCTGAACGCCCAGGGCCCGATCGGAGAGGGTCTTGAGCGTATCGCGGGTTTCGGCATCGTCCAGCGACTGCTGGATCGCGACCAGGTCCTTGCCGGCCTGCGCCAACTGGGCGAGCGGCTGGTTCTGCCCGTCAGCGGCGCCCTGCGCGAACGCAGCAGGGGCGGCCAGCAGCCAGGCGCACATCAACAGGCCGAGCAGCGGCCGCAGCAGGGGAAAACCAGGACGGGAAGACAAACCAGCAGTACCAGGGCAACACGCGGACCACCGCGCCTTGGCGGACTATAAACCGCTACGTGTTCACATCGGGTAAGCGCCGCCGCGGGGCTGTCACGCCCGCATCGTCCCGGCTTCACCCGGCCGTGGCGGCAGCCCCTGCATCGTGGTTTCAATGTCCCTACCGATGCCAGCAATGACCACCCACCCCGAGCTCAAGACCGTCACCAACCTGCAGCTGCCGCGCTACGCCGGCACGTGGTACGAAATCGCCCGGCTGCCGATGAAGCACGAACCTGACGCGTGCACCGATGTCAGCGCGCACTATGAGGTCAAGCCGGACGGTCATGTCACCGTACTCAACCGCTGCCGCCTGGGCGACAGCATCGAAGAAGCCGAGGGCGAGGCCAGCGCGGTCGACAACGATCCGGCACGTCTGGAAGTGAGCTTCCTGCCCAAGGGCCTGCGCTGGATTCCCTTCACCAAGGGTGACTACTGGGTGATGCAGGTGGCGCCGGATTACACCGTGGCGCTGGTAGGCAGTCCCGACCGCGACTACCTGTGGCTGCTGGCGCGCCAGCCCGAGCTGGACCCCACCGTGCAGGAACATTACCTGGCCCAGGCGCGCCTGCAGGGCTTCGACCTGACCCGGCTCATCCAGACCCCGCACACCGGCCGACCCACTGCCTGACCGCACATGGACCTTAAAAGCGGGTACCCGTTCTGGGCCATCAGCAATGGGCTGATGCACGCCTTCCCTCCGCTGCGCCAGGATCACAACTGCGACGTGCTGGTGGTCGGCGGCGGCATCAGTGGCGCATTGATCGCCGACGAACTGTGCGCGCACGGCCATGACGTGGTGCTGATCGAACAGCGCGACATCGGCTGGGGCAGCACCGCGGCCAGCACCGCGCTGCTGCAGTATGAAATCGATACCCACCTGATCGACCTGGCCAAGCGCTACGGTGAAGCCGATGCGGTGCTGGCCTACCGCGCCTGCGCCGAGGCGATTCCTGCACTGCGCGAGGTGGCCTCGGGCTTCCGCGGCGTGGACTGCCAGCCCATGCAGAGCCTGTACTACGCCAGCAAGCGTCGGCACCGGTCGGTGCTGCAGGAGGAGTACGCCTTGCGCGACCGGCATGGCTTCGACGTGCGCTGGTTGGAGGCAGAGGCCGTGCAGGCGGAGTTCGGCGTCCAGGCACCCGGCGCGATCCTCAGCGCGCTGGCCGCGCGGGTGGATCCCTATCAGCTTACCTACCGTCTGTTGATGCGGTTGGCCAAGGCCGGCTGTGCGGTGCATGACCGTACCGTGCTGGACACGCTGGAGCCGACCCCGCGCGGGGTCACCGCCACCACCACCGACGGCGTGCGCATCCGCAGCCGCCACGTGGTGCTTGCCACCGGCTATGCCGGGCAACACTGGTTGAAGCAGAAGGTGGCCCGCAACCGCAGCAGCTATGCGTTCATCACCGACCCGATCGACACGGCCGAGCTGGGACCACTCAACGACACCATGGTCTGGGAGTCGGCGCGCCCGTACCTGTACATGCGCACCACCGGCGACCATCGGCTGCTGGTGGGCGGCGAGGATGACGCGGTGGACGTCCCGGCCCGCCGCGACGCCCGCGTGGCCGGCAAGACCGGAACGCTGCTCAAGCAGGTGGCGAAACAGTTTCCGCACCTGCCGCTGTACCCCGCGTTCTCGTGGGCCGGCACTTTCGCCGAAACCGCCGATGGCCTGCCGTTCTTCGGTCCGCACCCGCAGTGGGGTTCCCGGGTACTGTTCGCCATGGCCTATGGCGGCAATGGCATCACCTATTCGATGGTCGGGGCGGGGCTGCTGCGCGCGCAGATCGAGCGGCGGCGCCACCCGCTGGCCGCGCTGTTCGGTTTCCAGCGGCTTGGTTGATCGCGGCGACCGCAGCGGGACACGGAGGTTCCGCTTGCATGCGTGGCCACGACAGGCATCATTCAAGCAACGGCTGCTAGCGTCAGCGCTGTCGGCCGCCTTGCCTGCCCCGGAGCCCACCATGATCCGCCCGCTTTCCCTGCTGCTGTGCCTGCTGGCGCCCGGCGTCGTGCTGGCGCAATCCGCCGCTGGCGCCACCGGCCCGCAGTCGGCCACCGACCTGGACCTGTCGTTGCCGCAGAAACCGCTGCAGTACATGAACGACCCCACCCTGCGTGGCGACCCGCCCGGTACCTTCTATGGCGACAAGAGCGGCCGCCGCGCCCTGCCCCGTGATGCCGCGGGCAACCGCATTGCCGGCGTGACCGACGACAAGCTGCGGGTCAATGGCAGCATCACCACCGGCATCGGCTACGCCGAGGGATTCGGCAATACCCACTTCAATGCCGCCGAGTTGAACCTCAACAAGAATTACACCAACGACGAAGGCAAGACCCGCAACATGAACCTCAACATCCAGATCAGCGAGGGCAAAGGCCCTGGCTTCTATGGACCGTATGGGGGTGGCTACGGGTACGGCCGCGGCTATTGGGATGCCGGTCCCGGCCCGGTGGGCTGGTAACCGGCAACCCTGCCAAGGGGCTCAGTCGAACCAGCCATCGCGGCGGCTGCTCAGCACACGCCCATCGTGGCCGCTCATCCGCACGTCCACGCGCTGGTTGCGGGCATTGCGCGCCTCCAGCGTCCAGGTGGCGCCGTCCCGCTCCACCGACTCGATCCGGGTCAGTCCGGCCTTGCCGGCCAGGGCGAGGATCTGACCGGCATCGAGCATGGTCCGGCCATCGCGCGGGTCGAAGATTTCGCCGGTAGCCGGGTCGATGATCACATCGTCGGCGCTGCCATCGGCGCGGGTGACATCGGCTTCCCACACGCCGTCATCGCGCTCCAGTTCGTGCACCTGGGTGTAGCCGGCGGCGCGCAGCTTGGCCTGAACGTTGGCGGCGGACAGATCGGCGGCGAAGGCCGGGGCGGTGGTGAAGGCGGTCGCCAGGGCGGCGGCAAGGATCAGCTTGTTCATGGGGGAGTTCCTGAAAGAGGTACCGGACCATCCCGGCGCCGCCAGTCTGGCAAGCGCGCTTAAGCACAGCATGAGTCCGCTTGTCAGGAAACGTTTAAGCGCCGCGCGTATACCGTAGGCAGCCTTTTTCCTGTCCGGGTTGCCATGACCGCCCTGTCGTTGCTGCTTCCGCTGCTGTTGACCGCCACCGCGCAGGACCCGATGCGGGTTCTCGATGGCGGCGCGCGCCAGCAGCAGGCCGTGCGCCAGGCCGTGCAGCAGGGCCGCTATGTGCCCCTGGAGACGGTGGTGCGCGACGCGTTGCGCCGCCACCCCGGCCAGCTGCTGGAAGTGGAGCTGGACGACGGCCGGTACGAGATCGAAATCCTGGGCGCCAACGGCGTGGTGATGGAGCTGGACTATGATGCGACCAGTGGCCGCCTGCTGAAGATGGAAGAGGACTGATGCGACTCCTGCTTGCCGAGGACGATGCCGTGCTTGCCAGCCAGCTGCAGCTGCTGCTCGAGGATGCCGGCTATGTGGTGGTCCACAGCAGCGAGGGCATCGACGCGGAGTACCAGGGCCAGGTGGAGGACATTGCCGCGGCGATCGTCGATCTGGGCCTGCCCGGCCTGGATGGCCTGAGCGTGATCGAGCGCTGGCGCGAAGCCGGGCGTGATTTCCCGGTGCTGGTGCTGACCGCGCGCACCCGCTGGCACGACAAGCTGGCCGGCTTCGATGCCGGTGCCGATGACTTCCTGACCAAACCGTTCCAGCCCGAAGAACTGCTGCTGCGCCTGCGCGCCTTGATCCGCCGCAGCGCCGGCCATGCCAGCCCGCGCCTGCAGTGCGGTCCATTGCGGCTGGACGTCAACGCCGGCCGCTTCGAACTGGACGGCGTGCTGCTGCCGTTGAGCCCGCAGGAGCACCGCATCCTGAGTTACTTCATGCACCACCCGGACGTGGTGATCAGCCGTTCGCGCCTGGGCGAGCACGTGTATGAAGCCGGTTTCGATCCCGATTCCAATACCCTGGACGTGCTGATCGGCCGCATCCGCCGCAAGCTGGGCAGCACGCTGATCCACACCCATCGCGGCCAGGGCTTCCGCCTCTCCGCGCAGCCATGAAGACCCGCTCGCTGCGCAGCCGCCTGCTGTTGGCCGGTGGCCTTGGCATGGTGCTGGTATCGGCGCTGGCGACCTGGTGGCTGGGTGCGATGTACGAGCGCTCGGCGCGCTCGGCCATGGACCAGCAGTTGGGCAACGACCTGATCGCGGTGCTGGCGCTGGTGGAGGCCGATGCCCAGGGCGCCGTGCAGGTGCGCGGCGAGCTGGGCGACGAACACTACCGCCGCGTGTTCTCCGGCGCGTATTGGCAACTGCAGGATGTGCAGGGGCGCCCGCTGGGGCAGTCGCGTTCGTTGTGGGATGAAACACTGGCCACGCCCCCCACGCTGCGTACGGGCCCTGCGCAGGCGTACGACACCAGCGGCCCGCTGCAGCAGCCACTGCGCGCGCTGGCCCAGCAGGTCAGCCTGCCACGCGTGGCCACTCCGCTCCGGGTGGTGGTGGCCACCGACCGCAGCCAGCTTGACGCGCAGGTGAGCGCGTTCCGCCAGCGCACGGCGCTGGCGCTGATCGTGCTGATCGCGCTGTGGTTCGCGGTGCTGGTCACCCAGGTGCATTACGGCCTGCGCCCCCTGGCCGAACTGGGCCGGATCGCCGAACAGGTGCGCAACGGCGAGGACGTCCGGTTTCCGCAGCAGGGGCTGGTCAAGGAAGTCGCGCCGTTGGCCGGCGAGCTCAACGCGCTGCTGGACCACCACGGCCGCATGGTGCTGCGGGCGCGGCGCAGCGCCCAGGACCTGGCGCATGCACTGAAGACACCGCTCACCGTGCTGACCACCGAGGCGGCCGGCGATGGTCGCGACTGGCGGCGCACCCTGCGCGGCGAAACCGCCCGCATGCAGGCCAGCATCGACCGCTACCTGGCCGTGGGCGTGGCCGCCGACCACCAGCAGCGCACCCCGGTAGCGCCGGTGGTGGCGGCACTGTGCGGGTTGATGCAGCGCGTGCACGGCGAGCGCGACGTGGCCTTTGCCTGCGATGCGCAGGCGGCAGGCGTGTTTGCCGGTGCGCGCGAGGACCTGGAAGAGATGCTGGGCAACCTGCTGGACAATGCGGGCAAATGGGCCGCGCGGCGGGTTGAGGTCAAGGTGACCCAAGCGGGAAGCCGCCTGCACATCGCGGTCAGCGACGATGGCAATGGCCTGCCGGACGCCGATCTTGAACGCGTGCTCGGCCGCGGCGTGCGGCTGGACCAGCGCGCGCCCGGCAGCGGCCTGGGACTGGCCATCGTGGCCGATATCGCCGAAAGCTACGGTGGCGGATTGGTGTTGCGCAATGGCGCGCCGGGGTTGCAGGCGATGTTGACGTTGCCATTGGGTTGACGGCCCCCCGTGTAGCGCTGACTGTTGGTCGGCTGCCTTTGGCGACAGACGCCCAACGGCCAGATCCCGCGCTTCGCGCGGCAGCCGACTGACAGGCGGCTCTACCGCCCCGCGTGCATCCACCAGCAATCAATGGCATCCAGCACGATGTGCACCATCAGGCCGATCCCGAACAACCGGGTTTTCTTCGGCACGCACAACCCCGCATACACCGCGATCGCCGGCACCGTATGCAACGGATGGAAGCCGATGCTGCAGCGGTTCGGCGCGTAGATCGGGTCCGCCAGCAGGTGGTCCAGGTCGATGATCCACCCGAGCAGCAGCAGCACCCAGGCGGACAGGAACCGCTTGCGCCAGAACATCCACGCCAGCAGCGCCGGCACGGCCGCGTGCAGGAAAAGATGGAAAACAGCGCGGCTGCTCATGCCGCCACCTGCCTGCAGGGGGTGCGCGCGCGCACGGTGGTCCCGCCCGGAGGGGAATCACCGTGCATGCCGGTCACGCCCTTCAGGCCAGCGGCTCGTCGGACAGGTAGGTATAGCCGGTCAACCCGGCTTCCAGCGCGTCGGACAGTTCCTGCGCACGTTCCGGCGACAGGTTCGCCGCCGCCACGCGTTCGGCGTAGCTCGCGCGCAGGTCGGCCAGGCGGTAGCCCACGTAGTCCAGCATCACATCGGTGGTGTCGCCACGACGCTGCTGGGTGATCGCATAGCCATCGGCGCTGGCCAGCACTTCCACTGCGTCGGTGTCGCCGAACAGGTTGTGGATGTCGCCCAGGATCTCCTGGTACGCACCCACCATGAAGAACCCGATGCGGTAGCTTTCGCCCGGCTTCACCGCATGCAGCGGCAGCGACGTATCCAGGCTCTCGTTCTCGACATAGGTCTTGACCATGCCGTCCGAATCGCAGGTCATGTCGGCGATGATGCCGCGTCGCTGCGGCTGCTCGTCCAGGCGCTCGATCGGCACGATCGGGAACACCTGGTCGATTGCCCACGCATCGGGAATCGACTCGAACACGCTGAAGTTGACGAAGTACTTGTCGACCAGGCGCTCGTTCAACTCATCCAGCGCCGGGCGGTGGCTCTTCTCGTCGTAGCTCAGGCGCGCACGCACGGCATGGGCGATGGCGTAGAACAGGTCGTCGATGCGCGCCCGCTGCGGCAGGTCGATCTGGCCCAGCGCGTAGCTGGACAGGCCTTCTGCGTGGAAGTGCTGCGCTTCCTGGAACAGCTCCACCGCCGGGCGCTGGTCCAGGTCGTCATGGATCTCGCGCAGGTGGCGGATGGCCGCGGGCTCGTCGTCGTGCGCGTCGGGCACGCGGCCTTCCTGCGCTTCTTCGACTTCGGAGACGTTGGCGATCAGCACCGCGTGGTGCGCGGTCATCGCGCGGCCGCACTCGGTGACGATCCGCGGCGGGGTCAAGCCGTGCTCTTCGCAGGCATTGGCCAGCGGCTGCACGATGTTGCCCGCGTACGAATCCAGCCCGTAGTTGATCGAGCAGAAGCTGCGCGAACGGGTCCCTTCGTAATCCACGCCCAGCCCGCCGCCCACGTCGACGTGGGTGATCTTCGCGCCCAGGCGCGAGAGTTCCACGAAGTAGCGGGTGGCCTCGCGCATGCCGTTGGCGATGTCGCGCACGTTGGAGATCTGCGAGCCCATGTGGAAATGCAGCAGGCTCAGGCAGTCGGCGTATTCGGTGTCGCGCAGCGACTTCCACAGGTCCAGCAGCTGGCGCGGGGACAGCCCGAACTTGGCCTTGTCGCCGCCGCTGTTCTGCCACTTGCCCGCGCCCAGCGACGCCAGGCGCATGCGCACGCCCAGCCCCGGCTTCACGTCCAGCGCCTTGGCTTCCTCCAGCACCAGCTTCAGCTCGGAGGGCTTTTCAATGACGATGAAGGTCTGCAGGCCCAGCTTGCGGCCGATCAGGGCCAGGCGGATGTACTCGCGGTCCTTGTAGCCGTTGCAGACGATCAGCCCGCCCGGGCGCGACAGGGCCAGCACCGCCATCAGCTCCGGCTTGCTGCCCGCTTCCAGGCCGAAGCCCTCGCCGTGGTGGCTGGCCAGGGTGCCGGCCACGCCACGGTGCTGGTTGACCTTGATCGGGTACACGGCGGTATAGCCACCGGGGTAGTCCCACTCGGCCTGGGCCTTGCCGAAGGCGGCCTGCAGCTTGCCCAGGCGCTGGCCCAGGATGTCCGGGAAGCGCACCAGCAGCGGCAGCTTGGCCCCGGCCGCGCGCGCGGCGTCCACGATGTTGGGCAACGACACCACCGGGCCGTCCTGGCCAGTCGGTCTCACCACCATGTGTCCAGCCTGATCCACGTCGAAGTAGCCATCCGCCCAGTGCGGAATCGAGTAGGTCTTGCGGGCTTGGTCGAGGGACCAATCGGTCATTTCAGTGGGCCTGGTTGGTAAAAAAGGGGGTGCATGATAACGCCTAACTGGCGACAGCTCCGTTATCATGCGCGCCCGCGCCCGACCCGGGGGATTGAACCTGAACAGGGCGCGGACCCCGTCCGGACGTGGCTAGACCACGCGGCCATCGTGCCGCCAACCCGGCTCCAACTTCTCCGAACAGGACCGTTACACCATGACTGACAACACCAACTGGTATATCGAGCATTTCGAGCGCACCGGCTCGGCCATCGGCTACCGCCTGAAGGGCAAGCTCGATGAAGTGCAGTCGCCGTTCCAGAAGATCGAGATCTTCGCGACCACCGACTGGGGCAACCTGATGACCATCGATGGCGCCATCATGCTGACCAGCAAGGACAACTTCTTCTACCACGAGATGATCAGCCACCCGGTGCTGTTCACGCACGCCGCGCCCAAGCGCGTGGTGATCATCGGCGGTGGCGACTGCGGCACCCTGCGCGAGGTGCTCAAGCACCCGGGCGTGGAGAGCGTGACCCAGTGTGACATCGACGAGCAGGTCACCCGCATGGCCGAGAAGCACTTCCCGGAACTGTGCGATTCCAACGATGACCCGCGCGCCGAGCTGATGTTCGACGACGGCGTGGCTTACATGGCCAACTGCCCGGCCGGCAGCGTGGACGTGGTGATCGTGGACTCCACCGACCCGGTCGGCCCGGGCGAGGGCCTGTTCAACAAGGCCTTCTACGAGAGCTGCTTCAAGGCGTTGAAGGAAGACGGCATCCTGGTGCAGCAGTCCGAATCGCCGCTGATGCAGCTGGACCTGATCAACGAAATGCGCACCGAGATGGGCAAGGCCGGCTTCCAGTCGTTCAAGACCCTGCCGTTCCCGCAGCCGTGCTACCCGACCGGCTGGTGGAGCGTGACCCTGGCGCGCAAGGGCCAGAGCAGCTTCGACTTCCGCCAGGCCGATTCGGCCTCGAAGGGCTTTGAGACGCTGTACTACACCGCGGCGCTGCATACCGGCGTGCTGGTGACCCCGCCGTTCGTGCAGGCGGCGCTGAAGGGCTGACCGGAGAGCGTACCGACCAACGGTCGGTACCTGCCGGGATCGCGTACCGACCAACGGTCGGTACCTGCCAGGATCGCGTACCGATCAACGGTCGGTACCTGCCAGGATCGCGTACCGACCCACGGCCGGTACCTGCCAGGATCGCGTACCGACCAACGGTCGGTACCTACCAGGATCGCGTAACGACCAACGGTCGGTGCCTACCGGGATCACGTACCGACCAACGGTCGGTGCCTACCGGGATCACGTACCGACCAACGGTCGGTGCCTACCGGGATCGCGTATCGACCAACGGTCGGTACCTGCCAGGATCGCGTACCGACCCACGGCCGGTATCTACCCCGCGGTAGGTGACGACCGTTGGTCGTCACGCGACCCACCCAAAAAAGCCCGCGCTGTCGCCAGCGCGGGCTTTTTTGTCTGCAACCGGGAACACTCCGGTAGCGCCGGCCGTTGGCCGGCCCACGGAAACCGGACTACAGCGCCCAGATCCCCGCAATCACCAGCAGCACCAGCCCCCACTTGATCGCGTGGTAGGCGAACGCGCTCTTCGCGCGCAGCGCCTTGGCCTTCAGCCGCACCTTGTACAACCCACCGAACGCCTTGTTCACCCCACCGGTCGGATCGCCGGGAAAATTGGGCGAGGCACCGCCGGCCAGCAGCGTAGCGGCCACCGCGCGATTGAACAGCGCCGGCAGCCCGAACCGCAGCGGACGCGCAATATCGCAGAACAGGATCACCCGGTCCTGGTCGGTCTCGTTGTGCGCGTGGTGGATGTAGGTCTCATCGAACATCATCCATTCGCCGTCGCGCCAGCTTTTGCGGATGCCGTCCACCTCGATGTAGCAGCGGTCGTCGTTCGGCGTGGCCAGGCCCAGGTGCAGGCGCAGCGAGCCGGCGAACGGGTCACGGTGCGGGCGCAGCTCGCTGCCCGGCGGCAGCTGGGCAAACATCGCCGCGCGGACATCCGGGATCGACTCCAGCAACGCCGTGGTCTTGGGGCACAGCTGCTTCGCCGACGGGTGCGACGGGCCATACCACTTCAGGTAAAAGCGCTTCCAGCCACGGCGGAAGAACGAATTGAACCCGGCATCGTTGTAGGAGCTGGACGCGGCGATCTTCTCGGCATCACGCAGCGCCAGCGCCTCGTCACGGATCGTCGTCCAGTTCGCGCGCAGCGGTTCCAGCTGCGGGAAATCCTTGCCGGGGTCCAGGAATGGCGTGGTCGGCACCTTGGAGAACAGGTACATGACCACGTTGATCGGCGCCATGAAGCTCGAATGGTCGAGCAGCTGCCGCGACCAGCGCGCCCGCACCTTGCCGCGGTAATGGATGTACAGCACGCAGGCCACGAACAGGGCCACCACAATTATCTTGATCATCAAGCTTCCACCGGCCAACGCCGGAACCCATCTGGGCAAAGGGGAACGCAGGACCGGAACCGGCCCGCGTCGGGGAGCACAAGTGCGGCGGAGGCGTGCCGTCGGGTGCGGAACTGCCACACAGGCGTCTACAGCCCGCCAATGGTCGGGACGTGCCGGGCCGCGGTCAACCCTCATCGCATTCATGCACCCGGGCCTCGAGCCCTAACCCGTTGAATTCATTGAAAACGAAATGATTGCAGCAGGCAGGATTCATGGTCTGCGCGACGAACTGTTCCATGGCCGGGTACTACATTTTTCTGACAAGTACTGGTTTCGTGTACTGCGGAGTACTAAAATTAACGAAATCTTCATCCGCCCCCATTCAGCAGCACCGGTACGCCTGACGCTTTGCGCCGACCACCGGGTCGCCCCAGAACGCCATGAATACACTTGTTGCTTCGTGTGTCGACGACACCGCCCCTGCCGAGCTGCTCAAGCGCGGCGAACGCCTGCTTGAACCCGACGTCTACCGCACCTGCCTCAACGGGCAGCCGGCGGTGGTCAAGGACTACACCCGCTACCGCGGCACCCCCCTCTCGCCCGTGGCCCGCCTGCTGGTCCGCCGCGAGGCACGCATCCTGCAGCGTTTGGCCGGCTGGAAGCATGCCCCGGCGCTGCTGGGCACCATCGGCGGCCTCGCGCTGGGCATGGAGTTCATTCCGGGCCAGACCCTCAGCGCCGCGCAGTCGGTCGGCATCGAGGTGTTCGAGCAGCTGCAGCTGGCGCTCAGCCGCCTGCATGCCGCCGGCATCACCCACAACGACCTGCATGGCACCAATGTGATGGTCAACGGCGGGGTGCCGGTACTGGTGGACTTCACCTCGGCGTGGCGCAGCCCGCGCTGGCTGCCGGTGCATCCGGTGTCCCGTCAGCTCCGCCGCAGCGACATGAAGAACCTGCTCAAGATGCGCCAGCGCCTGACCGGCGCCCGCCCCAGCGCTTCCGAAGCAGCCCAGGTGGCCGACCCCCGCTGGGTGGCCGGCGTGCGCGTGGCCTGGAAGCGCTTCTACCGCTGGTTCAAGGCCTGACTGCCTGCCGGGCGGAGCCCGGCATCGCCTTACAGCGCGTCGGCGTCCAGCTCACCGGTGCGGATGCGCACCACGCTGCCCAGGTCGTAGACGAACACCTTGCCGTCACCGATCTTTCCGGTCCCGGCGGCCTTGACGATGGCTTCCACCACCTCCTCGACCTGGTCATCGGTGACCGCCACCTCGATCTTCACCTTGGGCAGGAAATCCACCACGTACTCGGCGCCCCGGTACAGCTCGGTGTGACCCTTCTGCCGGCCGAACCCCTTCACCTCGGTGACCGTAATCCCGGTAACGCCGCGTTCGGCCAGCGCCTCGCGGACATCGTCGAGTTTGAACGGCTTGACCACCGCCATGACCATCTTCATCTGTTGGCTCCCTTCATCTGCGGCGCAAGGATACCGCTATCCTAGTGCCTGGCCAGCCCCACGCGCAGAGATCCCCATGATTGACCTCAACCAGCTCGATGACCTCGCACGCCGCCTGAGCGACATGGTCCCGCCGGGCCTGCGTCAGTCGCGCGAGGAACTGCAGGCCACCTTCAAGAGCGCCCTGCAGGCCGGCCTGGGCAAACTGGACCTGGTCACCCGCGAGGAATTCGACGTGCAACGTGCGGTGCTGCTGCGCACCCGCGAGAAGCTCGAAGCGCTGGAAAAGACCGTGGCCGCACTGGAAGCGGCCAGCGCCACGCCGGAACGTCCCGCGCCCTGACCCACAATGCGCCGCGGTTTCTCCTGATTCCGCAGCGCTACACCACCCGACAGCCAACCCCTCCGTTTCCGGCCAAGCTCGCAGATCGTTGAGCCAACCCAGGAACCTGCATGAGCCTTGCGCTGGTGCACAGCCGCGCGCGCGTGGGCATTGCCGCACCGGCGGTACGGATCGAAGTGATGCTGAGCGGCGGCCTGCCGCACACCACCATGGTCGGCCTGCCCGAAGCCGCCGTGCGCGAATCGCGCGACCGCGTGCGTGCCGCGCTGCTGTGCGCGCGTTTCGAGTACCCGCAGCAACGCATCCTGATCAACCTGGCCCCGGCCGACCTGCCCAAGGAGGGCGGGCGCTTCGACCTGGCCATCGCGCTGGGCATCCTCGCCGCCAGTGACCAGATCGACCGCCAGCTCCTGGGCACCTACGAATTCCTGGGCGAGCTGGCGCTGACCGGTGAACTGCGCGGGGTGGATGGCGCGCTGCCGGCCGCGATCGCCGCGGCGCAGCAGGGCCGCACGCTGGTGCTGGCTGCCGGCAACGGCGAAGAAGCGGCGCTGGCCCAGCACGCCGATGTGCGCGTGGCCCGCACCCTCCTGGAGGTGTGCGCCTCCCTGGCCAGCCGCTCCCTGCCCCATGCGGTACCTGCACCGGTGACGCCGCTGTCCGTTCCCGACCTGCGCGACGTGCGCGGCCAGCAGCAGGCGCGCCGTGCACTGGAAGTAGCGGCTGCCGGCGGACACCACCTGCTGCTGCTCGGCACCCCCGGCTGCGGCAAGACCCTGCTGGCCTCGCGCCTGCCCGGCATCCTGCCCGACGCCACCGAAGCCGAGGCGCTGGAGACGGCGACCATTGCCTCCTGCACCGGTACCGGCATCGACACTGCCCGTTGGCGGCATCGCCCCTATCGCGCCCCGCATCACACTGCGAGCGCGGTATCGCTGGTCGGCGGCGGCACGCATCCGCGCCCGGGTGAAATCTCGCTGGCACACAACGGCGTGCTGTTCCTGGACGAGCTTCCCGAGTGGAGTCGCCACACGCTGGAAGTGCTGCGGGAACCCCTGGAATCCGGCACGGTGATGGTGGCGCGTGCCGCACGCACGGACGCGTTCCCTTCGCGCTTCCAGCTGGTGGCCGCGATGAACCCCTGCCCCTGCGGCTGGGCGGGCGACCGCAGCGGTCGCTGCCGCTGCAGCGGTGAAGCCATCCAGCGTTATCGCGGGCGTGTGTCAGGCCCGCTGCTGGACCGCATCGACCTGCATGTGCAGGTGCCCCGCCTGGAGCCTGCCGAATTGCGCAGCGGCGCACCGTTGGGCGAGGAGAGCCTTGCGGTCCGCGCACGCGTGGTCGCCGCACGCGAGGTGCAGCTCGCGCGCAGTGGAAAACCCAACGCGCAGCTGTTGCCCACCGAACTCGACCTGCATTGCCACCTGGACCCGGATGACCAGCAGTTGCTGGAAACCGCGGTGGAGCAGCTGCAGCTTTCGGCAAGATCCATGCACCGGATTCTGCGCGTGGCCCGCACGGTAGCCGACTTGGCCGCACAGCAGCAGATTGCGACAGCGCACCTGGCCGAGGCAATTGGCTACCGGCAGGTGGATCGTGGGGGTGTGGGGTGACTGAATGACCAGATCCGTCGCCGCGAATGCCAGGATGAAAACCGCTTCGCCAGCCGTGTCTCGTGGTAGCTGGTACCGGAAGCATCGACCGGGGTGACCACTCGAATGGCCACCCCGGCGCTCTGCTACTGGAAGTCCAGCGACAACTCGACGAACATCGACCGCCCAAAGGCGTTGTAAACCCCTTGGTCGTAATACGGCCAGTTGCCGTTGCTGCGATCCACTGGTGGACGCTCGTTGGTCAGGTTGTTGGCGGTCAGCAGCACGCTGGCCACCTTGTTGATCCGGTAGTTGACCGTAGCGTTCCAGGTCGTCCACGGGCCGATATTGCGTTCCTCACCGATGGCGTTCCAGGTCGGTGCGTTGCGGATGCCGTAGACATTGGTGCTGAACGCGCCGATGTTCCAGTTTGCCCCGAAGGTCGCGCGGTAGCGCAGCTCATTGGAGTTCCCGCAGCACAGCATGTCGTAGACCGGGTCGCCTTCCTGCTGCTGCAGCTCGTGCTTCAGCGAGCGGTAGTAGCCGGCGTTGATCCCGAAGTCGCCCGCGCGCCCGGCGCTCCACTTGTAATCCGCCGACGCCTGGATACCGGTCTGGCGCTGCTTGGCCAGGTTGATCGGATAGGAGAACACCTTGGACACGCCGTTGGGGTTCAGCGGATCATTTGCCGGCAGTCGCTGCACCTGGGCCAGGATCTGCCGGCAGGTCGGCGAGTTGATGTCGAACGCCACATCGCCATTCTCCGACGTGCCCAGCCGACAATTGGCCTCGGTGGTGAGGATGCTGTCGGTGCCGAGGATGTTGACCTCGTTCTCGATCTTCACCGAGTTGTAGTCCACCGACAGGTTCAGGGCGTTGTCCAGCGCCGACCACACGAAGCCATAGGTGAATGTCTCGGCGGTGATGTCCTTCAGGTCGCGGTTGCCGGTGCTGGAAGAGAGCACCGACAGCGACGCCTGCGGGCACTCGTCGAAGTTTTCGGAGGTATACCCGGCCTGCCGGCACAGGAAGGTGTCCACGTTGGTGGTATAGCCGCTGCTCTCGCGCGAGTACAGGTAGAACATGTCCGGCGAGCGGAACGCCGTGGCATAGCTGCCGCGCAGCAGCAGCGACTCCACGGGGCGGTATTCCAGGCCCACTTTCCAGGTCGCCTTGCCGTTTCCGCCCCCGCCCTGCAGGGAGTACTTGTCGTAGCGTCCGGACAGGTTGGCGCTGAGGGTGTCGAAGATCGGCACCTGCAGCTCCGCGCCTATCGCGTACAGATCGCGCTGTCCTTCGGCCGAGGTGCCTGCGGTCTGCCCGCGGAACAGCGTGGCTGCGTTGGGGTCGGCCGACTGGTTGAAGAATTTCTCGCGGGTGCCCTGCAGGATCATCGCAAAGCCGACGTCGCCGGCCGGCAGGCCGAACAGCGAGGTGTTGGTCACCAGTGCGGTGACGCCGGTGCGCGAGGCGTTGGATTCGGCACGGTTGGTACCGCTGAACTGGTCGTACTGACCGCGCGTCAGCGGCTGGTACAGCACGTCCAGGTTCGGCGCGTAAGCGTCATAGCCGTTTACCCTGCCCAGCAGCGGACCGAGGTAGTAGTCATCGATGCCGCCCACGGCCAGGAAGTCGGTGGACTTGCGGGTGACGTCGGTGCTGGAACGGTTCACGTACACGTCGTAGTCGAACCCGGTGTCGCCCAGCCCGCCGCGGGCGCCGGCGGTGATGTTCAGCGAGCGGGTGTAGACGCGCTGGTCCTTCGCGTCCATGCCCACTTCCTCGGGTGCATAGATGCGCTGCCACTGCTCGTAGTTGCCGCTGGTCTGGTTGTAGAAGGTCTTGTTCCATAACGGGCTGCCGCCGGAATAGGTGGGCCGTCCGAAGCTGAAGAGGATGTCCGAGTACAGCTCCGTGGTTTCGCTGAGGTGGTAGCGCAGGAACGTGGTGGCGTTCACGTCCTCGCTCTTGTTGTAGAGCGTTGCCGTGCCGACATTGTCCGGGCTGCCGCAGTAATAGCCGGTGCCCGCGGCGTTGCGGTGTGCGTAGGTGGTACTGCCACCGAACAGGTAGGACAGGGGTGCACAGGTCGCCTGGCCCGGGTCGATGTAGCCGTTGGGGGACATCTGCATGCGCAGGAAGGTACGCGAGGGATCCTGCGGGCCGGTCGGGCTGTCGTTGACGCTGTCGATGTAGCTGCGGTCGGAGGCGAAGATGGGCTTCTGCTTGGTGTACTCCAGCCCGTAGCTCAGGTCCAGGTTGCCGAACGAGTGGCCGTTGCTGAAGATGAAGCGCTGGCTGGAGCCGCCGCCATCACTGTAGCCCCCGGCGCGGTAACGGAAGTGCGCGCCTTCCACCTTGTCCTTCAGCACGATGTTGATGACGCCCGCCACGGCCGATGATCCGTACACCGACGACTGCCCACCGGTCAGCACGTCGATGCGTTCGACCATCCCCAGCGGAATGTTGGCGATGTCCACGATGCTGGTGTTGCCGTTGTAGGCCAGCGGATAGCTGTTGAGCGGTCGCCCGTTGAGCAGGGTCAGGGTGTAACTCGGGTCCAGCCCGAACAGGCTGACCGTCTTGGCGCTCGGCGTGTAGAACCCGGTGCCCTGTGAGTCCTGCACCGAGCCGTTGGCCATGGGCAGCGATCGCAGCGCGTCGAACACCGTGGTGAAGCCCTGCGCCTCGATGTCCTCGGCAGTGATGGTGGTCACCGGCGAAGGCCCTTCGATCTGGGCGCGCGGAATCAGCGAACCGGTGACATTCACTGCGTCGAGCTGGCGTGGGGCCGGCGCCGCGCCGCTGTCTTCGGAGGGGGACGCCTGGGCCTGTGCGGCCAGGGGATGGAAAAGTACGGACGACACCAGCAACGACAGCAACGTGCGCTTCATCTTGCAGCTCTCCAGTACAAGGTCTCCCTGTGCCAGGCAGGCGCGGGAAGGTTGGGGTGTGGGCAGGTTCCGTGGGGGGGTGGGGACCCGCTTTTCTAGATCGATCTAAATTTCCTGTCAACAATTTGAAATGAAACTATTTCCCGGTGCTTAGATCGAACTAAATGGCACTTGCGGTGGTGGTGAGCCGTGTAGCAGGATCGGCGTGTTTGTCGGTTTCGATGTCCCCGGCCGGCAACCCTCCAGTGCCGCACTGCAGCAGGATCTCGCTGTGGTGGATCCGCGCCATCCCGTCATCTTCCGGAGTGCCCTGCATGCGTCTGCGCCGTTGCCTGATCGCCCCCGTCATTGCTGCCACCCTCGCCGTCCCTGCCGTGCAGGCGGCCGACATCCAGCAGACCCGCCAGGGCGTCACCCTGACCTACCAGGACCCGAGCGGCAGTACGGTTGCCGACGTGCGCGACCGCATCATCGCGACGTTCTTCTCTGCCTACCCACGCGAGCGCGCCGACTTCCACCCCGGCGCGCCGGACCGCGTGCGCATCGTCATGGATCCGTCCTACGACGGTGTTGCCTACGTGGGCGAGAAGGAGAAGTCGGCCACCATCACCATCAATCCGTGCTGGCTGGTGAAGCACCCGAATGACACCGACCTGGTCACCCATGAGGCGATGCATATCGTGCAGGGCTACCCGGGCTATGCCAGCGAACAGGCGCCGTCGTGGCTGGTGGAAGGCATCGCCGACTATGCACGCGACGTGTACGGTGTGGACAACGCGTCGGGCGGCTGGGCACTGCCCACGCACATCAAGCCCGAGCACAACGTGGACACCGGCTACCGCGTGACCGGCGCGTTCCTGAAGTGGAGTGAGGCAGCCCATCCGGGTCTGGTCAAGGCACTGGATGGCGCCCTGCGCCAGGGCCGCTACACCCCTGCGCTGTGGAAGCAGCACACCGGCAATGACCTGCCCGCGTTGTGGAAGGCCTACGTTGCCGCCCAAGGTACGGGCCAGCAGGCGTAACCGCAGGCGGTCAGTCCTTGATGACGAAGCCTTCGTTGAGACCGGGGGCCCGTCTGCAGCCTCGCCGGAGCCACCGGCAGGCCCTCGAAACCAGCCGTCTGGCGCGCGCCCGCCGGTAGCACGTGCGCGGCGCGGCATGCACGCGCGTCATGCTGCGTTGATCCGTGCATGGAACGCCTGCGCCCCCGCATTGGGCCCATTCCATTCGCGATCCCACGCCTGGAACATCAGTACCGGCCACAGGTGGGTGTGATACTTCCTGTTGCCATCGAGGAACGATCGCCACATACCGGCAACCACCGTTTCGTCCAGGATGCCGCGATCGCGCAGGGCGACCGGGTCGAGCAGGTCCTCGGCCCAGTCGCGTAGCGGCCCTTTCAGCCAGCGCGCCACCGGTGCGCCGAAGCCCTTCTTCGGGCGCCGCACGTAGTGCTCGGGCAGGAAGCGCTCCAGTGCGCGCTTCAGCACCGCCTTGGTTTCGCCATGGTGCAGCTTGTGCTCGAACGGCATGCCCCACGCCAGCGAGAGTACCTCCGGGTCGAGGAAGGGGCTGCGCGCGTGCACGCCATGCGCGCCGAATGCACGGTCGGACTTGGTCATCAGCCCTTCGCTCAACTCGTTGCTCTGGTCGAGGAACAGCAGCAGCTCCGCGCGGTGTGCGCAGGCCGGGTGCAGCGCCGGGTCCAGGAACTGCCGCGGCGGCTCGTGGGCGGCCCGCAGCGCGCGCGACGGATCGCGCCAGCGCGAGACACGCGCCAGGTAGGTTTCCGCCAGCGACCCGGACGCCGCCTCCGAGATCAACGCCGCCAGGCCGCCCAGCCGCGCCCGCTCGGGGTTGCGCGCCGCGCAGGCGCCCAGCACGCGGCGCACGGCGCCGGGAACGCGGCGGGCCATGCCATGGTTGCGCAGCGATTTCACATACGCGGCATGGCCAAAGAACAGTTCGTCGCCACCATCGCCGGTCAGGATGGTGCGGCACGACGCACCCGCAGCTTCGGCCGCCAGCAGGGTGGGAATCGCCGACGAGTCGGCGTAGGGTTCGCAATACACGCGCGCGGCGCGCTCCACCAGCCGCAGTGCACCTGCATCGTCCATCATCAAGCGCGTGTTGCGCGTGCGCAGATGGGTGGCCACCTCCGCCGCCCAGTCCGACTCATCGTGGCCCGGCGCATCGAAGCCCACCGAGATGGTTTCCACGGCTGCCGCGCTCTGCCGCTGCAGCAGTGCGGTGATCAGGCTGGAGTCGACGCCGCCCGACAGCAGGCACGCGGTGCGTGCGCTGCGCGACCGACCGATGGCATCCTCAAGCGCGGTGATCACCGCATCCACCGAGGCGTCGAGGGGGCTGGACGCGCGCGCGGCCATGCGGGTTTCCGCCTCGTGCTTCAGGCTCCAGTGCGGGGTGAACGGTCCGGCGACTGCGTCGCTGCGCCGTCCGGCGCGCAGTTGTGCTTCATGGAACACGCGCATCGTGCCTGCCGGCAGCTTGTACACGCCCCGGTAGACGGTAGCAGGGGCCGGGATGTAGCCGTAGCGAAGCAGCTGCGACACCGCCTGCGGGTCGACCTCGCATCCGCCCATGCATTCATGGGTGAGCGTCTTCAGTTCCGAAGAGAACACCAGACCGAACGCGGTGCAGCTGTAGTAGAGGTCGCTGTGTCCGATGCGGTCACGGGAGAGCGTCAAGCTGCGCTCGCAGTGATCCCAGATGGCAACGCTCACGGCCTCCGGCGTACGGCGCAGCGCGTCGACGGTGCCGGTGCCGACCAGCAGGCGCGCGATGGCATGCGCCGGCGCGGCGCCCAGCCGGTTGAAGGGGTCACCGACTGCGCCACCGGTGACCACCACATAGCGGCCATCCGGGCTCTCGGCAATGTTGGACGCGACATCCGAGCCCGACACCGCGGCCAGCGCAAGGCCAACGCCTGATCGCGCCAGCGGCTGGCGATGCCCGCCACGGTGGGCAAGCGAGAGGGTCAGGCGCCTGGCCGTCGCGCCCAGTTCACTGTCGCCCACGTCCCGATGGACGATCCAACTTCCTGCGATTGCAGACACGTACTGCTCCACCCGATCCACGCCGCCATGGCTGCCTCAGGGTGTGCCCACGCATGGGCGAGGGCCATGCAAGTACTTTCAATTTCAGCCGGAGGCCGACGGTTCAGTCGCCCAGCACGAACCGCTCAAGGGCCAGGGCGACACCGTCTTCGGCGTTGGTGGTGGTCTGGTGCAACGCGGTCGCCTTGACCACATCGACCGCATTGCCCATCGCCACGCTGGTTCCAGCGAACTGCAGCATGGTCAGGTCGTTCTCCTGGTCACCGATGGCCATGACCTGGCTGCGGTCGATCCCCAAGTGACCGGCCAGCTTCTGCAGGCTCGGGCCTTTGCCGGCCCGGTGGTCGAACACCTCCAGGAAGAACGCGGCACTCTTGAGCACCGCGAAGCGTTCGGTCAGCGCCTTCGGCAAGCGGGCGATGGCGGCATCGAGGATGCCGGGCTCGTCCACCATCATCAGTTTGATGAACGACATCGTGGGGTCCATGTCGGCCACGCTGCGGTAGGAAAGCGGCACATGCGACAGATGCGAGTCCACCACCGTGTAGTGGCTGATGTCCTGGTTGGGCGTATACAGCCGCTTCCCGTCCAGGGCCTGGAAGTGCACCCCCAGCTCGCGCGCCACACGCTCGCAGTACAGGAAGTCGTCGAAGCTGAGCGGGTACTCCACCACCACCTCGCCGTTGCCGACACGCGTGACCAGGCCGCCGTTGCAGGCAATGCAGTAATCGTCGTCACCGTTGATCGCCAGCTCGTCCAGGAACGGCGCCAGGCCGGACACGGGCCGGCCACTGGTCAGCACGATCCGGACACCGCGTGCCCGCGCACGGGCAATGGCCTGCTTGACCCGCGCGGTCAAGCGGTGCGCGGGGTCCAGCAGCGTCCCGTCCATATCGATGGCCACCAGCTGGATATCGGCCGCAGTGCTGCTTGTCTGTTCCACGCTTACCCTTGGCATTGCAACCGCACTGGCCATGCCAGCAATGCGACACAGTTTAATGCAGGCAGCGGCGTGCGCATGAAGACGCCAGCCGGGTTTCCCCGGCTGGCGTCAGTACCACACACACGTCATGCAGCGGCGCGGTCAGGCGCTCAGCGCCCCATCGCCACCTTCTGCTGTTCTTCCTGCACCTGGCGCTGCTGCTGGGCGTCGTTGCCGCCAAGCAGCTGCGCGCTGGTCTGTTCCAGCGGCGGTGCCTGGCTCAGGTCCACGGCGGCACGGTAGCCCGGCGTGGTGCCCATCACGAACGCCTTGCCATCCTGCACGGCCACGCTCTGCAGCTTCTCCGGCGAATCGATGCCGGCCTGCTTGGCCTGCAGCGTCACGTTCGCAGCCGCCTCGTTGGAGATCATGCTCGGCAGCTGGGCACGGATGGCGTTGTGCAGCGGGGTGTCGGGGTGGCCCTTGTCGCCCAGCTGCGGGACGGCGGTGCGCGTTTCAGCGCCCTGCGCCTGCGCTGCCGCCAACTTGCCGAACGTCTCGCGACCCACCACGCCGTCGTCCTTGAGGCCCTGCTGCTTCTGGAAGGCCTGCACGGCTTCGCGGGTGTTGTCGCCGAACTTGCCATCCTCGGCGAGGCGGTTGCCATTGGCATCGCGCACGCCCAGGCGGTTCAGCTCCTCCTGCAGCCTGGTCACCTCATCGCTGCGGTCGCCCTTGCGCAGGGTGCCGGCCGGCGCGTGGTCATGGTCGTGCGCGTGCCCGTGCTTGCCCGCGTCCTGCTGCACGCCCTTGTTCCAGTACGCTTCCGGGTTGATCAGCTTCCCGGACGGGTCCTTCATCTGGTAGTGCACGTGCTGGGCGTACTGGTTGGCGCCCTGCGGACCGCGGCCGCCCATGGTGCCGATCGGATCGCCCGGCTCCACGTGCTGGCCCACCTTCACCTGGGTGTCCTGCATGTGCAGGATCTGGTGCGAGTTGCCGTCGGCATCCTGGATCATCACCGTGCCGTACCTGCCGCCCACCGAGGTCACGGTGCCGGCGATCGGCGCGTGGATGGTCGGGTGCTGCAGGTTGCGGCCGGCCTGGCCGCCGACATAGTTGAAGTCGCTGCCGCCATGGCTCTTCTCGCCACGGTGCTCACCGAAATGACCGGTGATGTGCGGCTTGACGCCATTCTGTGGCGGCAGCATCACCTGCATGGTGTGCTCGTAGGAGCGCGCCTGGCTGGCGGCCACGGCCGGCGCGGTGGCCTGCTGCTGTGCCGGCGCCTGGTCGAGCGTCTGGCCCAGGCGCTGGTTGACGAACTGTTCGTACTCATCCAGGTGCGGCGCCACCTTGCGCTGCGACAGGCCCAGGCCGCCGTAGTCCTTGGTCGGGCCATCGTGGTGGTACTTGTAGATGTAATCTTCGCCCTGGCCGCGGTCGCGCGCCAGGTTGCGGTTGTCGACGAAGTGCGCCACCAGCGCGTCGGACTGCGCGTCCACGTCGAAGCGGTTGGCGTTGGTCAGGCCGTAATGCTTGCCGGTCCGGTCGATGAACTGGCCCAGGCCCGAGGCCGAGGTGGTGCCGGCGGCAGCGTCCGGGTTGAAGCCCGACTCGACGCGTGCGATGGCCAGCACATGCGCGGTTTCGCGCGGGGTAAGCCCGGCCTCGCGCGAGGATTCGATCAACGAATCGATCACGCGCGACTGCACTTCCGGCGACGCATCGCCCCAACGGCGCGATTGGCCATGCAGCGGGCGGCTTTCGTCGATCGGCTCGCGGTAATGGCTCCACGGCTCGATCTGGTTGCTACGGTACGCCGCACCAGGCGGCTGCACCATGCTGGTGTAGATGTCATTGGGCATGTCAGTGCTATCCATTCTATGAAAAAGGGACTTTCCTTAAGGGGTGTTGCTCCAGGTGAATCACGTACCCACCAACGGCGGGCACCTTCCACATCCTTCTCAGTCTTCGATGTCGTCCACCTCCGGGTGCTGGATGCCGAGCTTGGCGATCAGCTGCGAATACTCGTCGTTGTTGGGCGACTGCGACCCGGCTTCGCCGCGCAGCGGCGGGGTGCTGTGGGTGAGCTGCCTGCCGTTGGCGTCGTAGAGATAGAACCATTCGCAGAACGCGCAGCCGTACGGCAGCTCGCCGTACTGCACCACGAAATACGAAGCGCCCTGTGCGTCTTCCACACAGGCCAGGCCAACGGCGGTGTAGCCCTCCATCTCCACCGGGGCATCAAGGGTGCGGCGCTGGCCGTCCTTTTCAATGTCCAGGCGGGTGCGGGTGGCGGTACCGTCCGTGGCGGGCAACGTGGTCAGGTGCAGCCGCGCACCTGCGCATTCCTTGTGCATGCCGTTCTCTTCTTCTTGCTGGGTGGGTGAAGGGGTCTGCGCCGCGGGGGCCGCAGGCGCGGCGGCCCCATCCGGGGCGGCGGTGGAAACCGACTGTCCGCTGGGCGCACTGCATGCGGCCAACAGCAGCGCGACTGCGGGTGCTGTGAACAGGCGGGCCATCAGATCGACTCGTCCGCCATGCGTACCAGCTGCCAGCACGGGCGCTGGGCGAAGTAATACGACTGCTGGTCGCTGGTGTCCGGGGTGCGGATCAGCACTTTCATGCTGCCGTCGTCCTGCCGGCTCACCTGCATCTCACGACCGACGTCCTTCAAGCCGGACGGATTGGGCATCACCGGCCAGGTCACGTCGGAAAGCGGCACCTTTTCGGCCACCAGCGTGGGCTCATCGCCTCGGGTGTCGTAGCGCTCACTGATCAGCGGGTCGGCCACGGACTTTTCCTGGAGCGCGATGTCGCGGCCGAACTGCGGCAGGAAGCCATCGAAATCGGCATGCGCGCACCCGGCAGAAGCATCGGCGGCAGTGGCGGGAGCGGCCGCAGCGGCAGCTGTCGGGGCGGCGGGGGCTGCGGCATCCGCCGGCGCGATGGCGGCGGCGTCAGGCTTGCAGGCGGCCAGTAGAATGCTCAGCGACAGCGCGAGCAGCGTCATGGAACGATGATGGGACAACGGATCCTCCTGATCGTGTCGTGGCGCGGATTGGACTGCGCCGGGGCGCGTAGCATAGCGGCGCGTCAGCGTTTTGGCGTTCACACACCCATTACATACCGTAGCCGCCCCCTACTTGCGTGATAAGAGTCACAGTATTTGCGGGGAAGCGCGCCACATTGTCTGTGCGGCAACGTTCATTCTCCTCCCGCGCGATGTCAGCGAATTGACACGTGCGTCTGTTCCAAGGATTTCACCACCATGCGCATTCACGCTATCCGGCTTCCCGTCTCCCAAGTTGCCGCTGTCGCCAGCTGGTTCGCCGAGGTCATGCAGCTGCCGGTGCAGGGAGAGGCCGTGCAGATTGGCTGGACCACGTTGCAGCTGCGCGCCGCAGGCGACGACCCGGTAGGCGGTGTGCACCTGGCCTTCAACGTCCCGGCCGATCGGTTCGAGGCGGCCACGGCGTGGCTGCTGGCGCGCTCGCCACTGCAGCGCAATGCGGCAGGCCAGGCGCACTTCACGTTCGGGAATCGCTGGCAATCCGAGTCCATCTACTTCGACGGTCCGGACGGACTGATCCTGGAGCTGATCGGACGGCGACGGCTACCCACGTCCGGGCGCCAGGGCGCGTTCCATGGCAGCGAGCTCACCTGCGTGAGCGAAGTGGGCCTGCCCACCGCCAACGTGGCCGCGTTCGCCGCCCGTGCGGACGCCGTGTTCGGGCTGCAGCCGCTGAGTCCCCCTACCCCACACTTCGCCGCCCTGGGGGACGACGAGGGCCTGTTGATCGTCGTCGATGCAACACGTCATTGGTTCCCGGAGCAGAAGGTGCTGCCCAACGCGCGTGGCATCGAGACAATGCTGGGCGGGGTCGCGGAAGGACAGCTCGAGGATGCCGACCAGGGGTGGCGGGTGGCAGCGGTGCAGTAGATTTGCTGAGCCGTAGCGCGTAGAAGGACCGTTGCGCAACGCGCCGTCTACCGGGACAGTAGCAACAGGCCCATCCCGGTTGCCCGTCGTGGAACTGCTCACTGCCGAACGCGCCCTCGACCCCACCCGGGACGACCCCGCTCTGGGCCCATTGCTGGAGGTCGACGCCCACCTTGCGCGGCTTGGCAGCAGGATCCGCGTGCTCTCCGCCCTGGCCTGACCGATCGACACCGAAACCCGCTTCCTCGAGCGCTGGCGGGCCGGCAAGCCGGAGCTGCCTGCCCCGCCGACCCAGGCGCAGGACCACACCGCGACCCTGGCCGCGCTGGACGGCATCCTGCAGCAGCTGGATCGTGGCCACCCGGTGGGTGACTGGCTGTACCGCACCGCGTGGAGCTATCGGGTGGCCGCGCGCATGCTGGGCAGCATCGGTACCCCCCGCTTCACCGAATGCTCCACCCTGCTCTACGGACACCCCAGCACCCGCTATCGCTCGCAGACCATCACCACGGCACAGTCGGCCGCACAGATGCTGCTCATTACCGACCAGCTGCTCGGTTCGCAGTACGTGCCTCGCATCGCCTACACCATTCCCGCCCCCGACTTCTCGGTGATGCTGCGCGAGCGTATCGAGCCGTTCTTCACCGACGACCCGGTCAAGGTGGTGCTGGACACCCAGCTGGCCTCCAAGGCCGCCGCCGGCAGCAAGGTGATCCGGCTGCGGGCAGACGCCATGTTCTCGCAGCTGGACCTGGACCAGCTGGTGGAACACGAAGCGTTCATCCATGCCGGCACCCTGCTCAACGGCAAGCACCAGCCCTGGCTGCGCTGCCTGGGCAGCGGCGCGCCGCGCACCACCCGCACGCAGGAAGGCCTGGCCACGTTCTCGGAAATCGTCACCGGCGCAATGGACATCAACCGCCTGCGTCGCCTGGCCCTGCGCGTGGTGCGGCTGCAGGAGGCGTTGGAGGGTGCGGATTTCATCGACATCTTCAAGGCCTTCCTGGCCGCCGGCCAGACCGAAGAGGACAGTTATCGCAGCGCTGCGCGCATCTTCCGCGGCGGCGACGTGCGTGGCCGGGTGTGCTTCACCAAGGACGGCGCGTACCTGGAGGGGCTGCTGCTGGTTACCGCCTTCATCAAACGCGCCCTGCACGAGAATCGCGCCGACACGCTGCGGCTGGTGTTCTGCGGGCGCGTGGACCTGGGTGACCTGGTGACCCTGGCCCCCTACCGCGCCTCCGGCCTGATCGCACCGCCACGCTACGTGCCGCCGTGGGCACAGCATCCCGAGCGGGTGCTGGCCACGCTGGCGTTCACCACTGCCACGCAGGCCATGCGGCTGGACACGTTCGACCTGGAGCGGTTCTCGGCGGTCGAGGATGCGTTGATGGCGGGCCAGCCCTGAACCGCCTGCCGACGCATGAAGAAGGCCCCGCCGAGGCGGGGCCTTCAGTCACCGGCGCAACAGCCAGCCGTCATTCTTCCTCGTCCTGCCAGCCCTGCTGCTGGTTCTGGTTGCGCTGCTGCTGTTCCTGCTGCTGTTGCTGCTGCTGGTCGCGGCCACGCCCCTCCTGCTGACCGCGCTGGTCCTGCTGGGAACTCTGATTGCGCTGCTGTGCCATCTCGGATCTCCGGAAGCCGCGTGCGGAATGCCGCGGTCGTGGCCATCCTCTGAAGGCGGGGGTTAAATCCGTGTGGCCATTTTCGTACGAATTCGTCAAAGATCGCGCGCAGCACGTCCAGTGGCGCTTATTCCAAACTGGAACCCCGTCATGTCGCCACTCCCTGGCCCGCGCAGTCATCCGCATGAATGTGGGCGCTTGGGCACGTTTGGGGATTCGCAGATTTGCGCAGTCTCAAATATTCGATTGATGTTTTCTCAGGGTTCGGCCGGAAGACGCAGCGCAATCTATCCCAGACAGTTAAGTCGGTTACAGTTTTCCTCACTCAACTCGCATCATCCCGAATGGTGTGAAACGGCACATTGACGGCCCACTACGCGCCCCGCATGGTCGCCGCCATGAACATTTCATACGGTAGTGCGCGGCTTGGCGACATCGCCAGCATCCGCCAGGGACACCCGTTCCGCGGTGCGATCACCCCAGCCGCAGATGGCCCGGTACGCGTCATCCAACTGAAGAATGTCACCGCAACCGGCATGCAGGGTGCGGATGAACTATTGCGCACACACTTGAGCCACCGGAAGACACCGGACTGGGTCAAGGACGGCGACGTGCTGCTTGCCGCGCGCGGCAGTCATCCCATGGCGGCGCTGCTGTGCTCGCCTGCGGAGAGGACAGTGTGCAGTCCACACCTGTACGTGATTCGGCTGAAGGATCCGTCCAGCGTGATGCCAGCATTCCTTGCCTGGCAGTTGAATCAGCGACGCGCTCAGGATTATCTGCAGGGGCAGTCGGCTGGCTCGCGGCAACAGAGCGTGCGCAAGGCCTCGGTGGAGGCGCTGACAGTTCAAGTGCCCTCGCTTCTGCGACAGATGCGCATCGTAACCATCGCGAGGACGGCACAGCTTGAACTACGCCACTGCGAGCAGCTGATGGCGGCGCGGCATGACGAGGTAGCCCGATATGCCGAGCTCCTGCTGTCCGGATCCCGCGTCGACTCTCCTCTTACTCGCCGCGGGCCGTGACTTTCGCCCGAACGCGTGGCGTTCGCCTGGCTGGCTGGACGGAACGCTTTTTTCGCAAGCGGATCTCCATTTCGCTCACATACTCCAAAAGTGACACCCCATAGATGCGCAGGAGATCTCTCAGCTCGACTACGTCCACGCGGCGGCTGTTGCGCTCCACGTCGCTGATGTACGACTGGGTGACCCCTAAACGCTCCGATACCTCCGCCTGCTTGAGTCCCGCGCTGAGGCGGAGTTCGCGCAGAAGTTCGGTAACGACAAGGTGTTCGATGCGGTGAATGGTTCTTTGCATGGCTGCGCTTGCAGAAGGGGCAGCCCCATAAGCTATATCCAACTTTGCAATATCGGAAAAGACGATATAGTGGAGACATTCGATTGTGGAGAGCTTCAATGTCCGGGCGTGAGAGGTCAGCTGGTAATCGATTCGGCCGCGCGCATCGTGCGCAGGCCTTGCGTAGCGCCCGGTATGTCAGCCAAGGGTTGACCTGATGAAATACGGCGCCCTTCCCAACACCCCCGCGACGCTAGCCGCTCTCGTCCACGCCCGCGATGCGCTGGGCGATGTTGCCCATCCCGATGCGGACACGCACCTGACCCTGGCGCTGCTGCTGCTGAAGCTGGCCAGCGATGCGCACCAGGCCAGAACGCCGACGTCGGCGCAGCGGCCATTCGACCGCCTGCACTCGCTTCCGTTCTGCGTTCCCGCGCATGCCCGGTTCGACACGCTGTTCAGGCAGCGCCACGTGCCGGGCAATGCATTCCGGGTGATGGATGCCTTGCGGGTGTTCACGCTGGCCAACCCGCGCAAGCTGGGGGGCCTCTTCCCGGCGTTGCAGCTGGACGAAGCGCTGCCGGCCGACGACACCCAGCGCGACCAGGCGCTGGTCCAGCTGCTGGAGCGCCTTGCGCTGCCCGCGCTGGATTTCCGCGCCCAGGCTGCGGTGGGCAATGCCTGCATCAGCGATGCCGTGGAAGGCCTGCTGGAGCGGTCCGGTGCCGGTCGCGGTGGCGCCGGAACGGCCGCGGTCCCTGCGGCAGCAGCATGGTTGATGGCCGCGCTGACCCGGCCCACCCCGCATGAGGCCGTGTACGACCCGTTCTGCCGCCACGGCGCAGTGCTGTTGGCCGCATGGCGCTGGATGCGTGCGGAAAGCAATGGGGCAGGCGCCAGCACGCAGATGCGTCACCCGATGTCCGGGCAGGAACCCGACCCCTTACTGTGCGCGCTGGCGCGCCTGCGCCTGTTGCTGCATGGCAGCGACGACCTGCAGCTGCGTTCATGCGACGCGTTGCAGGAGCCGCTGCTGGAGGAAGGCCGACTGCAACGGTTCCACGTGGCGCTGGCGTGCCCGCCCCTGCACCTGAAGTGGGTGGCCACGCAGGCCCGCAGCGATCCGTACCTGCGCTTCCTGCATGGCACTGCGCCCCGGCAATGGGCACATGCCGCGCTGATCCAGCACATGCTGGCCACGCTGGATCCGCAGGTGGGGCGGGCGGCCATCGTGGTGCCTCACGGGGTGCTGTTCCGCGACGGCGAAGAAGCCCGGATCCGCGCTGCCTGGCTGGACGCCAATCGCGTGGAGACGGTGATCGGGCTGCCGGACCGGTTGTTCGGCGGCGCGTCGGTCGCCACGGCCCTGCTGGTGTTCCGTGTGGCGCGCAGCGATGCGTTGGTGCTGTTCGTTGACGCGCGCACGCTTTCAACCCCCGGCAAGCGGCGTGCCCGGCTGGGCATGGAGACGGCCGCGGCGCTGCACCGGCTGTGCACGCAGCGCAGCAGCGTGCCCGGCGTGGCGCATCTGGCAGGACTGGATGAGATCACCGCCAACCAGGGCAACCTGAGCATTGCCCGTTACGTACGTCCGGCACCCGCACGCATGCCGCCTGACCTGGCCACGTTGCGCGCACGTCGCACCGCCCTGGAAGCGGCCTTCGCTTCCATCCAGCGGGAGCTCAACGCCGAGTTGGATGCATTGGAGCGCGAGTTCGCGAATCTGGCCTGAAACGACGCCTTTCGATGAAGCGATTGGCTCTCGCTATTCCAATTTGAATTCGGATTGAGAACGTGTTGTGTGGCGCGCACGCGCAACGCATGATTCGGAATGATGCACACAGTGTGCGAGGGGGTTGATCGAACACACTGCCCGCATGGATACGACCCACCCGCGCTTTTTCGTCGCGCCCGCGCGCACCCGCTCACTGTCGCCGGAGAAGCCCGCGTGAGCGCGGCGCTGGGCAGGTTCGGGGTTCGCCACTCCGCCCTGGGCTGGCTGCGACGGCTGGGCTGGAACTACCTGCAGCCCCATGAGCTGGACCCGCTGCGTGGGGTGCCGGAGAGCACCCTGCTGGAGAAGCGGCTGCTGCCGTGGCTGCGTCGCTTCCGGTTCCAGCACCACGGCGAGCAGCTGCCCCTGTCGCCGCACACCTTTCACGACATCATTGCCGTGGTGGATACCTGCTGCCACAGCCTGGACTGGCAGGCCTCCAGCAGCACGGTGCACCGGCTGTTGATGGAGGGCGTACGTACCGTGCAACCGCTGCCTGGCGGCCGCAGCACGACCGTGCACGTGCCGTTGATCGACTGGGCGCATGTGCTCCGGAACCACTGGGATGTGGCCGACGCAACGCCCTTCCCGGATGCGCTGGATCCCGATGTCCGCGAACTGGTCGGGTACGTAAATGGCATTCCCCTGGCGGTGCTGGCCTGTGTGGAGCGCGATCGCGAAAGACGGTGGGGCCGAAGCGCCGCCGGCATAGCCCATCTGGACCGGGGGCAGGCCGCCGTCCTGGCCCATCACCCACCGCTGCAGGCGCAGGTGCTGCTGTGCCTGGACCGGCGCGGCGGCTGCTACGCCAGCGTGGGCACTCCGCCCCACCGCTGGGTGCGCTGGCGCGAACACGGTTGGAACCGCGCCACCCAGGACCAGTTGCGCGACCAGGCGGTGCCCTTCGCCGACGTCGCGCTCGATCCCCCATGGGCGGTACATGCCGAACTGCTGTACGGGGTGCTGGCCCCGGCCCGACTGCTGCAGTTGCTGCGCGGTTTCCTGCACACCAGTGCGCGCGGGCAGCGGTACCTGGCGCGGCCAGGCCAGTTCTTTGCCGTGCAGCACGCGCTGCAGGCGTTGCGCACGCGGGACCCGGCAGGCAGACGCGGCGGCGGCCAGCTCTGCCTTGCCGCCGGCAGTGGCCTGCAGCGCACCCGCGACTGGCTGCTGCAGGCGCTGCGTACCGACCCGGCCCTTGCGGGCATGCGGGTGCTGCTGCCGGTCACCCGGTCGTCGCCGGCCGCGCTCGAGCACAAGCGCAGGCCGGGCCCGCGCCCAGGGGACATGCTCACCGAGTTCCTCAACGGCCATACTGCTTCGCCGCACGAAGTCCCCCTGCGGGCACTTCGCGGATGGGGACGCAAGGCGCCGATGCCCGCGCCGGACGAGCCGGCGGCGGGCGACATCCTGCTGCTGGTGGATGCCGACTTCTGGGAGAGTCCACCGGCCTTGCTGCGCCGATTGCGTCGTTGTCTGCCGCTGTCTGCCTGGATCACCGTCTGCGCGCAGCCCATTGTCCTGCCATCGGCCCACCTGGATACCGGCACACCGCTGTACCACTACCCGCCGGAGCATGCGGTAGCTGACGGCGTAGTCGTGCCCACCTGGCGCGATGGCGCACCGATTTTTCCCGAACCTGTGCGCCCGGGTACGCCACAGGCCGCCGATGACCGCGCCAATCCGCGCCAGGGCCGGGTGGCCACCGCCATCAGCCAGCACTTCCATGGCCTGATCCGCGTGGCCGAGCGCAGACTGCGCGGCACACTGCTGGTAGACACCCCCAAGGACGCGGAGGGCTACCAGCACGCGCTCAGCGGCGATGGGCGCCTGCAGATCCATGTGGCCGGTTACGACGGCAACGGCCATCCGCTGGAGCGCGGTTCCGGGCACATACCGGGGCAGGCAGAGCTGGTCATCGCCCATGGCCAGCTGCCGGCCGCTCAGGACGCGAAACTGGGCCTGCTGTATGTGGACCGCCCGCTTTCCGCTGCCGAACGCCTGCGGGCTGTAGGGCTGGTCAACGCACCGCACCCCGACAAGCACGCCGCGCTGGTGGTGGATTTCCATGCCAGCGGCATGACCGAGGCGCCGGGGCAGGAGTGGCTGCCGGCGCCCGTGCAGGTGACCCGCGAGGCACTGCCCACCGACCATCGGCGTCTGCAAGGCCTGCTGCCGGGGGGTGCCGAGGAGGACTTCCACGCCTGCTGCGACCACCTTGCTCCGCGCTGGGTCCTGGGCGCGCACGGCAACGACACCGACCTGCACCGGCGCAGGCGCGACCTGCTGCACCGGCGCGTTACGGCATTCGGCCAGCGCCTGCAGGTGGCGATGGCCTCCGAGAGCGCGCTGACCGGAGACCAGGCGGCTACGGCGGTGCGCTACCGCGCCACACTGCACCGCTATTCGCTGCTGCGCGATGCGGTGAACCGGATGGCGCTGGAAGAACACCGCCTCAACCCCGAAGATCTGCGGGTACGGCACTGGGCACGCGAGCGCGCGCCGGCGGTGCACGAGGCACCGTTGGACTACGCGCTTCTGCTTGATGCCGCACCGGCACCGACCGAAGCGGAACACGCGTGCAACCAGATGTACACGCGTCTGCGGCAGTACCTGGCCGCAACCGGGGAAGCGCCGCACCTGATCGAGCAGAACCAGCACGCGCTGGGCCAGACACTGCTGATTCCGGCGGGCCCGCTGCGGTTGCAGGCGCTGGAGGCCTTTGAGCAGGCGCTGCAGTCGCGGGTTGGCGGATGCGGCGCGCACTCCCCATCGCGCGGGCTTGCACTGCTGGACAGCCTGTTCGGCGCGGCCCGCCACCCCACGCTCCGTGTTTTCATCGGCGCCCAGATCGACGTGGTGGTGGCCGAAGCGCACGCCGGCCCGCGCGCCCTGTTCCATGGTCATCTGCGCACCCGGCTGGAGCCGATGCTGCGCGGTCAGCTGGACGAACCGCAGGTACAGGCCATATTGCACGCCGTGCTTTCGCGCGCGCACGACTGGCCACCGGCATGAACCGCAGGACCGCGCGGCGCGCGGTTACGGCATTACAGGGGGTACGTAGGTCAGGGTCATGCCCAGTACCCACAGCAGGCCCAAGACCAACGGGATATGCACCAACAGCTGGATGAAGGTGAAACCGACAATATCGCGTGCCTTAAGACCCAGGACGCCCAACAGCGGCAGCATCCAGAACGGGTTGATCAGATTGGGCAGCGCCTCGGCGGCGTTGTACACCTGCACTGCCCAGCCCAGGTGCGCCTTCAGTTCATTGGCCGCCTGCATCACGTACGGCGCCTCGATGATCCACTTGCCGCCGCCGGACGGCACGAAGAACCCGAGCACCGCCGAATACACGCCCATGACCAGCGCGAAGCTGTCGGTGGTGGCGACGTGCACGAACACCGTGGACAGGCGATGCGCCAGGGTTTCGCCACCGCTGCCCACGGCATGGGTAAGAATCATGGCGATGCCGCCGTACAGCGGGAACTGGATCAGCACGCCGGTGGTGCTGGGCACGGCCTTGGCCACCGCGTTGAGGAAGCTGCGCGGGCGCCAGTGCAGCAGCAGGCCCAGCGAAATGAACAGGAAATTGTAGGTATTGAGGTTGGCGATGGCGGTGACCACCGGCTTGCTGGCGAATTCGCTGAACAACCAGCCGAAGGCCAGCAGCGACAGCAGCACGGTCAGCAGCGGGCTGTATTCCAGCCATTCGCCGGCGCGCGTGCGCGGCGGCAGCGGTTCCGGTTCGGCCTGGGCGGCACCGGCGAAATCGCGGGCGGTGCGTGCGGTAGCCGGGCCCGGCGCGGTCAGCCAGGCGATCAGCAGCGAAACCAGGATGAGCGCGGCGGTCAGCGCGATGGACTGCCACAGGAAAATGGTTTCGGTGAAGGGCAGCACGCCGGTGATCTCCACCAGGCCGGGCGGCATGCTGGCCGGGTTGGCCTGCAGCTGCGCGGCCGAGGAACTCAGGCCCATCGCCCATACCGCGCCCAGGCCAAGGTAGGCCGATGCACCGGCGGCGCGGTAGTCCATCTGCAGTTCCTGGCGGCGCGCCAGTGCGCGCACCAGCAGGCCACCGAACACCAGCGAAAAGCCCCAGCTGAGCAGCGAGGCCAGCATGCTGACCAGGCCCACGTACACCACCGCGCCCCGGCCGGTGCGTGGCACCCGGGCGAGGAGTTCGATAAAGCGCGCCACCACCGGGGCGGTGGCCACGGCATAGCCGCCGATGACCACGAAGGCCATCTGCATGGTGAAGGGAATCAGGCTCCAGAAGCCGTCGCCGAAGGCTTTGGCGGTGGCCTGCGGGGTGGCACCGAAGCCCATTGCCGCCAGTGCCACGATGACCACGCCGAGCACCGCGAACACATACGCGTCGGGGAACCATTTCTCCGCCCAGGCCGCCGACCGCAGCGCTGCGCGCGCCATCCAGCCGTCCTGTGCCGGCGCTGATGTGTTGGTGGCCATGCCTTACCCTCCCAGGTTCAGTGACCTGATTTTCGCGGCAGGGATGGCCCATGTCAGTAACCCATTGGTCGGGTCACGACCAACGGTCGTGACCTACCCGGGCCCGCTCTGCCCCCGACCGACGGGCGCGCGTGGGTCATGGCCCGGTATCCCCCGACCGACGGCGCGCGTGGGTCATGGCCCGGTGTCCCCCGGCCGACGGGCACGCGTTGGTCATGGCCCGGTATCCCCCGACCGACGGGCACGCGTGGGTCATGGCCCGGTATCCCCCGACCGACGGGCACGCGTGGGTCATGGCCCGGTAGCGCCCGACCGTTGGTCGGGCGACCCGGCGGCTCACCCCAGCGCCAGTGCCGCGGCAATACCCGCAAACAACGCCGCGCCCACCCAGTTGTTGTGCAGGAACGCCTTGAAGCAGGGGTCACGCTCACGCTTTCGCGCGATCCAGAATTCCCAGGCAATCAGCCCGGCAGCCACCGCCACGCCCAGCCAGTAGTAAAGACCCAGCCCGCCGCGCACGCCCACCAGCGCCATCGTGCCGAGGAACAGCGTGTACAGGATTCCCTGGATCACCAGGTCCAGGTCGCCGAACAGGATGGCGGTGGAATGCGAGCCCATCTTCAGGTCGTCATCGCGATCGACCATGGCGTACCAGGTGTCGTACGCGGTGGACCACAGGATGTTGGCGCCATACAGCAGCCAGCCGATCACCGGCACTTCGCCCTGGATGGCGGCGAACGCCATCGGGATGCCCCAGCCGAAGGCCATGCCCAGGTACACCTGCGGCAGGTGGGTGTAGCGCTTCAGGTACGGGTAGCTGGCGGCCAGGAAGATGCCGATGAAGCTCATGCCGATGGTCAGCAGGTTCAGGGTGAGCACCAGCGCGAACGCGACCAGCATCAGCCCGGCGAACAGCAGCAGCGCCTCGCGCCCGGACACGCGCCCGCTGGCCAGCGGGCGGTCCTTGGTGCGCTTGACGTGCGGGTCCAGCCAGCGGTCGGCGTAGTCGTTGATCACGCACCCGGCCGAACGCGTCAGCCAGACCCCGGCGGTGAACACGAACAGGATCCACAGCGGCGGCAGCCCGCCGGCGGCCAGCCACAACGCCCACCAGGTGGGCCACAGCAGCAGCAGGGTGCCGATCGGGCGATCGGCGCGCATCAGTTTCCAGTACTGCCCCCACCGCGACGGCGGGGCGCTGGCGGGGGTATCGAATCGTTCGTAAGCCATGCGCAAAGGATACCGCCAAGGCCCCTGCCCCGGCGCCGGAAGCGCTGTTTCGTCCAAGGGGGCAGACCTGCGCCGCGTTTACGGATAGAATGCCCGTCCCGCACCGCCTCATGGCGCTGCGATGCCCACCCCGGCCCGCCGGTGGTGCGGCGGTTCTTCAAGATGCGCCCGTAGCTCAGCCGGATAGAGTAGTGGCTTCCGAAGCCATTGGTCGGGGGTTCGAATCCCTCCGGGCGCACCATCTTCTTTGCTTTCCCGTCAGTAGGTCCCGTCAAACGCGAAGATCGGCTTGCGCTGTTTCCACAGGCCGGCGGTGAAGTCCGGGAACTCCAGGGTCTGGAAGCTGTTGGCGATGGACTGCTCCGACAGCGGGGTGATCGCGCTCCAGGTGATGGCGTCGTAGATGTCGATCGGCATCGGCGCCTTGGCCTTCAGGGCTTCGACGAAGGCATGGATCACGAACCAGTCCATGCCGCCGTGGCCCGCGCTGGCGGCGGTGTCGGCGTGCTGCTTCCACAGCGGGTGTTCGTACTGGTCCTGGTAGGCCTGGAACGGTTCCCACTTGTGCGGCGGGCTGCGGCCTTCGATGTGGATGGACTGGTTCACGTCCATCCACAACCCCTTGGTGCCCTGCACGCGGAAGCCCATCGAGTACGGGCGCGGCAGCGAGGTGTCGTGCTGCAGCAGGATGGTTTCGCCGTTCTCGCAGGCCAGCGTGGTGGTGACGATGTCACCGAGCTTGAAGTTCACCTTGGTGCTGGGGTGGGTGGTGCCGCCACTCTTGGCCACGGTGTACTCGTGCAGGCCGCGCGCCTTGCTGGCGAACGCATTGATGTGGGTGAAGCGGTTGCCGCGGTTGATGCCGGTGTACATGGCGCACGGGCCGATGCCGTGGCTGGGGTACAGCTCGCCGTTGCGGTCCACCGAATGCTGGGTGCGCCAGCGTGCTTCGGACCACGCCTTGGGGCCGAATTCCACGCCGCTGTCGTACGGCTGGGCGGGATCGCCGGAGTTGAACTTCACTCCGCGCAGGTCGTGCTGGTAGCCGGCCTGCAGGTGCACCAGTTCACCGAACAGGCCGTTGCGCACCATCTGCAGGGTCGCCATCACGTCGCGGCGGTAGCAGACGTTCTCCAGCAGCATGTACGGGGTGCCGGTGGAAAGCTGGGTCTTGAGTACGTCCCAGTGGTCCTGCAACGTGATGCCTGCGACGACTTCGCAGCCGACCGCCACCTTCGCCTGCATGGCGGCAATGGCCATCGGCGCGTGGTACTCCCACGGGGTGGCGATGATCACGCCGTCCAGGCCACGCTGCTCGAGCAGGCGCTTCCACGCGTTGCGGTCGCCGTCCTGGCCGTAGGCGGTGGGCGCCTTCCTGCCGGCCTTGGCCACCATGTCCATGCCGCGCTTGAGCATGATCGGTTCAATGTCGCACAGCGCGACCACGTCAACGTCGTCGCGGCGGACCAGCTCCTTCAGCAGCACCTGACCGCGCATGCCGGTGCCGATCAGGCCCAGGCGCAGCGTGCGCCCGCGTGCCCAGGCGGGGGTCTCCGGCAACAGGCTGGTGGCGGCCAGGGCCGCACCGGCGGCGATGAATTCCCTACGCTTCATGGAACGTTACTCCCTTAAAATGCGCGCCGGCCGCAACCGGCGCGCTGGAACAATCAGAACTTATAGCCGACCTGCAGACTGTAGCTGCGGCCGAAGATGCTGGCATAGTCACTGGAGTCACCCAGGAAACTGTTCGGGTCGTAGAACGGCAGGCGGTTGAACAGGTTCTTGACCGTGAAGCCCAGGCTCCAGTGGTCATCCGGGCGCCAGCCCACGCTGAGGTTGGCGGTCCACCACGACGGCACGCCATCGCACTGGGCCGGGTTCACCGGCAGCGAGCCGGCGGTGCAGGTGTCCGGGTTGTTGTCTTCGGCATCGACGCGGTCCCACGCCCACTTGGTGCCGCCCACATAGTTGACGAAGAAGCTGGTGGTGACCTGCTTGTAGGACCAGTCGGCGTTGAACGTGGCACGCATGCGCGGGTTGCCGTAGTAACCGATGGTGTTGCCGTAGTACCACCGATCCGTGTCGTCGATGTAGGCCTCCTTGCGGCGCGCGATGGTGGCGGCCACGCCGATGTTCAGCGCGCCCCATTCACCGAGCATGAAGCGACCGCGCGCGTCGATGTCGAAACCGTCCACCAGGGTGCGGCCCTGGTTCTTGTACTGGCCCACCACGGCCGCCACGTTGCCCACGCTGTAGCCGGGCAACGCGCCCGGGCAGCTCACGCCGCTGGCCGGGTCGGCGCACATCTGCGCCAACGCAGCCTCGGCCGCCCGATCGGAGTCGCTGATCGGGTTGCGGGTCATCGACAGGATGTCCTGTTCCTTGCTGTAGTCCGGCGCGGCAATCTCGTTGCGACGGTAGATGAACCAGTAATCGGCCGAGATCGACATCCAGCTCGCCGGCTCATACACGAAACCCAGCGTGGAGATCTTGGCCTTCTCCGGCTTCAGGTCCGGGTTGGGCTGGGTCATGCGCGCCACGGTACGGCTGCAGTCGGCGTTGAGCAGCGAGTTGCCCAGGTCCACGTCGCCCGGCCGGTTGGACTGGCGCAGCAGGTTGGCGATGGCATTGGTCTCATCGCAGCGGATGTCGTCCTCGAAGCCACCGAGCTGGGCGAACACGCCGCCGGTGCCCGCTTCGGCCAGGCTGGGTGCGCGGAAGCCTTCGGAATAGGTACCGCGCAGCAGCAGTTGCGGCAGCACCTGGTACTTCAGGCCGATCTTCGGGGCCAGGTTGGCGCTGAAGTTGGGGTATTTGTCCACGCGCAGCGCGGCATCCAGTTCCAGCTTGTCGGTGAGCGGGGCCACGGCTTCGGCAAACAGCGCGTAGGTGTTGCGCTTGCCATCGAACCACGAGCCGCCCTGCTGGGTGATCAGGCCGTTGGCAGCGTCTTCGTTGCCCGGGGTGTAGAAGGTTTCGCGGGTGGCATTGAAGCCGAACGCGGCGCGCACGTCGCCGGCCGGCATGCTGAAGAGCGGGCCTTCGATCTTGCCGTCCAACGTATGCAGGCGCGTCCACGACTGGATGTCGAAGGTGGGGTATGCCTCGCGGATCAGCTTGGCGTTGGCGTCACTGATGACGCCGAACTGGTAGGCCGGGTTGTCGGAGATGATCACCCGGCCGGTGCCCGGGTCGATGGTGTAGGGTCCAAACGCGCGCTCGAAGCCGTCCAGGTTCACGTTGACGGTCTGGTAGGTGACCGAATGGCTTCCGGCGGTGGCGAACGCGGTTTCCCAGTTCCAGTCGTCGCCCAGGGCACCGCGCAGGCCGGCCAGCACCCGGTAGCTCTGGTCGGTGTTGCGCTGGCCGAAGTGGCCATCGCCTACATCCTGCATCAGGTAGTTCAGGCCCACCACGCCGCCCATGAGCGCCTTCAGTTCCGGGCTGGCCAGGTTGTAGACGTTGTTCGGTCCCAGATACGGCGTGCGGAACTGGTTGACCACGTTGCCGGTGTTGCGCGAGTACCAGCTGGACGGATTGCCGGTCGTGGTGTTGTAGGCAGAGGGCGTACCACCGTTGGCAGTCAGGTCGATGTCGGTGTAGGTGACCTCGGCGAAGGCTTCGGTGCTGTCGCCGATCAGGAAGTGCGAGCTGATGTACGCCGTGGCGCGCTCGGTCTTTGCACCCGCGTCGACTTCGCGGTTCATCCATTGTTCCCACGCGCAGCTCGTGCCGGCGGCCTGGGTGATGGGAGTGGTGCAGCCGGGCGCCGCTTCCTGGCGGCGCGCGTTGGTCACCGGATCGAACGCGAAGTAGGTGCCCGGGTTGAACTCACCCGGTCGGCTGCCGACGCCCAGGCGGAAGTTGCTGATGTAATTGGGGTTGTCGACGTAGAACTGGCTGGGCCGCTTGTCGTAGAAGTCGCTGATCGGAATCGCGTTGCGGCGATACAGGTTCACCGAGGCGTAGACGTTGTAGCGGTCTTCGTCGAGGTCGCCGAAGCCGGCAGTGATGCTGCCCTGCTGCTCGCCGTAGGAATCGATGCGCGAGGACTTGTCGGCGGTGATGTTGATCTCCGCGCCCCGGTAGGAGCGTTTGGTGATCACGTTGATCACGCCGGCCACCGCGTCGGTGCCGTACACGGCCGAGGCGCCGTCGGTCAGCACTTCCATGCGTTCGATGGCAGCGGCCGGAATGGCGTCGATGTTGACGAACTGGGTCTGGAAGCCGGCCGGCGCACCGTAGTACGACAGCCGCCGGCCGTTGAGCAGCACCAGCGTGCCCTGCGCGCCAAGGCCGCGCAGGTTCGCCTGCGAAGCGCCGTCGGAACCGGTGAACAGCGAGCGCGAATCCTGCTGGCCCGGGCGCGCCGCGGGCAGGTTGTCGAGCACCTGCAGCAGCGTGCGCGCGCCCATGTTCTCGATGTCCTGCTTGCTGATCACCTGCACCGGCGAGGAGGTTTCCACATCGCTGCGGCGGATGTTGGAGCCGGTGACCTGCACGCGCGCCAGTTCGGTGGCGTTGGCGTTTGCCTTGGCATCAACGGCCATGTCGTCGTCCTGGGCAAACGCCGGACCGGTGACGGCCAGGGCAAGCCCCAGCGCGACGGACAAGGGTGTAGCGGGGATGCGGCGATGGCGATGGCGTTCGTTCAACATCGTTGGCTCCTTGTGCTTCCGCAGCGTGGGGCTGCCTGGGTGGGTTTTTTCGGGCAACAGTCACCCGCACCACGGCCGGCAGGCCGTAGTCGGGAAACGGTGGGGAATTCTGTTTTTCGGTACGTCCCTGGGTTACGGCGACACGATGGTGGCGGTATCGCCCTCCTGTCCGATCAGTGCGGCGTTGGCCCAGTTGCCACACACCTGTGCGGGCTGCGTGCCTTGTGCGCCCAGCGTGCGCAGGCTCAAGCGCTGCAGGCCGCGGATATCCAGTTCGGGCTTGACCACGCCCGGTGCCTTCACCAGGCCGCTGTCGTAGAGCAGGCGGTCATCGCCCCAGACCTGGAACTGCATGCCGCCGGCGCTGCGGCACGCATCGTCGATGCCCAGGTCCGCGCGCAGCAGGCGCCACTGACCCTGCAGCTGCAGGTCGATGCGGCTGGCGGGCCCCACGCCCAGGCCACGGCGGAACAGCAGGCCGTTCATGCGCATGGGTTGCCCGCCCTGGAAGGCGAGGTCGGCGCGCACCTGTGCGTTGGCCGCGGCCGGCAAGGTCAGTTCGGACAGGTAGCGCTGCTGCGCCGGGCGCTCTGCAACCTGGTGTTCCAGGATCTGGAACGTGGACAGGGTGATCGGACCGACATCACGCGGTTGCAGTGCATCCACCGCACGCGCGACGTTGCCCTGCGCCGCAGTGACCATCGGGTCGCTGCCAGCGGCCCCATCACCGTCCGGGTTCTGCACGCTGAGCACGCGGAAGCGCAGCAGGCGGCCGGCGCGGGCGGGGAAGTCGATCTGCTGCAGGTCCTGCTTCAGCGCCAGGCGGCCGCGCTTGATCGGCTCGCCCCATTCGCCATTGGTGTCGGCCAGGTAGATCTCGTAGTCGCGGATCTGCCCACTCTTCCAGTGCTGGTCATTGCGCGGTGCCAGTGCGATGCCGTCGATCAGGCGGCGCTCGCCGAAGCCGATCACCCATTCGTGGGCACCTGTGCGCACGGCCTGGTTGCGCACGGTGCGGAACCAGGTGGCCGGGTCGTCGTCGAATGCCTTTTCCAGTTCGTAGCCGCGCTCTTCGGCCGGGCGGTTGACCACCAGCAGGCTGTCGGCCGGCAATGCGCGGCCCAGCACCGGTGCGGCGGGGAACACATCATCGGACGCTGCCGGTGCCTGCGCGATATCGAGCTGGAAGGCCAGTGGCTGGCGGATGTCGGTGGGTACGGTCCGCACATGCACGGTGCCACGGCGTTCGCCTGCATCGAAGTACCAGCCTTCCGCCGCGGCCTGCCACGCGACGGCATCTGTGAGCATCGGCAGCGCGCGGCCATCAAGACTTACCGCTGCCGGCTTCTGCCGGCTGAGTACGCGCAGCGCGTAGCGGCGCTGTGCCAGCTGCCCCTGGTACTGACCGCGCACGCCATTGATGTTCACCTGCACCGGGCCACTGCCCTGCGCCGGCGCCTGCATGGTGACCTGCTGCTGGCTGGATTCGCCCTTCTCGTAGCGCCGCGTGTTGCCGTCGTCTTCGTACAGCGTGTACTGCGAGCTGCCCTGCGGGTAGAGGTCGAAGGTGACCTCATCCAGCGGCTTCTGGCCGTCGTACAGCATCTCCGGGTACATCGGCACGATGGCACCGGCGCGCACGAATACGGGGATTGTTGCCAGATCGACCGGGCGGTCCAGCTGACGGCCTTCCGCACCGGCCTGCAGCGCGCGGCCGTCCCAGTAATCGATCCAGCGGCCCTGCGGCAGGTGGATGTCGCGGCGCCAGCCACGGCTGGCGGCCTGGCTGCGGTACACCGGCGCCACCAGCAGGTCGCGGCCGAGCAGGAACTGGTACTTCCAGGTTTCGTCCCAGGCGTGCGGGTCCTGCGGGTAATCCCACATCAGCGCGCGCAGGATCGGCGCGCCGGTCGTCGCCGCGTCGTGTGCCAGCCCATACATGTACGGGGTCATGCGCATTTTCAGCTTGAGGTAATCGCGGTTGACGCTGCGGTAGGGCTCGTCGAACCACCACGGGTGCTTGCGCGCACTGCCCGACCAGCCGGACATGCCCATCAGCACCGGGGTGAAGCTCTTCCACTGCAGGTCGCGGGTGAAGGTTTCGGCGCTGCCGCCGAAGATCGCATCCACATCGCCACTGGCGTAGGCCATGCCCGAAAGGCCCGATCCGACCAGGGTGGGAATGTGCCAGCGGATGTAATCCCAGCTGCTGCTCTGGTCGCCGGTCCAGGCGACCGCATAGCGCTGGATGCCGGCCCAGCCCATCACCGTCCACAGGAACGGGCGCGAATCGGCGTTGTGCAGGATGCCGTTGAACGCGGACTGGTTGGCATCCATCGCGAACTGGTAGCCCTTGCCGGTCCAGGCCACGTCCAGCTTCTGCACGCGGCTGCCGGCGGTGCCCACTTCCCAGGCGATCTTGTCCACGCCGTTCTCGGTCCACAGCCCGGTCTTGAAGCCGTAGCCAGCCAGCCCCTTCACCGTTTCCGGCAGGGCCTTGTAGCCGCAGCCGTAGCCGTCGTTGGGCAGGATCCAGCCGCCGGGCATGTCGTGCTCGCGGTACTGTTTTGCCACGCTGTCGACCACGTCCGGGGTGGTGCCGGTGGGGCCATCGCTCCAGCCTTCGGGCACGCTGCCGGGCTTCTTGATGTTGTCGCCATCGTTGTAGCAATCCGCGTCGCCGTACGAGAACGCCCAGCGCGGCAGCAATGCGGCGCGCCCGGTGAGTGCGGTGTAGCGGTCCAGCAGCGCGGGCAGGCCGGCGCCGACAAAGTAGTAGGCGTCGAAGCGGTCTTCGCGGTGCAGCAGCGTGGCCTGGTCGGGCTGGCGCAGGTCGTAGCTGCCATCGCTCCAGGTGTTGCGCAGCATGCCCCAGCCACGGGAGCTGAGCAGCATCGGCGCGGGGTTGGGGCGGTCGCCTTCTTCCCAGCCACCGGAATAGGACACCTCCAGTTCACGGCCCTTGAAGGCGAAGCGGCCGTTCTGCTGGCCGCCGCCGACGAACTGTTCGTCGGCGCTACTGCTGAGGACCTGCACGCTCTGCGCGCTGTCGAGGTCCAGCGGCTGCAATTCGTGCCACAGCGGCACGTCGTTGCCGGCCTCGCGCCGATCCAGGGCCAGGCGCAGCGGTTGCCGGTGGATGCGCAATACCAGCGCGTCGGTGCGGATGCGCACTTCGCTGGCGTCTTCTTCCAGGGTGAACGGGACCGCGATGGCGGGCTGCGGCAACACGATCGGCGCGGCCTTGTCGCCGGCCGGCACCAGGGTGCCGTTGCGTCCGGCCTGCACCCGCAGCAGATCGTCGCGCACCAGGTCCACGCGCAGGATGGCACCGGTGCTGCTGGTCAGCGTCCAGGCGGTGCCGTCGGCTGCGGGTAGTGCGCGCACTGCCTGCAGGTCGCCCACCGGCGCAGCGATGGCGGGCGTGCACGCCGTCGCGCAGGCGATCAACGCCATGGTCACTGTGGTGCGACGACAACGGCTTGCCACTTTGCCCCCAAAGCCCGCGTTCGACGGGTGTCCGAAACCAGTGCGGCCGACTATGGGGCAGCGATTCGAAACTTGTCAATGAATTGCAAAGAAAAAATCTTAGGAATTTCGTGCAAACGAAAGATGTTGCGAGGCACCACTTTCTAAATGACGACTGAATGCGGGGCTTTTACCCTTTTAGGAGCTGATAGATAGCGGAGGACGAATCGGTTCCGCCACGGCATGACAGTCGACAGTGCGCCAGCGCAAACTTGTTTTTATCTTTCGATAATTGACATTTCGAAAGAAAACGCAGAAGGTGAGCTGGCCCAACAGGAAATGCTTATGGAAACGTGCCTGCTCCCTGATCTGCCTCAATGGCAGCGCCTCGGTGGTGCCCATACCGCCGAAGAAATCGCGCAGCAACCGCGCCTGTGGGCCATGGTGGCCGACCAGTTGGCGGGCGCGCAGGACAGCATCGACGCATTCCTCGGGACTGCCCTGGCGCAGCCCAACCAGAAGGTCATCTTTACCGGCGCCGGCAGCTCGGGGTTCATTGCCGAGATGGTCGCCGACCAGATCAATGCACAGTGGCCGGCCGACGTACGCGCGGTCCACACCACCAGCCTGCTGACCCACCCGGCGCTGTACCTGCAGCGCGACCGTCCGACCCTGCTGGTGTCGTTCGGGCGCAGCGGCTCCAGTCCGGAAAGCGTGGCGGCGGTCGATCTGGTACGCGCGCAGGTGGACGACGCGCGCTTCCTGGACATCACCTGCAATGCCGAGGGCGCGTTGGCCCAGCGTGGCCAGGGCCGCAGCGACACCCTGTCGCTGCTGATGCCGCCGGCCAGCTGCGACCGCGCCTTTGCCATGACCAGCAGCCTGAGCTGCATGCTGCTGGCCGCCCTGTGCGTGTTCGAGAAGGCGCCCTGGGCTGCGCGTGTCGAGCGCATGCGCCGCCTTGCCGACAGCGGCACGCGCGCAGTGCAGGCGTGGGATGCGCCGGTCGCCGCACTGGCGCAGGCCGACATCAGCCGCGTCATCTACCTGGGCAGCGGGCCGCTGGAAGCCACCGCACGCGAAGCCGCGCTGAAGGTGCTGGAGCTCACCGCCGGTCGCGTGCTCGCCCTGGCCAACACGCCGCTCGGTTTCCGCCACGGGCCCAAGTCCACGCTCAACGGCACCACCCTGGTGGTGATGCTGCGCAGCGCGCAGCCGCTGGCACGCCGCTACGAACAGGACCTGCTGGACGAGCTGCGCCGCGACGGCATCGCCAACCGGATCCTGTCGGTGGGGCCGGCCGGCGCAGACAGTGCCGAAGGCGACTTTGTGCTGGACATTCCCGACCTGCCCGATGCATGGCTGTCGCCGCTGTGGCTGCTGGTGGCGCAGTGCTTCGCGCTGCAGCGATCGGCGGCACTGGGCCTGACCCCGGACAACCCCTTCCCCGACGGCACGGTCAACCGCGTGGTACAGGGTGTGACCATCCACGACCATGGCTGAGCCGGGTACGCCCATGCAGAGCTGGTACGGCATCGACATCGGTGGCACCAAGATCGAACTGGTGGCCTGCGACGCGACGCTGGCGGTGCATCACCGCCAGCGCGTCGCCACGCCCAGCCTGGATTACGCAGCCTTCATCGACGCCATCGGCCAGCTGGTGGACGCCGCCGATGCGGCGCTGGGCACGCGCGCCAGTGCCGTGGGCATCGGCCTGCCCGGCGTGCGCGACCGCGACAGCGGCCGCCAGCTCAGCGCCAACGTGCCCGCGCTCAGCGGGCGCCAGGTGGGGCAGGACCTGGAAGCCAGGCTGCAACGCCCGCTCGCGCTCGGCAACGACCTGCAATGCTTCGCCCTGTCCGAAGCGCACGACGGTGCGGCCGCCGGCTACCCCAGCATGTTCGGGGTGATCCTGGGCACCGGTGCCGGCGGCGGCTACTGTCTGCATGGCCAGCTGGTGGCCGGCAACAACGGCATTGCCGGCGAGTGGGGCCACTGGAGCCTGCCGGCCGCCCTGCAGCTGCGCCACGACCTGCCGCTGCTGGACTGCGGCTGCGGCCTGCGGGGTTGCCTGGAGCGCTACGTGTCCGGTAGTGGCCTGGCCATGATCCATGAACGCCACGGCGGCCAGGCCCGCGACGGCAGCGCCGTGGTGGAGCAGGCGCACGCCGGCGACCCCATCGCGCTGCGGGCGCTGGCCATCCACCGCGACCTGCTCGGCTACAGCTTCGCCAGCCTGATCCTGGCCCTGGACCCGCACGTGATCGTGCTGGGGGGCGGGCTGTCCAAGCTGGAGCAGCTGTACCGCGACCTGCCCGCTGCGATTGCCCCGTATCTGTTCCATGGCGTGCGCGTGCCGCCGATCCTGCCGCCGGCGTTCGGCGATGCCGGCGGCGCACGCGGCGCGGCGTTGCTGGCGCGCCAGCTGCACCGCGCGCCCTGATCCCGCCTTTCGTTCCGCTGCACCTGGAGTGTTGCCATGTCTGCCGTTCAGTCCGTAATCGCCGCCCATCGCCAAGGCCAGCCCGTAGGCCTGTACAGCGTGTGCTGCAGCAATGAACAGGTGCTGCTGGCGGCGATGCAGGTGGCGCGCACGTACGACACCGTGCTGCTGGTCGAGGCCACCTCCAACCAGGTCGACCAGTTCGGCGGCTACACCGGCATGACCCCGCCGCAGTACCGCGATTACGTGCTGCAGCTTGCGCGCCGCCAGGCGTTCCCGGTCGAACGGCTGATCCTGGGCGGCGACCACCTGGGTCCCAATGCCTGGCAGAAGGGCCCGGCTGCGGTCGCCATGGCCAATGCGCGTACCCTGATCGCCGCGTACGTGGCCGCCGGGTTCCACAAGATCCACCTGGACTGCAGCATGTCCTGCGCCGACGACCCTACGCCGCTGCCGGATGCGATCGTGGCCGAGCGCTCGGCCGAACTGGCGCGTATCGCCGAACGCACCGCCGCCGAGCATGGGCTGCCGGCACCGGTATACGTGATCGGTACCGAGGTGCCGGTACCCGGTGGCGAAGCCTCGCTGGAAGGTGGGCTGGCAGTGACCACGCCCGACGCCGCGGCGCTGACCCTGGCGATCCACCGTGAAGCGTTCTCCGCCCCGGACCTGCTGCCGGCGTGGTCACGGGTGATCGCCATGGTGGTGCAGCCCGGCGTGGATTTCGACCACAGCAGCGTGCACTACTACGACCCGGCCGCCGCGCAGGCGCTGTCCGCGTTCGTGGACACCCAGCCCGGCATCGTCTTCGAGGCGCATTCCACCGATTACCAGACCGAAGCCGGGCTGCACGCACTGGTGCGCGACCACTTCGCCATCCTCAAGGTCGGCCCGGCCGCCACCCTGGCCTTTCGCGAAGCGGTGTTCGCGCTGGCGATGATCGAGCGCGAACTGCTGCCGGCGCCGCAGTGCTCACAGCTGATCGAGGTGCTGGAGCGCTGCATGCTGGAAAAGCCAGGCAACTGGGCCAGCTATTACCAGGGGACGCCGCACCAGCAGCGCCTGCTGCGTGCGTATTCGCTCAGCGACCGCAGTCGCTATTACTGGGGCGAGCCGCCGGTGCAGGCCGCGCTGGCCACGCTGGTGGACAACCTCACCCGGCAGCCGCCGCCGTTGATGCTGCTCAGCCAGTACCTGCCCGAACAGCTGCGCGCGGTGCAGGCCGGCGAGCTGGCCGCCGAACCGCTGGCCCTGATTCGGCACAAGGTGGGCCTGCGCCTGGCCGAGTACGGCCGCGCTTGCGCTCGCAACCGCTTTGATAACGCGAACGAAAGTTTTCCTGCTGCGGAGGTTTCGGAACGGTAAGCTTCGGCTTTACTTCCGAACGGAATCGCCTCCATGCGAAACACACGGCAACGCCGCCAGCAGATCCTGCAGTTGCTGGTCGACCACGGCAACGTGCAGGTCAGCGAACTGGTGGAACGCTTTGGCGTCTCTGCGGTGACCATTCGTGCCGACCTCAGCCACATCGAGGCGCAGGGCCTGGCCACGCGCACCCATGGCGGCGCCACGCTGGTGCGCACGCCGCCGCTGGAACAGGACATCCACCAGAAGGACACCCTGAACCTGCCGCTGAAGGACAGCATCGGCGCGCATGCCGCGCGGCTGGTCCGGGCCGGCGACAACATCATCATCGATTCCGGCTCCACCACGATGACCCTGGCCCGCCACCTGCGCGAGCACCGCGATGTGACGGTGATGACCAACGGGCTGAACATCGCCTGGGAACTGGCCAATGCGCCGGGCGTGGAGCTGCTGCTCACCGGTGGCCTGCTGCGCAAGCAGTCGCTGTCGCTGCAGGGCAGCCAGGCCGAGGCCAGCCTCAACACCTACAGCTTCGACACGCTGTTCCTGGGCGTGGACGGGCTGGACCTGCAGTTCGGGCTCACCACCCACCATGAAGCCGAAGCCAGCCTCAACCACCGCATGGTGGAGCGCGCACGCCGCGTGGTGGTGCTGACCGACGCCTCCAAGTTCGGCCACGTCAGCCTGCACCGCATCGCCCGCCTGGACCAGGTCCACACCATCATCACCGACGCCAGCATCGACCCCCAGTATCTGGAGGGGCTGCAGAAGCGCGGCATCGAAGTGATCATTGCCGAGTCGCCGCCTTGAACCCCGTTTCCACCCTGCATGGCCGCATCCTGACCCCGTTCGGGTGGGTGCGCGGTGACATCGCCTTTGACCAGCGCATCGTGTCGATCAACAGCGACCACGCTGACCCGCGTGGCGATGACGAGGTGCCGCTGATCCTGCCCGGTTTCATCGACCTGCATGTGCATGGCGGTGCCGGGGTGGACATCATGCAGGGCGGAAATACCGCGCAGACGGTGGCGCGCGCGCACGCGCTGCATGGCACCACCGCGCTGCTGGGCACCACCATGACCGCTGAGGCGGACGACATCGTGCGTGCGCTGCAGGGCCTGTCCACTGCGATCGCACAGCGCGCGCCGGGCACGGCCAGAGTGCTGGGCGTGCACCTGGAGGGTCCGTTCATCAGCGCCGAGCGGCTGGGCGCGCAGCCGCCGCTGGTGGTGGAAGCCACGCTTCGGGACGTGCAGCGCCTGCATGCCATCGCGCCGATCAAGGTGCTCACCCTGGCGCCGGAGGTCGGCCAGCACCTGGCCCTGATTCCCGCATTGAACGCGCTCGGCATCCGCGTGCAGCTCGGCCACAGCGCCGGCAGCTATGAGGACGGCGTGGCCGCGCTGCAGGCGGGTGCGGCCGGCTTCACCCACCTGTTCAACGGGATGACCGGCGTGGACCATTACCACCCGGGCATCGCCACGGCGGCGCTGGCGCATGCCCGATACGCCGAGCTGATCCCCGACCTGCAGCACGTGCACCCCGGCGCGATCCGCACCGCACTGCGCGCGATTCCGCGCCTGTACTGCGTGACCGACGCCACCGCCGCCACCGGCATGCCCGACGGCGAGTACGCGCTGGGTGTGCAGCGGGTGCACAAGTGCCTGGGCTGCGTGCGCCTGGAAAGCGGTTCGCTGGCCGGCAGTGCGCTGACCATGGACCAGGCGCTGCGCAACCTGGTGGCGCTGGGGCTGGCACTGGATGACGCATCCGACCGGGTTTCACGCTTCCCTGCCGACTATCTGGGGCTCGACGACCGTGGCCGCCTGCAGCCGGGCGCCTGGGCCGACCTGGTGGTGCTCGACCACGACCTGCGCGTGCAGCAGGTCGTGGTGGAAGGCGAACACATCGCGCTCGACTGACTGATTCCGCGCCGCGTGCGGCGCGTTCCCGCGTAGACAGGACCGCACCATGAACGACGTTTCCGCCGCCATGCCCGCCGCCGCCAATGCACCGCGCTGGCCCGTGCGCTATCTGTTGTTCATCGGTGGCATGGGCGGCCTGCTCTACGGCATCGACATCGGCATCATCGCCGGCGCCCTGCCCTACCTGGAGGCCACGGCCACGGCCAGCTGGCACCTCACCACCCAGCAGCTGGGCTTCGTGGTGGCGGCGGTGCTGCTGGGCAGCGTGTTGTCCTCGCTGTTTGCCGGCGCCATTGCCGACCTGATCGGTCGGCGCGGCGCGATGGTGCTGGCCGGCCTGCTGTTCACCGCCAGCATTCCGGTGATGGCACTGTCCGAAGGCTATGGGCCACTGTTGATGGGTCGGCTGCTGCAGGGCATCAGCGGCGGCCTGATCGGCGTGGTGGTGCCGCTGTACCTGGCCGAGGTGCTCAGTCCGGAGCGCCGTGGACGCGGCGCGGCGATGTTCCATCTGCTGCTCACCATCGGGCTGGTGCTGGCCGCCGTGATCGGGTTGTACCAGGCGCACAGCGTGGACACCGCTGCGGCGGCGGTGGCCCATCTGCCGGGCGAGGAACAGCAGCGCCTGCTGTTCGCAGTGAAGGACCACGCGTGGCGCACGATTTTCTGGAGCTGCCTGCTGCCGGGCCTGGTGTTCACCGGCGGCGCGCTGCTGATCAGCGAATCGCCGCGCTGGCTGGTGCGGCGCGGGCGCATCGCACAGGCACGCAGCGCGCTGCAGCGCACCGTGGCGGCGGCCGAAGTGGAACCCACGCTTGCCCGCATGCAGGCCCCGGACGCGCCCACCGCCGATGGCACCCCGGCCCCGCGCGACCCGCTGCTCAGCCGCCGCTATGTCTGGCCGTTCGTTCTGGCCTGTCTGGTGCTGGCCTTCACCCAGGCCACCGGCATCAACTCGGTGCTGGCGTATGCGGTAAACATCCTGCACCAGGCCGGCCTGCCGGGCGCGGTGGCCAACTGGGCCGATGTCGCGATCAAACTGCTCAACGCGCTGATGACCGTGGTGGCGCTGGTGCTGGTGGATCGCAAGGGCCGCAAATTCCTGTTGATGCTGGGCACCGGCGGCATCACCATCGCCCTGCTCGGGGCGGCGCTGCTGTTCCTGCGCAGCGAGCACGGCCGCAGCGATGTCCACCCCCTGCTGCAACAGCAGTTGATCGGTGACACCCTGTCGCTGCCGATGGATGCGGCGCAGTGGCGCCGCCTGGATGCCAGTGCCGGCGAACAGCCGCTGCAGCTGACCGTGTCCTATGCCTACGGCGGCTTCAGCAACGTGCGCGCGCTGCGCAGCGACAACCCGATCGACACCTCGCTGCAGATCCGCCGCGAAGACGCGGTGTCTGCCGACAGTGTCATCGGTGCATTCTTCCGCCGTCTCCACCTCAACCCGTTCCCGGACCCGGCCGACGCCGCGAGTGCGCCGCTGGTGATAGAACGCGCTGCGATCGGACCGGTGCCCTCCCCCACCCATGGCTGGATGGTGGCGGGCTGCATCCTGCTGTTCGTGGCCTTCTTCGCAGTGGGCCCGGGAGTGTGCGTGTGGTTGGCGTTGTCCGAGCTGATGCCCACCCGCATCCGCTCCAACGGGATGAGCATCGCGCTGTTGATCAACCAGTTCGTGTCGACCGTGATCGCCGCGATCTTCCTGCCCACGGTGGGCCACCACGGCTACGCCAGCATGTTCTTCTTCTGGGCCGGCTGCACCCTGCTGTACTTCCTGGTCGCCGCGTTCTGGCTGCCCGAAACCAAGGGCAGGACGCTGGAGGAGATCGAAGCGCGGTTCCAGCGCCACGGGTGACGTGGCGCCGGAGGCGGTTTCAGCGCATCGTTCGCAGCCGGAACGCCACCACGATCTGCAGGATGCCGTAGAGCAGGCTGCCGATCCCGATCCACAGCGTGGTTACCGCTACCCCGCCCAGCGGGTTGGCGAACATCATCACGCCCAGCACGATGGCCAGCAGGCCGCTGACGATGAGCAGCCATTCGCCTTCGATCTGCCTGCGCACGCGGATCGCGAACACGATACGGTAGACGCCGGCCAGGATCAGCCAGATCGACAGCAACAGCACCAGCACCTTGGCAGTGGCCAGCGGGTTGATCACTGCCAGCGCGCCGAAGGCGATCGAGGCCAGCGCATAGACCAGCGCCCACCCACGTGGGGCACCGCTGCTGCCACCGAACACCGCGAACAGGCTGATCAGGCCCTCGACCAGCGCCATTACGCCGATGGCCCACGCCAGCCCGGCGGCGGCCGACAACGGCCGCAGCACCGCGATCAGGCCGAAGCCGATGGCCACCAGGCCATACAACAGAAGTACCCACCAGCTACGCCCCACCAGCGACAACAGCGAGGTACCACGTAGATCCGAGGCCTGGCTCATGACGCTGCTCCTGTGAGGAAGGTCAAGCGCGATGCTAGGCGCGGAGCCCCTTCTCGACAAGGCCCGCTTACCGACGCCGAACCGGTGAGGCACGCACCGAGTTCACGTAAGTGAACGAACCGGCGCACCCATCAAGCCGTTGCCGACACCATTCCTTGCGGCTCGGATACCCCTTCACTAAACTGCACCCAACACACCCGCCACGCCTCTGACGCGAGATTCGCGCCACGCTCAAATTGGCGGGTTTTTTTTTGTCCGCTTTCTGGTATCCCAGGATGACCCGGTACTGCAAACCACCCCTTTCCATTCCTGGCCAACTGGCTCAGCTCCAGGCACGGGGTCTGGCGGTGGGTAACGCAGGAGAAGCGGAGCACTACCTGCAACGCGTGGGCTACTACAGGCTGATGGGGTATCTATATCCGCAACGCGTGGCTGGCAGCGACTACTTCGAGAGCGGAGCGACCTTCGAGGAAGCAGTAAGCCTCTACGAATTCGACCGCCTGCTGAGGGATCTGGTCATGGAAGCCGTTGGCCACATTGAAGTCGCCACGCGGACGCTGCTCACCTATCACTTCTCGCACGCCCATGGCGCGTTTGGTCACCTGGATCCATGCAACATGGCGTTCTCTGAGTCACAGCATCGCGATTGGCTTGACGCGGTCTGCAAGGAAGTGGAGCGCTCCAGGGAAACCTTCATTCGTCACTACAGGGAGAAGTACACCAGCCCTGCATTCCCGAATGTGCCGATCTGGATGGCTACCGAAGTAATGTCGATGGGTTCCCTTTCGCGGTTCTACAAAGCACTTCGGGGCCCTGAAAAGAAGGCAATTTCCCGCGAGATCGGGTTGGCTCCGCCGATTTTCGAGAACTGGCTTCACGTTACCAGCGTTGCACGCAATGTGGTGGCCCACCACGGCCGCCTCTGGAACAAGGAGCTGGGTGTCACCGCCGTCCGTCCACGGATTGCGGGGTGGTCCGAGAGTGAGGCGCCATTTCCCGCAAACAGGTCGTTCTACCTTGTCCTCATGCTTCGCAGACTGCTCTCGATAAGCACGGCGGATGTGGGCAACTGGCGTGATCGGGTTGACGGCCATCTACACGAAGGCATGATCAGCTCATCGCGCGTCGTTGGCCTCGGGGCAACTGAAGGATGGCGCTCGCACAGCCTGTGGCGCGCCGCCCCCCTTGCACGGCAGGTAGGTGTTGCCGAGCGACGCGACTCCATCGTGGCGAGTCTGGCGCCAGGAGACATTGCGTAGGACACCTGACAGCCTGTTGGCGCTGCACGCAAGCCGGTGACGATTCACGGCGCCCGTGCACACACCCACAGCGTGGCCTGCTGCAGTCCCGACCGGCGCAGCGCGCGCACCGCTGCGTCCAGCGTGGCACCGGTCGTCATCACATCGTCCACCAGGGTCAGCCGCGGCGGTGGGATCGCCCGCACCGCGAAGGCACCCCGCAGGTTCTGGCGGCGTGCCTCGGCGTCCAGCGTGGACTGCGCCACGGTGGCCCGGCTGCGGCACAGACCCGTCCACAGCGGCACCCCGAGTTCCTTAGCCAGCGGCCGGGCCAGTTCCCGGGCCTGGTCGTAACCGCGCTCGCGCAGCCGTCGGCCATGCAGCGGCATGGGCAGCAGGGGGGCCTGCGCGACGTCCGGCACTGCCTGCAGCATCAACTGCGACAACAGCCGGCCGGCGGCCAGGTCCTGGTGGAATTTGAAGCGCAGCAACAGCCGATCAATCGGCGGCGCGTATACGAACGTGGCTGCCGCCCCCGCTTGACGCGGTGGATGACGCAGGCATGCACCGCAGGCAGCGGCGGGCTCGTCGGGTGGCAGGGGCAGCGCACACAGCGGGCAGGCGTGGTCGTTCCAGGGCAACGCGGCATGGCAGGCCGCACACAGGTCCAGCCCATCGTCCAGGATCGTCGCAGACCAGGCAGCGCAACGGCAGGCACTGCTGCCCCAACCAGCGCAGCCCTTCGTAAACTTTTGCTAATACCATGTGGTTGACAGCCTCCCTCAACCTCCCCAGACTGCCGCCCCTCGGTTACCTAATCTGTCAGGACACTCCCATGGCTACTGTCATCCGCCACGACTGGCACGCCGAGGAACTGCTGGCGCTGTTCGACCTGCCCTTCCCGGAACTGCTGCACCGGGCGGCAGGCGTGCACCGGGAGCACTTCGACCCCAGCGAGGTCCAGGTGTCCACACTGCTCTCGGTCAAGACCGGGGGCTGTCCGGAGGACTGCGCGTACTGCCCCCAGGCGCAGCGCTATGACACCGGGGTGAGCGCGCAGAAACTGATGGGCACCGACGAGGTGGTCGCCAAGGCCCGCCAGGCCAAGGCGGCCGGTGCGTCCCGGTTCTGCATGGGCGCGGCCTGGCGCTCGCCCAAGGACCGCGACATTCCCAAGGTGGCGGCCATGATCCGCGAGGTGAAAGCACTGGGCCTGGAAACCTGCGCCACCCTGGGCATGCTCGACGGCACGCAGGCCGCAGCGCTGCGCGAGGCCGGGCTGGATTACTACAACCACAACCTGGACACCGCGCCGGACTACTACGACGCCATCATCCACACCCGCCAGTACCAGGACCGCCTGGATACGCTGGAACACGTTCGCCAGGCCGGGCTGAAAACCTGCTGCGGCGGCATCGTGGGCATGGGCGAAACGCGCGCCCACCGCGCCGGACTGCTGCGGGCGCTGGCCAACCTGCCGGCGCACCCCGATTCGGTGCCGATCAACCAGCTGGTGCAGGTGCCCGGCACCCCCCTGCACGGCAGCGCCGCGCTGGACCCGTTCGAGTTCGTGCGCATGATCGCGGTGGCGCGCATCTGCATGCCCAAGGCGATGGTGCGGCTGTCGGCCGGACGCGAGGCGATGAGCGATGAGCTGCAGGCGCTGTGCTTCCTGGCCGGCGCCAACTCCATCTTCTATGGAGAGAAGCTGCTGACTACCGGCAACCCGGACACCGAGCGCGACCTGGCCCTGTTCAGCCGCCTGGGCCTGCGCCCGATGGCGGTGCAGGTCGACGCGCCCGGGCATGACCATCCCGGCACCGTGCATGCCGCGATCACCCGCGACGACCAACGGTCGCCTACCGGCGGACTAGCGGCCTGAGCGCTGCGCCGGGCGGTACAGCGCAGCGCCCGGCAACCGGGTACGCTAGCTCCCCTGTCCGCCCATGAGACATTGACGACCATGGCCCGTCCTGACCTGCACGACCGCATCCACTCCCAGCGCAAGCTCCGCGACGCGCAAGGGCGGATCCGCGTGCGCCGCACCGTGACCCGCCGGGATGGCGTGCGTCTGGAACTCAACGGCCAGTGGCTCACTGGCTTCTGCAGCAACGACTACCTGGGCCTGTCCCAGCAGTTCGGTGTGGTCAGCGCCCTGCAGGACGCCGCCGCACGCGAAGGCGCCGGGGCCACCGGCTCGCACCTGATCTGTGGCCACCATGCGCTGCATGACGCGCTGGAACAGGAAGTGGCCGATTGGCTGGGGTACCCGCGCGCGCTGCTGTTCGGCAGCGGCTTTGCCGCCAACCTGGCGGTGCAGCAGGCGCTGCTCAGCGAAGAAGACGATGTGTGCGTGCAGGACCGGCTCAACCACGCCAGCCTGCTCGATGCCACCCGCCTGGCCGGCTGCCGCCTGCGCCGCTATCCGCACCTGGACACCGAAGGCGCGCTGCGCCAGCTCAAGCATGCCGCCGAAGGCGCGGCGATGCTGGCCACCGACGGGGTCTTCAGCATGGACGGCGACATTGCCCCGCTGCGCTCGCTGTCGCTGGTGGCGCGCATGCAGGAAGCGCTGCTGTATGTGGACGACGCGCATGGCGTGGGGGTGATTGGCGAGCATGGCCGTGGCTGCGTGGCCGAGGCCGGGCTGGGCGTGGCCGATGTGCCGCTGCAGCTGGTCACGCTGGGCAAGGCCCTGGGCGGCACCGGTGCGGTGGTGGTTGGCGATGAAGCGCTGATCCAGCACCTGGCTGAAACCGCGCGCCCGTACATCTACACCACGGCCCTGCCACCGGCACAGGCCGCCGCGGCCCTGGCGGCAGTGAAGCTGGCCCGCCGCGACGATTGGCGCCGTGAAAAGCTGGCCGAACTGGTGGGGGTGTTCCGTGCCGGTGCGCGCGGGCATGGGCTGGAGCTGATGCCGTCGGATACGCCGATCCAGCCCCTGTTGTGCGGCACCGAATCGACCGTGATGGCGCTGTCGGCCGCCCTGGAAGCGGCCGGCTTCCTGGTCAGTGCGATCCGCCCACCGACCGTACCCGAAGGCAAGGCGCGCCTGCGCGTGACCCTGTCGGCCCTGCATACGGTGCCCGAAGTGCGCGCACTGACCGACGCGATCGCGCACGCGCGTGACCAGGTGGCGCGGCAGCAGAGCCTGGATGCGCTGAGCGCGTGATTGCCGGGCGCTGCGGGTGAGCATGCATATCGAGGTGATCGGCCGCGGCCCGGCGCTGGTCCTGATCCACGGCTGGGCCCTGCATGGCGGCGTGTTCGCGCCGCTGGTGGACCGCCTGGCCGGGCACGTCGAGCTGCACCTGGTGGACCTGCCGGGGCATGGCCACAGCCGCGACGATGCCACGCCATTGCGCCTGCCGTTCGTGGTCAACGCGATTGCCGCTGCTACCCCACCCGCGGTCTGGTGCGGCTGGTCGCTGGGCGGCCTGTTCGCGCTGCATGCGGCCGCCACGCTGCCCAAGGTGCGCGGGCTGGCGATGATCGCGGCCACGCCGCGCTTCGTGCGCGGGGAGGACTGGCCGCACGCAGTGGAGCCGTCGGTGTTCGCGCAGTTCGGCCAGGACCTGGCGCTGGACTACCGGGGCACCCTGGAGCGATTCCTGGCGCTGGATGCAATGGGCTCGGAGCACGCGCGGCAGGAACTGCGCAGCCTGCGCGCGACGCTGGTGGAACGCGGCGAACCGGCAGCGCGCGCACTGCAGGAAGGCCTTGGCCTGCTGGAAAGCACCGACCTGCGCGGCGCCCTGCCGCACCTGCCCATCCCCAGCCTGTGGCTGGCCGGGCAGCGCGACCGGCTGGTGTCGGCGCGTGGCATGCAGGCCGCTGCCGCGCTGGCTCCCCGTTCCATGGTGCATGTGGTTGCCCACGGCGGACACGCCCCGTTCCTGGGCCATACCGACGAGGTGGCGGCGCAGCTGCAACAGTTTGTTGCCGCCCTGCCTTGACCCGTCACGCCCGTCCTTCGCCGATCATGTACGCCTGCATCTCACGGAACTGACCCCATGGACCTTGGAATCGCCGGCCGCTGGGCCCTTGTCTGCGCTGCCAGCAAAGGGCTGGGGCTGGGATGCGCCCGCGCGCTGGCGCGCGAGGGCGTGAACGTGGTGATCGCCGCGCGTGGCGAACAGGCGCTGGCCCAGGCCGGGCGGGACCTGCAGGCGCTGCCCGGCGCGGGCAAGGTGGTCACCGTGGTGGCCGACGTCACCACCGACGCCGGCCGCGCCGCCGCGCTGGCCGCCTGCCCGCAGGTGGACATCCTGGTCAACAACGCGGGCGGCCCGCCGGCCGGCGACTTCCGCCAGTTCGAGCGCGAGGACTGGATCGCCGCGCTGGACGCGAACATGCTGGCGCCGATCGCGCTGATCCGCGCCACCGTGGACGGCATGATCGGGCGCGGCTTCGGCCGCGTGGTCAACATCACCTCCTCGTCGGTGAAGGCGCCCATCGACATCCTCGGCCTGTCCAATGGCGCGCGCTCGGGACTGACCGGCTTCGTGGCCGGGCTGGCGCGCCGCACCGTGGCCAGCAACGTCACCATCAACAACCTGCTGCCCGGACAGTTCGATACCGACCGCCTGCGTGGCAATTTCGCCTACATGGCCCAGCAGCAGGGCGTGGACGCCGGGCAGATCGCCGAACGCAAACGCACGCATATTCCCGCCGGTCGCTTCGGCACGGCCGATGAGTTCGGCGCGGCCTGCGCGTTCCTGTGCAGCGCGCACGCCGGCTACATCACCGGGCAGAACCTGCTGATCGATGGCGGGGCCTATCCGGGCACCTTCTGAGTTCCGCCGCACGACCCACGGTCGTGCGCTACCGTTTGTTGGACGTAGTGAGCCCTGCATGACCACCGATTTCGATCCCCAGCATGTCCGTCGCGCGTTCTCGCGTGCCGCCCGCAGTTACGACGCCGCCGCGGCCCTGCAGCGCGAGGTAGAAAAGCGCCTGCTTGAATCGCTGGATTACCTGGAGGCGCGGCAGCCGGAGGTGGTGCTGGACGTGGGCAGCGGCACCGGGCATGCCAGCGCGGCGATGAAGAAGCGCTGGCCGAAGGCGCAGGTGATTGCGCTGGACATGGCCGAACCGATGCTGCGGGAGTCGAAGAAGCAGGCCGGCTGGTGGAAGCCGTTCGCGCGCGTGTGTGGCGATGCGCGCGCGCTGCCGCTGCTGGACCAGAGCGTGGACGTGATCTACAGCAACCTGTGCCTGCAATGGGTGGACGACCTGCCGGCGGTGTTCGCCGGCTTCCGCCGCGCGCTCAGGCCGGGCGGGCTGCTGGTCTGCTCCACGTTCGGGCCGGAGACGCTGATCGAACTGCGCGATGCCTTCGCCAGTGCCGACGACACGCCGCATGTGAGCCGCTTCCCGCCCATCGCCCAGTTCGGCGACGCGCTGATGATGTCCGGCTTCCGCGATCCGGTGCTGGACCGCGACCTGTTCACCCTGACCTACCGCGACATGGATGCGCTGATGCGCGAGCTGCGCGCGATCGGCGCCACCAATGCACGCCAGGACCGCCGCCACACCCTCACCGGGCGTGGGCGGTTTGCCGCCGCGCGCGCGGCCTATGAGCCGTTGCGCCGCGAGGACGGCACCCTGCCCAGCAGCTGGGAAGTGATCTACGCGCACGCCTGGGCACCGGAGGCCGGTGCGCCGGTGCGCGAACACGGCCACGACGTGGCCACGGTGCCGGTGTCGGCGATTCCGATCCGACGCAGGACCCCCTGACAGGCTGACGTCCTGGCAGGGTTTCCGTGGGACACGCATGGCGTGTCGCTACGATGGCGCAGGGCCACGCCCTGCGTGGCTGCGCCGGATCAGGAACCGTTCGCGGACGGGAACATGTCCCGGTGGAAGAAATAGATTTCCTGCGCCAGGAATTTCCAGCTGGTGTGGAAGCTGCGGAAGCGCGTACTCGGCGTTGACGATGCCAGCGCATCGATGCCCAGTTCGCGCGACAGGCGCAGCGCGCGCGCCATGTGCAGCGGGTCGCTGACGATGATCACCCGGTGCAGCTTGCGCTGGTCCATCAGCCGGCGCGCTTCCACCAGGTTCTGGCGCGTGGTGCGCGAGGCGGTTTCGATCAGGATCGCGCTTTCCGGCACGCCCTGCTTCACCGCATAGCGGCGCGCCACCTGGGATTCCGAGAAACGTGCGCCGCTGCCGCCATAGCCACCGGTGAAGATCAGCAGCGGTGCGTAGCCCCGGTGGTACAGGTCCAAGCCATGGCGGATGCGCTCTTCGAACACCGGCGACGGCTTGGCGTCGTAGGCAGCCGCACCGAGCACGATGATCGCGTCGGCCTGCGCCGCCTGGTCACGTTCGCCAACCCAGACGATCCACGCGGTCACGCACAGCAACCACGCCGCCAGCAGCAGGCACAGCCGCCACAACCACCCCGCCAGCCCGACCCGGTGGCGCGCGCTCATGCCACCGCCCAAGGCAGCGCGTCCAGGTCCACGTTGCCCCCCGACAGCAGTACCCCGACCCGCTGCCCGGCGAACCGCGCCGGCTGCGCCAGGATCGCGGCCAGCGCGATGGCCGAGGACGGCTCCACCACCTGCTTGAGCACCTGCCAGAGCAGGCGCATGGCCGCCATGGTGGCGGCATCATCCACCACGATCACTTCGGCCGCGCCGTGCAGCAAGGCGAAGTTGGGCGCGCCCAGTGTGCCGCGCAGGCCGTCGCAGATCGTGTCCGGGGTGAAATCCAGGCGCAGCGCGCCGGCCGCCAGCGAACGCGCGGTATCGGCCGCGCCCGCCGGTTCGGCCAGCACCAGCGCGGTGTCCGGGGCGGCCGCCTGCAAGGCCAGCCGGGTCCCGGCCGCCAGCCCGCCACCGCCCACCGGCACCACCAGGGTGTCGAAGCGGCCGTGGCTGCCGATCAGCTCAAGCGCAGCGGTACCCTGGCCGGCGATGACCCGCGCATCGGCATACGGATGCACCAGGGCAGCGCCGGTGTCCGCCTCGACCTGGGCGCACATCGCCTCACGCGCGGCAATGGTCGGCGCACAGCGCCACAGGGTGGCCCCGTGACGCTGGATGTTGGCCAGCTTGGCCGCCACCGCGCCATCGGGCACCACCACATGGCAGGCAATGCCGCGGGTACGCGCGGCCAGCGCCAGCGCGGCGCCGTGGTTGCCGGAGGAATGGGTGACCACACCGCGTGCGGCCACCGCTTCGGGCAGTGCCCAGACCGCGTTGCAGGCACCGCGGAACTTGAAGGCGCCCCCGCGCTGCAGGTGCTCGGCCTTGAAGGCAAGTCGAGCCCCGCTGACTGCATCCAGGGTGCCGGACTGCAGCACCGGGGTCACGCTTGCATGCGGCGCGATCCGCGCAGCCGCGGCCAGCAGGTCATCGACGCAGGGCAAGGATGAATCGGTCATGACACAAGATTAACGTAAGCCTCCAATGTGTACCGCCGGCAACGTAGTGCACACGACGGCAACCGTTCATCCGGATGGCGCGGAGTTAAGGGCCGATTCAATGCGTCGGCCTGAAGCTGGCATCCTACCCTTGGGGGGACCCTGACCATGAAAACGCGCCTGATCTTCGCCAGTGGGCTGCTGTTGGCCCTGTCTGGCTGCGCGACTTACGACTACGTCGGCGGTGGCGGCGGTGGCAGCGGCTACTACCACGGTGCGCCGTCGGTGGAGTATCGCTACCCGGCTGGCTACCCCTACGGCTACGGCAGCGGCTATTACGGTGGCGGCTATTACGGTTACGGCGGTTACGGCGGCTATCCGGTCTATCGCCCGTATCCCAACTATCGCCCGTACCCGAACCACCGCCCGCCGCACAACCATCGCCCACCGCCGCGCCCCGGCAATGGCAACGGTGGGCAGGTGCGTCCGCCGGACCGTCCGCGCCCGCCGTACAACGGCGGCTCGCCGTGGCGGAACATGGACTCGCTGGGTCGTCCGCCGCGTGCGGACCGCCCGCCGCAGCAGGCCCGGCCGCCCCGGCCGGCCAGTGCGCCGCAGTCCCGGCCCAGTCCGCCCCCGCAGCGCACCACCGGTTCGCCCTGGCGGAACATGAATAAGTTGAACCAGCGCACAAATGAGAATTGAGACCGCTTGATTTTCACCCGCTCGCCGGTTCAATCTACGCAGGCAGTGACGGCCTCGGTCGAAAAGTGACAAAAACGACAACGGGCGTCACATTGAGCTCTACGTCGATATCCGACAGGAACATCTGGATCCCCCCTGTTCCGGCCCTGTCGGATGTCGGCACCTCTGAAGCAGAAGGCCCCGCCAATGGCGGGGCCTTTTGTTTGCGGGCGCAGGCGCGGCCAAAAAAACAGGGCCGGCAGTCCCCCGACTGCCGGCCCCTCTGCTTCCCCGGGATGCACATGGATCGGCCCCTGTTCCAATTCCGATCCGTAGCGCCTGACGGCGCCTGCCATCCTGGGTGCTATTGGGTTATCTGCAGATAACGTGCCAACTTGAGGGTTCGTTGCACTTTTTTTTTGCAGGCCCCCATTCAGGGAATCGGGGCGAACAGCGCTAAAATTATCCCCCGCGCCCTGCCCCAGGGCGGATCCGGGCCGCCGCGGCCCTGCCCAGAGCCCTCCATGACCGATTCTTTCTACGGCTACGACGTCATCGTGATCGGCGGCGGCCATGCCGGTACCGAAGCCGCGCTGGCGGCCGCCCGCAGTGGGGTGCGCACCCTGCTGCTGACCCACAACGTGGAAACCATTGGCGCGATGAGCTGCAACCCGGCCATCGGCGGGATCGGCAAGGGCCACCTGGTCAAGGAGATCGACGCGCTGGGCGGTGCCATGGCGCATGCCGCCGACCGCGCCGGCATCCAATGGCGCACGCTCAATGCCTCCAAGGGTCCGGCGGTGCGCGCGACCCGCTGCCAGGCCGACCGCAACCTGTACCGGATGGCGATCCGCGGCATGGTCGAAGCGCAGCCGAACCTGACCGTGTTCCAGGCCGCCGTGGATGATCTGGTCATCGAAGGTGACGCCGTGCGTGGCGTGATCACCCAGACCGGGCTGCAGTTCAACGCCCCGGCCGTGGTGCTTACCGCCGGCACCTTCCTGGCCGGCAAGATCCACGTCGGCCAGACCCAGTACGCCGCCGGCCGCATGGGCGACCCGCCGGCCACCACGCTGGCCGCGCGCCTGCGCGAACGCCCGTTCGCGATCGACCGGCTCAAGACCGGCACCCCGCCGCGCATCGACGGCCGTTCGCTGGATTACAGCGTGATGGAGGAGCAGCCCGGCGACGACCCGCGCCCGGTGATGTCCTTCCTGGGCAGCGTGGACGAGCACCCGCAGCAGGTGAGCTGCTGGATCACCCACACCAGCGAACACACCCACGAGATCATCCGCAGCGCCCTGCACCGCTCGCCGCTGTACAGCGGCCAGATCGAAGGCATTGGTCCGCGTTACTGCCCGTCCATCGAAGACAAGGTCGTGCGCTTCGCCGAGAAGGCCAGCCACCAGATCTTCGTCGAGCCCGAAGGGCTGGACGTGGTGGAGATCTACCCCAACGGCATTTCCACCTCGCTGCCGTTCGATGTGCAGCTGGCGCTGGTGCGCAGCATCCGGGGTTTCGAGAACGCGCATATCACCCGGCCGGGCTACGCCATCGAATACGACTTCTTCGACCCGCGCGGCCTGAACAACACGTTGGAAACCAAGGCCGTATCGGGTCTGTTCTTCGCCGGGCAGATCAATGGCACCACCGGCTATGAAGAGGCCGCCGCGCAGGGCCTGCTGGCCGGCCTCAACGCCGCCCGCCGCGTGCGCGACGAGGCGGGCTGGTGCCCGCGCCGCGACGAGGCCTACCTGGGCGTGCTGGTGGACGACCTGATCACCCACGGCACCACCGAGCCGTACCGCATGTTCACCAGCCGCGCCGAGTACCGGCTGCAGCTGCGCGAAGACAATGCCGACGTGCGCCTGACCGCCGTCGGCCGCACGCTGGGCGTGGTCGACGACCGCCGCTGGGCCGCGTTCCAGGCCAAGCAGGAGGCGGTGGCGCAGGAGTCGGCGCGCCTGCGTGCGCTGTGGGCCACCCCGGCCAATGCGCTGGGCCGCGAAGTGGACGCCACGCTGGGCGTGGCGGTCAGCCGCGAAACCAACGTGCTGGACCTGATCAAGCGCCCGGAGCTGGACTACGCCAAGCTCATGCAGGTGCCGTCGCTGGGCCCGGGCGTGGCGGATGCGAAGGTGGCCGAGCAGGTCGAGATCGGGGTGAAGTACGCCGGCTACCTGGACCGCCAGCGCGAGGAGATCGAACGCCAGCAGCGCCATGAGAACACCGCCATCGATGCGGCGTTCGATTACGCCAGCGTGCGCGGGCTGTCGGCCGAAGTGCAGCAGAAGCTGGAGCGGGTGCGCCCGCAGACCATCGGCCAGGCCCAGCGCATTCCGGGCATGACCCCGGCGGCGATCTCGCTGCTGCTGGTGCACCTGGAACGCGCCCGGCGCAGCCGGGTGGCGTAACCACGGCGGTATCATGGTGGCCTGCCTTGTGGAGCGCCACCATGTCCCCCCTTCGTCCTTTCCTCGATACCTTTCCCGTCGTTGGCGAGCGCGCCTGGATCGACCCGGCCTGCACCATCATCGGTGACGTGGTGCTGGGCGATGACGTCTCGGTGTGGCCCGGCACGGTGATCCGTGGCGACGTCAACCATGTGCGGATCGGTGCGCGGAGCAACATCCAGGACGGCACCATCATCCATGTCAGCCACCACAGCCCCTACAACAAGGGCGGCTACCCGACCCTGATCGGCGAAGGCGTCACCGTGGGCCACGGCACCATCATCCATGCCTGCGCGATCGGCGAGTACAGCCTGATCGGCATGGGGGCCTGCATCCTGGACGGCGCCACCGTCAGCCGGAACAGCTTCGTCGGGGCCGGTGCGGTGGTCGGGCCGGGCAAGGTGGTCGGCGAGGGCGAACTGTGGGTGGGCAACCCCGCGCGACCGGTGCGCAGCCTGAGCGCACAGGAGATCGAATCGCTGCACTATTCGGCCGACCACTATGTGCGGTTGAAGGACAAGTATTTGGGAATGTGATCGGCACGCGGTACAGTCGACACCCGACCCAGGAAGCAGTCGAGAACCGCATGCCGTTGGCAGCCGTCCGGAGCGACGTGCGCGCATGAGCGCACCCATGCTGGATACCTACCGTGAAGTGATCACGCCCGAAGGCGTGCCACTGCACCTGCCCGCCGCCGGGCCGGTGCCACGGGCACTGGCCTGGGTGATCGATTTCGTCATCCGCGTGGCGGCCCTGATGCTGCTCAGCATTCCTCTGGCCGTGCTGGGCCAGTTCGGCCAGGGCCTGTACCTGGGTCTGATGTTCCTGTCGATGTGGGCCTACACCATCGTGCAGGAAGCGTGCTGGGGACGCACCTTGGGCAAGCGCGCGCTGGGCCTGCGCGTGGTGGCCCAGGACGGCGCGCCGATCGGGTGGATGGCGGCCATCACCCGCAACCTGCTGCGCACCGTGGACATGTTGCCGTTCGCCTATGCGCTGGGCCTGCTCTCGAGCCTGTTCGACCGCAACGGCCGCCGCCTGGGCGATCTGGTGGCCGGCACCGTGGTGGTCCACGACCGGGCGCGTCCGCACGCGGCCAGCGTGGCCATCGACACCGTGCTGGCCCCGCCGCAGCCGCTGCAGCCAGCCGAACAGGCGGCCATCATCGCCTTCGCCGAACGCGCACCGCGCCTGTCCGGCCCGCGCCAGCAGGAGCTGGCCGCGGTGGCCGCGCCGATCAGCGGCGGCCACGGCCAGGTCGGGGTGCTGCGCTTGTATGCCATGGCCAACTGGCTGCTGGGACGTCGATGAGGCAGGAGCAGTTCGTCGCCCGCTACCAGGCGGAATGGCAGGCACTGGAGCGCTGGTTCGCGCTGCGCGGCGACCGTGCGCGGCAGGCACGGCAGCGCCCGGACCCGGACACGCTCAACGATGAGGATTTTCCGCAGCGCTACCGGCGGCTGTGCCAGCAGCTGGCGCTGGCGCGCAGGCGCGGCTACAGCCCGCAGCTGGTGGCGCACCTGCAACAGCTGATGCAGCGGGGCCATGGCCTGCTGTACCGCACCGCGCCGCCGCGCTGGCGCCGCGCACTGGAATTCCTGCTGGCCGACTTTCCGTCGCTGGTGCGTGGCCAGGCGCGCAGCATGTGGGTGGCGACTGCCCTGTTCGTCATTCCGCTGGTGGGCAGCTTCGCGCTGATCCAGTGGCGGCCGGAGCTGGTCCACCTGCTGATGGACAACGCGCAGATCGCGTCGATGGAGCGCATGTACGACCCGGCCGCGCCCCACCTCGGACGCGACAGCGGCACCGACTGGATGATGTTCGGCTACTACATCATGAACAACATCAGCATCGGCCTGCGCACCTTCGCCAGCGGCCTGCTGGCCGGGCTGGGCACCGTGCTGGTGCTGTTGTTCAACGGGCTCACCATCGGCGCGGCGGCCGGACACCTGCAGCACATCGGCCACGGCGACCCGTTCTGGCGCTTCGTGGCCGGGCATGGCGCGTTCGAGCTGACCGCGATCGTCATCGCCGGTGGCGCCGGGTTGCAACTGGGGATGAAACTGCTGGCGCCCGGCCGGCGGCGGCGCATCGATGCGCTGGTCGAAGGCGGGGTGATCGGCGCAAAGCTCTGCGTGGGCATTGCCGCCATGCTGCTGATCGCCGCCTTCATTGAAGCCTTCTGGTCCTCCATCGCCGCCGTGCCGGCCTGGGGCAAATACAGCGTGGCTGCGGTGCTGTGGACAACGGTATTCGTGTGGCTGTGGCGCGGCGGGCGCGGGAGCGGTCATGCGGATTGACCAGCTCAACGTCACCCTGCGCGCCCGCTCGGAATGGGAAGCCATGGAACTGGGCACCGCCCTGGTGCGCCGCCATGCGCGCGCCATCTGGCTGCCGGTCATCGCCGTGTCGCTGCCGCTGTTCGTGGTCATCAATGCGGCCGCGTGGTGGGCCGATGCGTTCGGCTGGGCCTGGCTGCTGATGTGGTGGCTCAAGCCGGTCAGCGACCGGATCGCGCTGTATGTGATATCGCGCGGCGTGTTCGGCGACGAACCGCGCCCGCTGCATACCCTGCGCGCACAGCGTCAGTGGGGCTGGAGCGGCTTCTGGGGTTACCTGGGCTGGCGCCGCTTCAGTCCCTTCCGCTCGCTGCTGCTGCCGGTGAACCTGCTTGAGGGCAGCGATGCCGCGCAACGCAGCGTGCGCCGCCGCGCCGTGCTCGGTGGCACGTTCGGCCACGCAGTGCTGCTGACGTTCACGTGCCTGATGTTCGAACTGGTGATCGTCAGCGGGTGCATCGCCGCGGTCTTCCTGTTCTTGCCGCTGGAACTGCTCTCCGATTCCTGGCGCGCGGCGTGGGAGATGGTGCGCCAGGACATGCCGGCGTGGGCACGGCTGGGCGTCAATGCGCTGTTCTGGCTGGCCGCGACGCTGATCGGACCGTTCCATGCCGGTGCCGGGTTCGCGCTGTACCTCAACCGCCGCACCGAGATGGAAGCCTGGGACGTGGAGATCGCCTTCCGTCGCCTGCGCGACCGCCTGCAGCAGGCGGCACCGCTGCTGGTGATGGCGCTGGTGCTGTGCTGGCCGATGGGCACCGTGCACGCGCAGGCACCGGCCGCGGCGCCGCAGTCCGTGGCACCGGACGACGTGGATGCAGACACCAGCGACGCAGACGAGGACGAGGACGACGGCGAGGACGTGGTACCGGCCGACGATCCGTCCAACACCGGCGCCGTGATCTTTGGCGGAACACCGGACACCGCAGGTTTCCGCCAGGCCGTGCAGCGCGCCTATGAGGATCCGCTGGTGACGCCCACGCGCCAGGTGAGTCGTTGGGAGCGTACGCAGGACGAGGCGGAAAAAAAACGGAAGGAGCGCGCCAGGGACGACGACGCCACCCCGTTCGCGAAGGGGCCGCGGCTGCCCGCGCAGATCGCCGAGTGGCTGCTGTGGGGCCTGGTCGGCCTGTTGGTGCTGCTGTTGGCGGTGACCGCGCCGTGGTGGCTGCGCTGGCTGCGTGGCGGCGGCACCCGCAGGCGCGAGACGCCCGGAACGGTGCTGGAAGAGACCGTCACGCTGCCCGAGGTGATCCCGCCGGACCCGGCCGCGCGCGCGCGTGCACTGTGGCAGGAGGGTCGGCCGCGACAGGCGCTGGCCCTGCTGTACCGCGCCAGCGTGGAGTCGATGAGCGAGCGCGCCGAGGTGGTGCTGCCCCCGGGCGCGACCGAGGCGCAGTGCCTGCGCGCGTCGCGGCGCATGCCCGAGGAGGCCGACCGCCGCCTGTTCGCGCGCGTGGTGCAGGTCTGGCAGTACGCGGCCTACGCCGGCCGACTGCCCGAACCGGCGGACTTCGAGGCGCTGGCGAGTACGTTGCAGTCGCAGTTCCGGTGGCGCGCATGAGCGCCCGGCTGCGCTGGCTGCTGGTGCTGGGCGTGATCCTGTTGCTCGGCGTGCCCGTGTCGATCATGTTCCTGCGCACGCACGAGAAAATCACCCGCACCGAACACCTCCCGGCGCAGGGCGAGGCCAGCTACAACCCGCTGTACGTACTGGGCCAGGCGCTGCGCGCCGATGGCATCACCGTGCATTCCAGCCCGCGCATCGACCTGCCGCGCATGCAGCTCACGCCACGCGACACCGTGGTGCTGCTGCAGGACAGCGCCGACGTACCCGCGCCCAGCGCGCGGGCCCTGCTCGAGTGGGTGGGCCAGGGTGGCCACCTGCTGGTGCGCACCCCGCCGGTGTCGCAGGACGAGGACGCGCCGCAGGGCCCGCTGCTGGACGCCCTGGGCGTGGACAGCGCGTACTACGACAGCGGCTGCAAGGGCTTCCACGTGGTCGATGACCCGGGCCACGTCGAGTTCTGCCGCAGCCGCCGCTTCGGCGTGGACGTGCCCGAGGGCGTCGTGCTGGCGCGCGAATGGGGCGATGACGATGGCCTGGTGTGGGCGAGGCTGCGCAAGGGCGACGGCAGCGTGGATGTGCTGGCGGACATGGAGTTCCTCAAAGGCACCCCGCGCGCGTTCGATGCCAGCGACCCCGAGGGCAGCCTGGCCGATGGCCTGCACGACATCGCCCACCGCGACCTCGCCCGCTACGTACTCGACCCGAACTACGGCGAGGGCGCCGTGTGGCTGGTCTACGGCTCGCGCCCGCCCACGCTGTGGTCGCGCATCTTCTACCAGGGCTGGCCGGTCTGGGTGCCGCTGCTGCTGGCGCTGCTGGGCTGGCTGTGGCTGCGCGCGCAGCGCCTGGGCAGCCTGCTGCCGGCGCCGGCGGTCGAGCGCCGCTCGCTGCTGGAACACGTGCGCGCCAGTGGCGAGCACCTGCTGCGCTTCGGCAAAGCGCCCCTGCTGTACGACGCCGTGCGCCGCGCGTTCCTGGCGCGCCTGCGGCGTCGTGCACCCACGGCCGCCGCACTCAGCGGCGACGCCCAGGTGCACGCCATCGCCACCTTGCTGCACTGGCCGCATTCGCGCGTCCAGACCGCCCTGCAGGTGCCGGCATCGAAGGATGTCGCGGCCCTGCGTGACCGCATCCGACTGCTGATCCAGATGAGAAACCTGCTATGACCGAGCCCACCGCTCCGCCGCCGTTGTCCCCGCCCGCGCTGACCGGCCAGCGCCTGGTCGAACGCGTCGATGCCGTGCGCGACGCAGTGGGACGCGCCTTCATCGGCCAGCCCGAGGTGCTGGACCAGATCCTGATCGCGCTGCTGGCCGGTGGCCATGTGCTGATCGAAGGCGTTCCCGGGCTGGGCAAGACCCTGCTGGTGCGCGCATTGGCACAGGCACTGGAGCTGGACTACGGGCGCGTGCAGTTCACCCCCGACCTGATGCCCAGCGACGTTAGCGGCCATGCGGTATACGACCCGAAATCGGAAAGCTTCAAGATCCGCAGGGGACCGGTCTTCACCAACCTGCTGTTGGCCGACGAAATCAACCGCGCCCCGGCCAAGACCCAATCGGCGCTGCTGGAAGTGATGCAGGAAGGCCAGGTCACCATCGAGGGCAAGGCCTTCGTGCTCAACCCGCCGTTCCTGGCCCTGGCCACGCAGAACCCGGTGGAACAGGAAGGCACCTACCCGTTGCCCGAAGCGCAGCTGGACCGCTTCCTGCTCAAGGTGATCATCGATTACCCGGCGCTGGAAGACGAGAAGCGCATGGTGGATGCGATCACCACCGGGCGCAGCGCGTCCGATTTCGACCTGTCGCAGGTGCCGCGCGTACTCAACGCCGCCGAGGTGATCGCGCTGCAGCAGGCCACCGCCGCGATTACGGTGGACCCGGAAGTGGTGGACTACGCGGTACGCATCGTCGCCGCCACACGTCATTTCCCCGGCATCGCGCTGGGCGCCGGGCCACGCGGCAGCATCGCGCTGGTGCGGGCCGCGCGCGCGCAGGCGGTGCTGGCCGGGCGCGACTTCGTCACGCCCGATGACGTGCGCGAGATCGCCCGCCCGGCATTGCGCCACCGCATCGCGCTGGCCCCGGAACTGCAGATCGAAGGCCAGTCGGCCGACGATGCATTGACGGCATTGCTGGCCAAGGTGGAGGCACCGCGCAAGTGAGGCCTGCCCCGCTGCTGCTGGCGTTGCTGGTCGGCTGGGGACTGCTGGGCCTGCCGGTGGCATTCGGCCTGCTGCCGCTGTGGGCCTGGCAGGCCACGGCGGCGTCCATTGCACTGCTGGCGCTGGTGGACCTGCTGCGGCTGCGCGCGCAGCCCTCGCCTACCGTGCAGCGCGAGCTGCCTGAAGCGCTGGCATTGAACGTGGAGCGGCGCACGACGCTGCGGCTGGAATCCAGCCGCCGCCAGCGCGTGGACGTGTTCGATCTCGTTCCGGGCGCCTGGGCGATGCAGGGCCTGCCGCGGGCGTTGACGCTCAAGCCGCTGGTGGCCAGCAGCATCGAGTACACGCTGACACCCACCGCGCGCGGGCGCTTTGCATTCGACGGCGTGCACCTGCGCGTGCACGCGCCGTGGCGGTTGTGGCGGCAGCGACGGCTGCTGCCGCCGGCGTTGACGGTGCGGGTGTATCCCAACTTCGCGCCGCTCACCCGCTTCGCGCTGTTCAGTGCCGAACAGGCCTCGCGCCTGGTCGGCGCTCACCTCAAGCGCCGCCGTGGCGAGGGCACCGATTTCCACCAGATGCGCGAATACCGTATCGGCGACAGCCTGCGCCAGATCGACTGGAAGGCCACCTCGCGCGCGCGCAAGCTGATCTCGCGTGAGTACCAGGATGAAAAGAACCAGCAGCTGGTGCTGATGATCGATACCGGCCGGCGCATGATGGCCAGCGAAGGCGGGCTGTCGCACTTCGACCACGTGCTCAATGCGGCGCTGGTGGTGTCCTACCTGGCGTTGCGCCAGGGCGACGGCGTCGGCCTGTTCGCCACCGGTGGCGAGAGCCGCTGGGTGGCGCCGCAGCGCGGCATGGGGACCATCGATGCGCTGCTGCGCACCAGCTACGACCTGCAGGCGCAACCGGTGGCTACCGATTACCTGGCCGCCGCCACCGAGCTGAGCCTGCGCCAGCGCCGGCGTTCGCTGGTGATGCTGGTCACCAACGTACGCGATGAGGATATCGAGGACCTGCTGGTGGCGGTGCGCCTGCTGCAGCGCCAGCATCTGGTGTGCGTGGCCAGCCTGCGCGAGCGGGAGCTGGACGTGGCATTGCAGCAGGAGGTGGAAACGCTGCAGGATGCGACCCAGGCCGGTGCCATCGCGCGCTACCTGCAGCAGCGCAATGACGCGCATGACGCGCTGCGCAGCCATCGGGTGATGGTGCTGGACGTGACGGCGGACGCGTTGCCCGGGGCGCTGGTGGAGCGTTACCTCGCCGTCAAGCGTGACGGGTTGCTGTAGGAACGTATCGACCAACGGTCGATACCTACCGGCCGGCAGACAGCCATGGCGGCCGCAGCCCCGGTCCGGTCGCCACACCGCCGATCCGGTCACCGCATCGCCGGTCCGGTCACCGCTTCGTCGGTCCGGTCACCGCATCGCCGGTCCGGTCGCCGCTTCGTCGGTCCGGTCACCGCTTCGTCGGTGCGGTCGCCGCTTCGCCGGTAGGTCACGACCGTTGGTCGTGACGCCGGTAACCCATCAGACGTAGATGCGCGTGGGCGCTTCGTCGATGATCGCGTGCGGCACGAAGCGGGCGCTGTCGCGGGTGATGCGGCTGTTGTCTTCGCGGATGCCCATGCCGCAGGCCTGGTCGCCCACCACCCAGCTGCCGATCAGCGGGTAGCCGCCATCGAACGCGGTGAGCGGGTGCGCGGCCTGGCGGATCGCCGGGCCGGTGTACGGGCCTTCGCTTTCCTGCCAGCTGCCATCGGCCAGGTGCATGGCCACGTTGGCGCCTTCGCGCGAGAACAGTGGCTTGCGCACCCAACCGGCCGGCAGCGCGCTGCCGTCATCGAACTCGGCCGCCAGCAGGTTCGGGTGCCCACGGTGGCGCTGCCACAGCAGCGGCAGCACGCCTTTGTTGCTCAGGATAGCCTTCCACGCCGGTTCCAGCAGCTGCACGCCCGAGCCGGGCAGCGCCTGCCCGAACGATTCGGTCATCAGGTCTTCCAGCGGGTAAAGCTTGAACAGGCTGCCGATCACCGTATCGTCCAGCGCGGTGAACCGCCCGTCCTCGGACAGACCGATGTCTTCGATCGCGATCGCTTCGCCCCGCAGCCCGGCCTGTGCCGCGCAGTCGCGCAGATAGTCCACGGTGCCCTGGTCTTCTTCCGAGGCGCCCACGGCGCTGAAATACATCGGCGGGGGCAATTGCGCGCTCAACGCCGCGAACCGCTCCACCAGCGCCTCGTGGATGGCGTTGAACTGGTCGGCGTGCGGCGGCAGGCGGTTCTGGTTGCGCTGGTCTTCCAGCCACTGCCATTGGAAGAACGACGCCTCGAACAACGACGTCGGGGTGTCGTAATTGAGCTCGTAAAGCTTGGCCGGACCCGTACCGTCATAAGCGAAATCCAGGCGGCCATACAAGTGCGGCTCGCGCCGGCGCCAGCTGTCGGCGATCCAGTCGCGGAACGCCGGCGGAATGGCCAGCTGGTCCATCAGCTGCTCGCTGCGCACCACCTCGTCAACCAGGTCCATGGCCATCGCATGCAGCTGCGCGCTGGGATCTTCGATGTCGTTTTCGATCTGGCGCAGAGTGAACGCGTAGTACGCGGTTTCATCCCAGTACGGCAGGCCGTCGATGGTGTGGAAGCGGAAGCCGGATGCGGCCGCACGAGCGCGCCATTGGCTGCGCTCGTCGATACGCACACGCTTCATTCGATCAGCCGCCGTAGCTGCTGCGGCTGCTGCTGGTGTTGCCGAAGCCGCCGCGGCTGGCGGTGACGGCGCGGTTCGGGGTGGCATTGACCGGGGCGAGGCCGGCCTTGCCGGCGCCGATGCCGCTGGCGGTGTTCAGGCCGCCGCTGCCGCCCGGGGCCGGGCGCGCCCATCCCTTGGCCTTGTCCTGGTAGGCCGGGCTGGCCGCCGGGGCCTGCGCCAGACCGGCGCCACGGTTGCCGAGCATCTGCGACATGAAGAAGCCCATCATCATCGGACCGATGAACGAATGGCCGGTAGAGGTCTTCTGTTCCACGCACTGCTCGGCGTTGTAGTCAGCTTCGCATTCGGCACGCGAGGCGTACTTCGGGGCCGCGTCGGCGGACTGCTTCTGCGCCTCGGCAAAGGCGGTACGGCAGCTGGAAGGGTCGCCGGTGGCTTCGGTACAGGCTTCCACCGAGGTGTACAGCCCCTCCTGCGTCTGTACGCCTTCCTGCTTCGAGCAGGCAGTAAACAGCAGCGGCGCAGCGCTCATCAGCAGCAGTGCGGTGGTCCTGGAACGTTTCATGGCGGCATGCCCCCCGTGTACGGTTATCGCCTCAATCATGCCTGATCCCCGCCAACAACCAAAACCGGCAACGTGAAAAAGATGAACGGCGTTTCAGGAACGTCGATCCCGACGGTTGCAACAGCAACCGGAATTTTTGGGCAGAATCGAGTGGCAACGCGCCCCCACGGCCCGCCAGATCCTGCCAGCCCCATGCCTGAATACCGCTCCCGTACCTCCACCGCCGGCCGCAACATGGCCGGCGCCCGCGCCCTGTGGCGCGCCACCGGCATGACCGATGCGGACTTCCACAAGCCGATCATCGCCATCGCCAATTCATTTACCCAGTTCGTGCCCGGCCACGTGCACCTCAAGGACCTGGGCCAACTGGTGGCGCGCGAGATCGAACAGGTCGGCGGGGTGGCCAAGGAGTTCAACACCATCGCGGTGGACGACGGCATCGCCATGGGCCACGACGGCATGCTGTATTCGCTGCCCAGCCGCGAGATCATCGCCGACTCGGTGGAGTACATGGTCAACGCGCACTGCGCCGATGCGCTGGTGTGCATTTCCAACTGCGACAAGATCACCCCCGGCATGCTGATGGCCGCGCTGCGGCTGAACATCCCGGTGGTATTCGTCTCCGGTGGACCGATGGAGGCGGGCAAGACCCGGCTGGCCGAGCACAAGCTGGACCTGGTGGATGCGATGGTGATCGCCGCCGATGCCAGCGCGTCCGATGAGAAGGTCGCCGAATACGAACGCAGTGCGTGCCCGACCTGCGGCTCGTGCTCGGGCATGTTCACCGCCAACTCGATGAACTGCCTGACCGAGGCGCTGGGGCTGTCGCTGCCGGGCAACGGGTCGACCCTGGCCACGCACGCCGACCGCGAGCAGCTGTTCCGCCGCGCCGGTCGGCTGGTGGTGGAGCTGTGCCACCGCTGGTACGGCGGCGAAGATGCCAGCGCGCTGCCGCGCGGGATCGCCACGCGTGCGGCATTCGAGAATGCGATGACGCTGGATATCGCCATGGGCGGTTCCACCAACACCATCCTGCATCTGCTGGCGGCCGCGCAGGAAGCGGAGGTGGACTTCGACCTGCATGCCATCGACGCACTGTCGCGACGGGTGCCGCAGCTGTGCAAGGTGGCGCCGAATACGCCGAAGTACCACATGGAGGATGTGCACCGCGCCGGTGGCGTGTTCGCGATCCTGGGATCGCTGGCACGCGGCGGGCTGCTGCATGTCGATGTGCCGACCGTGCACAGCCGAACCCTGGCCGATGCCATTGCGCGCTGGGATGTGGCGGTGACGGATGATGCGGGCGTGCATGAATTCTTCAGTGCCGGCCCGGCCGGCATTCCCACCCAGATAGCTTTCAGCCAGGCGACGCGTTGGCCCTCGTTGGACCTGGACCGGGCTGAAGGGTGCATCCGCGATGTAGCGAACGCGTACTCGGCCGAAGGTGGGCTGGCGGTGCTGCGCGGCAACCTGGCCGAGGATGGCTGTGTGGTGAAGACCGCCGGCGTGGATGAGTCCATCCATGTTTTCGAGGGCACCGCGCGGGTGTTCGAGAGCCAGGATGCGGCGGTGCAGGGCATCCTGGCCGATGAGGTGCGGGCCGGCGACGTGGTGGTGATCCGCTATGAAGGCCCACGCGGCGGGCCAGGCATGCAGGAGATGCTGTACCCGACCAGTTACCTGAAATCGAAGGGACTGGGCAAACAGTGTGCCCTGCTGACCGACGGGCGGTTCTCGGGTGGTACGTCCGGGCTGTCGATCGGGCATGCGTCACCGGAAGCGGCGGCGGGCGGCACGATTGGATTGGTGCGCGATGGGGACCGGATCCGGATCGACATTCCGGCGCGGCGGATCGATGTGCTGGTGGATGCCGCTACCTTGGCGACGCGGCGTGCGGAGCAGGATGCGTTGGGGTGGACGCCACGGGAGGCGCGTCCGCGCAAGGTGACCGGGGCGCTCAAGGCCTATGCGTTGTTGGCGACCAGTGCGGACAAGGGTGCGGTGCGGGATCTGGGCAAGCTGTAGCTGGACAGCCGGGCTGGGCCCGGCTCTACTGGGGCCTGTTGATACGCAGCCACGCATGGCGTGGCGCTACGCCATGGGGCCACCCCGCCATCGTTGGTCGATGCCCCGCCGCGTCCCCCCGCGCCAACCGCTGATCGATGCGCTGCCGAGTGCCGCGCTGGATCATGCGGTGCGCACCGGGAAGGGTGGCTGGTGGATATGAAGGCGGTGACGATCTTCTCGCTGCTGTTCGGCATGGGCTTTGCCATGCGTCGCGCGTCGAGCGTGCTCGTCAGCCGATGACCCGCTTGAAGGGCGGCAATGCATCGATGATGCGCTTGCCGTAACGGCGGCTGATCAGGCGCGAGTCGAGGATGATGACGCGGCCAGTGTCGGTGGAGGTGCGGATCAGGCGGCCAGCGAACTGGGTCAGCGTGCGCAGCGCGTGCGGGATGGCGATCAGGTTGAAGGCGTTCAACCCACGGCTTTCGAACCATTCGCTCAAGGTGGAGGTCTGCGGATCGGTCGGCACCGCGAACGGTACCTGGGTGATCACCACCGTGGTGCAGGCTTCACCGGGCAGGTCCAGGCCTTCACCGAACGAGTTCAGCCCGAACAACACCGAGCCCTCGCCTGCCGAGGTGCGCCGCAGGTGCTCGTCGATCATCTTCTGCTTGGCGGTCTCGCCCTGCACCAGCACCTGCTTGCGCTGCGCGGCCGGCATCAGCTCGGCCACCTTCTCCATCTTCCAGCGCGAGGTGAACAGCACGATGCTGCCCTTGCTCCAGTCCAGTTCCTTGACCAGATACTTGGCCACTTCCTTGGGATGCCGGTCGCGGTCGTCCGGGGTAACCGGGAAGTTGGGCACGATCAGCTCGGCCTGGTTGGGCAGGTCGAACGGGGACGCCAGCGAGACCATCTCGGCGTCGTTGGGAATGCCGTTGTCGATCGCCAGCGCCTGGAAATCGCCACCGCCGGTGAGCGTGGCCGAGGTCATCACCACCGAATCCACCTCGTCCCACAGCAGCTTGCGCAGCACGTTGGCGGCCGACACCGGCGAGCCATGCAGGATCAGGTCGCCATCGCGCGACAGGGTGACCCAGCGCGCGAACGGCGGCTGGCCTTCCTTGTCTTCGCGGCGCCAGGCGGTCCACAGGTTGTGCTGCTGTTCGATCATTTCCAGCGCCATGCCCAGCGTGCGCTGCAGCCGTTCGCGCGCGGCGTCTTCAGGCTTGCCCTTGGCCACCTGCGACAGTGCGGCGTGGGCCCAGTTGAACAGCGCGCGGGTGTCATCGGCCAAGGCCTCGATGTCGGCCATCCAGATGTCCGGCAGGCGGCCGTTCGGCGCGCGCCACATCGGCTCCTGCGCGGTCGGGTCCGGTTGCCAGCTGCGGTCGATCACGTCGCGGAACGCGCGCAGTTGCTTGCTGACCCGCGCGGCTACGTCGATGGCTTCGTTCGGCAGCAGGTTGCCCAGCTTGTCCTTGTCCACCGCGCGGTAGGCGGCGGCGATCAGGATCTGCAGGCGGCCGGTGCGCTTGGCCATCTCATCCAGGGCCAGGCTGGCCGCGCCCTGGTCGATGGCCACGTTGCCGATGTGGTGGCCTTCGTCGAGCACCAGCAGCATGTCCGAGGGCGGGGCGATCAGCGGCTGGCCGTTGTCGCTTTCGCCAATGGACAGGGCCGACAGCAGCAACGCGTGATTGGTGACCACGATCTGGGCGTCGCGCACGGTGTTGCGCGCGCGCAGCACGGCGCACTGGGCGGAGTAGGCGCACTTGCGCCCGGCACAGCCGGAGGCCGGGGTGGTGATGCGCGAGCGCAGCGAGGGGCTGATGGTGTCCGGCGCGTTGTCCAGGTCGCCGTTCCAGCGGCCTTCGACGAAGTCCTTGCTCAGCTTCTGCGCCAGGTCCATCTCGATCGGCGCCAGCGGGCGGTCGAACAGCGGCTGTTCGTCCTCGAACATGCCTTCCTGCGCGCCGTCGCCATGCGCCTCGGCGGCATTGCGCGTGCACAGGTAGCGGGTGCGGCCCTTGGCCAGCGCCACGGTCGCCTCCAGGCCGGTGGCCTTGAGGAAGTTCGGGATGTCGCGCTCGACCAGCTGCGACTGCAGCGCCACCGTGCCGGTGCTGATCACCAGCTTTTTCTTGGTGGCCAGCGCAATCGGCACGCCGGCGGTGAGGTAGCCCAGGCTCTTACCCACGCCGGTGGGCGCCTCGACCACCCCTACCCCGCCGCTCTGCGACAGCGCACGCGAGACCACGCCGATCATCTGGCTCTGCGAACGCCGCGTGCTGAAGCCGGGGGTGTTGGCCTGCAGCTTGGCGTAGGCATCGCGGATGACGGTCTTGAGCTCGTCGTTCAGCGCGCGCGGGGCTTCAACTTTTTCGGTCACGCCGGGGAGGTCCTGCCTGGATCAGGCGGGTATTTTCTCATGCCCGGGGCCTGCGGCCGGCGCGGATTTTGCCGCGCCGGTTCAGTTCCGTGACCGGGGTCGCCTGGTCAGGCCGCCGGGGCGGTGCGGTTGCGCAGCGCGCGGGTCATCGCCCAGACCAGCAGCACCGTGCCCAGCGCATCGACCAGGCCGATGAGGAAGTGGCCGCCGCGCAGCAGCCACGACAGCATCTGCACGTTGCCGTACTCGCCACGCTGGACCAGCCAGGTCGGCACGATGTTGAGCGCCAGCCCCGCCAGGCTGGCCAGCAGCAACAGCGCCAGCGACCACAGCGCCACGCTGCGGATGGTGCCGCGCGGGGCATCCACCACCCAGACCAGCGACACGGCCAGTGCGATCAGCACCGGCAGGCGCAGCGCGGCCATGCCCAGCAGGCTGAGCAGCAGGTCCGGGCTCACTCTTCACCCGCCAGCGCGTTCTTCGCGCGTAGCTCGGCGTAGACCGGATCGGTGTCCGGGCGCACTTCATGCCACTGCTGGAAGCTGGTGGCAGCCTGCTCGACCAGCATGCCCAGGCCGTCGACCATGTTGCGGCACTGTGCGGCGCGGGCCCAGGCCAGGAAGGCGATGGCGGCCTCGCCGTAGTTCAGGTCCACGGCGGTGGTCATGCTGTTGACCAGCGACAGTGGCAGTTCGAATTCCACGCTGCGGTCACGGCCGGCCGAGGTGGCGTTGACGATCAGTTCGAAGTCGCCCAGCTCGTGCATGTCTTCCCAGTAGCGGGTGAGCACGCGGCCGGGCTCGCCGATCGCGTCGCTCAGCTGGTCGGCACGCTCGGGGGTACGGTTGACCACCACCAGTTCGCGGATGCCGGCATCCAGCAACGCCGGGCCCACGCTGCGCGCCGAGCCGCCCGCGCCGAGCAGCAGCACGCGGCGGCCGCGCAGGTCCAGGCCGTGGCGGTCGGTAAGGTCACGCACCAGTCCCACGCCGTCGGTGGTGTCGCCGTGCCAGTAGTCGCCCTTGCGCAGCAGCGTGTTGACAGAGCCGGCCAGCTTGGCGCGCGAGGTGAACGTTCTGCACAAGCCGAAGGCGATTTCCTTCAGCGGCGCGGTGACGTTGGCGCCGACGCCACCGTCGGCGGCGAACGCCTCCAGCGCCGCCGGAAAATCGGCCGGCGCCGCTTCAATGGCGCGGTAGTCCAGCGCGATGCCCTCCTGGCGGGCGAACGCGGCATGGATGTGCGGCGACTGCGAGTGGGCGATGGGCTGGCCGAATACGGCGTAACGGGCGGTCATGGGTGTCTTAAACTCCGGGCCTGGATAGAAACGCAAACCCCAATGGAAGCGACTATGCGCACTCCCTTGTCTCTGCTCGCGCTGAGCCTGAGTTTACTCTCCGCACCGGGCGCGATGGCGCTTTCCGAGTTCGGCATCGAAGGCATGGGGGTGGTGTCGACCAGGGCCAATGACGCCCAGGCCACCCTTTCGCCGGACGGCCAGCGGATCGTGTGGGCCAGCGACCGGACCGGCGGCGCGGGCGGTTGGGACCTGTGGCAGGCCCGGCTGCGCGATGGGCGCTGGCAGGATCCGGCACCGCTGGCGCTCAACGGCGCCAGCGATGAAGTCGATCCGTTCTTCAGCCACGACGGTGCCTGGCTGTACTTTGCCTCCAACCGGGACGGCGGGCGCGGTGGGTACGACCTGTACCGGGTGATGGTCCAGGGGGATGGCAGCGTCGGTCCGGTGCAGGCACTGCCGGCGACGGTCAACACGGCGGCCGATGAGCGACGCCCGGCGCTGCGGCCGGATGGGCAGGTGCTGTTGTTCGCCCGCGATGGCAAGGGTACCCAGGGCGGGTTCGACCTGTTCGTGTCGACCGCAGAGGGACGAGGCTTCGCTACCGCTACGCCTCTGCCGGCGCCGCTCAACAGCGCCATGGATGAGCTGGGCGGCGACTGGCTGGGCAATCAGGGGGCGCTGGTACTGACCCGGGTGTCAGGCGGCCATTCGCAGGTGTGGGTCGTGGGCTGCGATTACCGCACGCCGGCCGAACCGCTGGGGTTGAGCTTCAATACCGCCGACGGACAAACCGGAGCGCCGGTGGTGGATGCGTCCAAGCCCAGCGAGCTGGTGGTGGCCGGGCAGGCAACGTCGCCGAAGGCCGGCGGGTTGGATCTGTACAGGTTGCGCACACCCGCGGTGGCTGGCTGCCGGTAAGGATGGCAGGTACCGACCGTTGGTCGGTACGCTTTTCCCTTCAGTGCGCGCGCAGCAGCGCGGCGCGCTGCTGTTCGTACTCGGCTTCGCTGATCTCGCCATTGTCCTTGCGCTGGTTCAGCGCGGCCAGTTGGGCCTGCACCGCAGGCGACAGGTTGGCTTCGCGGGCCAGACGCGCGGCGGCCGACGGCTGTTCCGGCGCGCGCCGGGCGGCGCGCACCGCGCTGCGGATGATCAGGCCGATCACCACCGCGAATACGGTGACCCCGGTGCCCCAGGTCAGCCACTGCACCCATCCCATCGTCTGCATCGTCTTTGCCCTGTCTGCGTGTTGACGCGTATTGTCAGCGTTCGCGCAGCCAACGCGCCACCTGCGGTGCGAAATAGGTCAGCACGCCATCGGCACCGGCCCGCTTGAAGCCGATCAGCGACTCCAGCACGCAGGCGCGTTCGTCCAGCCAGCCATTGGCGAAGGCCGCCTTCATCATCGCGTACTCGCCACTGACCTGATAGGCGAAGGTCGGCACGCCGAACTGCTGCTTCACCCGCCGCACCAGGTCCAGATAGGGCATGCCCGGCTTGACCATGACCATGTCCGCGCCCTCTTCCAGGTCCAGCGCGATCTCGCGCATGGCCTCGTCGCCGTTGGCCGGGTCCATCTGGTAGGTCTTCTTGTCGGCCTTGCCGAGGCTGGCCGAGCTGCCTACCGCGTCGCGGAACGGGCCGTAGAACGCCGAGGCGTACTTGGCCGAATAGGCCATGATGCGCACGTTGACGTGGTTCTGGGCGTCCAGCGCGCGGCGGATCGCGCCGATGCGGCCGTCCATCATGTCCGACGGCGAAATGATGTCCACGCCGGCTTCGGCGTGCGAGAGCGACTGCTTGACCAGCGCGGCCACGGTGATGTCGTTGAGCACGTAGCCCTTCTCGTCGATGATCCCGTCCTGGCCGTGGGTGGTGTACGGATCCAGCGCCACGTCGGTCATCACCCCCAGCTCGGGGAAGCGCGACTTCAGCGCGCGGATGGCCCGCTGCGCCAGGCCGTCCTCGTCCCACGCGGCGGCCGCATCCAGGCTCTTGCCGGCCGGGTCGATTACCGGGAACAGGTCGATCACCGGAATGCCCAGCTCCAGCGCTTCTTCGGCCACTTTCAGCAGTTCATCGATGGACAGGCGCTCCACGCCCGGCATCGAAGCGACCGGCGCGCGCCCGGCCAGGTCGTGCACGAACACCGGGTAGATCAGGTCGTCGGTGGTCAGCGTGTTCTCGCGCATCAGGCGACGCGAGAACTCGTCGTGGCGCATGCGGCGGGGGCGGTAGTCGGGGTGGGCCATGGGATGCTCCAGACGGTATTCGGTTACTGCAGCAGGTAGCGCTGCGGTTGCAGGGGTTCCGGCAGCGGGCGCACGCCCAGGCTGTCGAGCAGGTCGATTTCGATGGTGCGCACCATCGCATCCAGCGGCAGGTCGTTGGGCTCCAGCCCGAACGGTTCTTCCATTTCCTCGCCCAGCTGGTCCAGGCCGAAGAAGGCATAGGCCAGCACCGCCGACACCACAGGCGTGGCCCAGCCCAGCGAACTGGCCAGGCCGAACGGCAGCAGCACGCAGAACATCCACGCGCAGCGGTGCAGCAGCAGGGTGTAGGCAAACGGCAGCGGGGTCAGCAGGATGCGTTCGCAGCCGGCCTGGATGCTGGACAGCGCATGCAGGCGGGTCTCGAACTGGGCATACAGGATGCTGTCGATCTCGCCGGCGTGCAGCGCGGCGGTGGTTTCCACCGCGATCATCGCCAGCAGCTGGTCCGGCACGTTCTGGCGTTGCGCGTAGCGCGCGCGGTCGGTCTCGGGCACCCAGGGCAGTCCGGCCAGCGCGGCGTCCTGCCCGCGCAGCCGCGCAGCCAGTGCATGCGCGAAGGCGATGGCCAGGCGGCAGATGCGGTCGGCGCGCGCCGGCTGTCCGGCCAGCAGCGTGCTGCACAGCCGCGCCAGGCTGCGCGACTCATAGATGAGCTGGCCCCACAGCTTGCGCCCTTCCCACCAGCGGTCGAAGCAGGCGTTGTTGCGGAAGCTCAGGAAGATCGACAGCACCAGGCCCAGCAGCGTGAACGGCGCGACCGACACCCGTTCGATCCCCGGCGGGTGGGCCAGTTCGGTGAAGGCCGCCACGGCAAGGGCCAGCACGAAGATGGCGGCCACCTTGGGCGCGATGGCGGGCACGATGGAGCCGCGCAGGATGTACAGCAGCTGCCAGCCGTGGGGGCGGGGACGAATGATCATCGGGCGGCCATTCTACGCCCTTGGCTTCCCCCCCTCCGCCCCTGCGACCCTGCGTCGCACCGGGCCCGTCAGATGACCCCGCCGCCCAGCGACAGGCGCACGATCCCCACTACGACCACCACGGCGTTGAGCAGCAGCCCGGTCCAGGCGCGGCCGCGCTTGGTGGGGTGGGTGAACAGGATGCCCAGGGCGCCGATCACCGCGCCAACGGCAGCGAACGGGATCAGGAACCAGTTGCCCCAGCCCAGCAGCGGTATCAGCGCCAGGATCATCCACAACAGTGCCAGCACGCCCCATAGCAGACTGATCAATCCCATGCCCCGTTCCCCTTGCCTGAAAATGCTGGCCGCAGGGTAGCGACAGCGCCGCCTGCGGCGCGTGATGGTGGTGGCAAGAACGCGATGCGGCGGGCTCACCCCCCCGGTGTTACCGTGCGCCGGAACAGGTTGGCACCGATTCAGCGGCCAGCCCGGATGATCCAGGCGCAGGCCGACCAGGCCGTACAAGGGGTGGACCCATGAACATTCGAATCCTTCCGCTGCTCGGCGTGCTGCTGGTGATGACCGGCTGCGCGAACACGTCCCGGGTGATGCTGGGCCAGACCCGCCCGCCTACCGACCCGGCACTGGTGCAGATCTATTCGACCCCGCCGCCGGGCTCGATTGAAATCGCCCAGCTCGAATCGTCCAGCGCGGTGGGCTTTGGCACCCAGGGCCAGACCGATGCAGCCGTGGCGCGGTTGAAGAAGGAAGCGGCCGCACTGGGCGCCAACGGCGTGATCCTGATGGGCGTGGCCTCGAGCAGTTCCGGTGGCGGCCTGTCGGTGGGCGGCGGCAGTTACGGCTCGCACAGCGGCGGCGGCGTGGGGATCGGCATCCCGACCACGCAGCGGCGTGCGGCGGGGGTGGCAATCTGGGTTCCCAACCCGCCACCGGCGGACCGCCTGCCGGTGCAGACGATCACGCCGACCCGGTGAAAGCGGGTCACGACCAACGGTCGTGACCTACCAAAGCGTCCATGTTCCGCCGGAACGTACATGTGATTCGCCGGGGCGTACATACGACCACGGTCGGTAGGCCACGACCGTTGGTCGTGGCCCACGCGGAGGTGATTACTTTGCCTTGTACCGCGGAATGAAGACCTCGTTGACCGCCTTGGCCAGCTGGTCCGGCGGCAGCAGGCCCTGGTCGAGCAGGAAGTTGTTGAACGCCAGGCGGTCAAACTTCTCGCCGAGGGCCAGCTCGGTCTGCATGCGCAGTTCCAGGATCCGGGTGTAGCCGTAGAAGTAGCTGCCCGCCTGGCCCGGCGACCGCACCATGTAACGGTCCAGTTCCTGGGTGGCCATCGCCTGCGACAGGCCCACTTCGTCGATCAGCACGCGCTCGGCCTTGGCCCGGTCGATCAGGCCCAGGTTGAGCATCGGATCAAGCATCGCGCGCGCGGCGCGCAGCAGGCGGAACTGCAGGGCGATCAGCTGCCCGTCCAGCGGCTCATACGGCACCATTTCCGCTTCGGCATACAGCGCCCAGCCTTCCACGTTGACCGAATTGAACGCGAACATGGTGCGCGCCAGCGACACGCCGCGCTCCACCATCGCGGTGAACTGCAGCTCATGGCCCGGGCGGCCCTCGTGCGCGCTCAGCGTCCACGCGGCCGAACCGAAATTGAAGTCGTCGTACTGCGCGGCCGTGTCGCCGGCGGCCGGGTTGCCCAGCGGCAGCACGAAGGTGCCCTGCTGGCCGGTGTTGCCCACCAGCGGCGCCGGCAGGAAGTGCGGGGCCGGCGAGGCCGCGCTTTCGGCGGCCGAGCCCAGCCGCATCTGCATCGGGCGCTGTGGCACGTCCACGATCTTCTGGGCACGGATGATCGGGTCGATCGCATCGATCACGCCGCGGTAGTGGTGCTCCAGCTGGTCGTTGGCGATCTTGTCGCCCTTCAGCGCGCGGATCACCGCCACCGGGTCGGTCGGGTCGGCCACCTTCAGGCCCTTGGCCTTCACCACCAGCGGCGCCAGCTGGCGCATCGCCGAGCGGGTTTCCATGAATTCCAGCTGCGCCCGCTGCATCAGCAGCTTGGGGTCGATGTCGATGCCCACGCGCTTGAGCTGGAACGCATACAGCGGTTCGGGCAGGCGCGCATCGGCACGTGCCTTGGGCAGCACCTCGCTCTTCGTCCAGTCGCGGTACTCGCGCAGCTGGGTGGCGATGGCCTTCAGCGCTTCGTCGGCGCCGGCGACCTTGTACTTGTCGAACAGCTTTTCGATGCCGGTGATGTAGGTATCGACGTTGGCCAGCGACTGCTCGACTTCGATCTTCGTCGGCTGCAGCAGGGTCTTGTCGGCCAGGCGCTCTTCATAGCGCTGGCGCGACAGCGTGGTGATGGCGGTGCTGCCCGGGGCCAGGCCGGCATAGGCCTTCAGGCGATCCAGCGCCTTGGCGCGGCGCTCGGCCGGCACCTGGTCGGACAGCAGCAGATTGATGCCGCTGAACACCGTCTGCGGGGTATCGCTCCACGGCAGCAGGTACTTCTCGTTGAGTTCGCTGCCTTCGATGTTCTCGTCGGCGGCGGCGATCATGATCGCCAGGTCCTGGCGCACGTTCGGGTCGCGCTCGGTGGCCAGCTTGGCCTTGAGCTGGTCGCGCGCCTTGGCCATCGCGGCGCGGTAGCGCTTGGCGTTGTCCGGCCCGAAATCGGCCACCTTGTCGTCGTAGCCGGGCACGCCGAAGAAGCCGGTCTCTTCCGGCTGGAACGGGCCCTGCGCGTCGAGCAGGATCTGCGCCAGTTCGTTGCTGCGGGTCACCCAGGCCGCACTGGCCGGGGCCTTGGTGGCAGCAGGAGCGGCAGCGAAGGCCGGCGGCGCACTGAGCGCGGCGGGAACGGAAAGGGCCAACGCGACGGCAAGGGCAAGCGGCTTCATGCAGGACTCCAGTGGGCGGGTGCCTGCGACCCTACGCACTCGGGGAGGCAGCGGCAATCGGCCGGAGGTCATGGCCGCTGCCCGGTGGGGCCCCGCCCGCGCCCCACCGGCACGTACAGCGCCAGGTGGGGCTCCCGGAGGCGTGCGTTACGGCTTGAGGCAGCGGCCCAGGAAATCCTCGGCCAGGCGGTAGCGGTGCAGTGCGTTGCTGCCCGACAGGCCATGCTTGGCGCCCGGATAGGTCATCAGCTCAAAGGGCTGGCCGCGCTTCTGCAGCGCACTCATCAACTCGGTGGAATTGGTGAACAGCACGTTGTCGTCGGCCATGCCGTGGATCAGCAGCAGGCGCGAGCGCAGGCCGTCGATGTGGGCCAGCACCCGCGCTTCTTCATAGCCCTTGGCGTTGCGCGCCGGCAGGTCCATGTAGCGCTCGGTGTAATGGGTGTCGTACAGGCCCCAGTCGGTCACCGGCGCGCCGGCCACGCCGCAGGCGTACTGATCCGAGGCCTTGGCCAGCAGCATCAGGGTCATGTACCCCCCGTTGGACCAGCCCTGCACGCCGATGCGCGCCGGGTCCACCCACGGCTGCTGCTTGAGCCATGCCACGCCCTTGAGCTGGTCGGCCACTTCCACCGTACCCTGCACGCCGTACAGCGCGCCGCCGAAATCGCGGCCGCGGCGCGGGGTGCCGCGGTTATCCAGCGAGAACACCACATAGCCCTGCTGGGCCAGGTACTGGTTGAACAGGTGGTCGCCACGGCCGGGCCAGCTGTCGGTGACGGTCTGGCTGGCCGGGCCGCCATACACGTACACCGCTACCGGGTAGCGCTTGGCCGGGTCGAAGCCGGCGGGCTTGATCAGGCTGTAGTTCAGCGCGGTCCGGCCGTCGGCCGCGGTGAGGGTGCCGAACTCCACCGGACGCTGCGCATCCAGGTAGCGCGCGTACGGGTGGCTGGGATCGTCCAGGTTGTTTTCCACCAGCGTGGCGATCTTTTCGCCATTGGCACGGTGCAGCGCGATCTGCGGCGGCGTGGTGGTGTTGGACCAGCTGTCCACGTACACGCTGGCGTTCTTCGCGAAGCTGGCGCTGTGCATGCCCGGTGCCTGCGACAGCCGCTGCAGCGGCCCGCCCTGCAGCGGCACGGCGTAGATCTGGCTTTCGCGCGAAGACTCCACACCGGCACGGAAGTAGACCTTGCCGGCGGCTTCGTCCACCGCCAGCAGTTCGTCCACCGGCCAGTTGCCGCTGGTCAGCGCGGTCACGGTCTTGCCGTCATCGGACACGCGGTACAGGTGCTGGAAGCCGCTGCGCTCGGACGACCACAGGAAGCCGCCCTGGGTGAGGAAATGCAGGCTGTTGTGCAGCGGCACCCAGGTCGGCGAGGTTTCCGTCACCAGCGTGCGCTGTGTGCCGCTCTGCAGGTCGGCCTGGATGAGGTCCAGGGTTTTCTGGTCGCGCGACTGGCGCTGGAAGGTCAGCTGCCGCGGGTCGCGCCAGTCCACGCGGGCCAGGTAGATGTCCGGATTGCGGCCCAGATCGACCCAGCGCGGTGCGGCATCGGCACGCGGCGCGATCACCCCGAGCTTGACGGTGACGTTGTGGTCGCCGGCGGCCGGGTAGCGCTGCTCGATCATCTCGGTGCGGTCGGCGTACATCTCATAGCGCTTCTGCACCGGCACCGGCGACTCGTCGATGCGGGCGAAGGCGATGGCCGAATCGTCCGGCGCCCACCAGTAACCGGTGTGGCGGTCCATTTCCTCATCGGCGACGAATTCGGCCACGCCATTGCCGATGGTGTCGCTGCCGTCGCGGGTGAGCTGGACCTGCTTGCCGCTGGCCAGGTCGATCACCCACAGGTTGCGTTCGCGCACGAAGCTGACGAACCCGCCCTTCGGCGACAGCTTCGCGTCGGTGGCGAAGCCTTCGCCGTGGGTGAGCTGGCGCACGGCGGCCTTGCCCTGCTTGCCCAGGTCGTACAGGTACAGTTCGCCGCCCAGCGGGAACAGCAGGGTGTGGGCACCGGGCGACCACTGGTAATCGACGATGCCGGTCATGGCGGCAATGCGCTGGCGTTCACGGCGCGCCTTTTCGGCATCGCTCAGGGTTTCGTCGCCCGGCAGCACTACCTTGGAATCCACCAGCAGGCGGGTCTGGCCGCTGGCGATGTCATAGGCCCACAGGTCGAGCTGGTTGCGGTCGGCGTCCTTGCCGCGCAGGAAGCTCACGCGCGAGCCGTCCGGCGCCACCTTGGGCTTCATCAGGGTCGGGCCGGACAGCGGCAGCGGGCCGGTGATGGCATCCAGGGTGAGCTTTTCGGCGTGGGCGAGGGTGGTCGAGGCGAGCATGAGGGCGAGCGAGGCTACGAGGTGGCGCATGGAATCTTCCGGCGGCGGCTGGGCGTTCTCCCCCCGCTGGAAGCGGAGGGGAGCGGACCATCGTAACCAAAACCCGCGGATGGCGCGGATGGCCCGTGGTAGAGCCGACTGTCAGTCGGCTGCCGTTGGCGCGGGCGCTGCCGTTGTACGTGCTTCGGTGGGAAGCCGACTGACAGTCGGCTCTACCGTCGGGGAAGCCGACTGACAGTCGGCTCTACCGTCAACGCTGGCCGAACAGGTGCTTGCGCTCTTCGTCGCTCAGGGGCTTGCCGGCGTCCGGGTTCACTTTGTGCTTGAGGGCGTAGGCGCGCTGGGTCGCCGGGCGCGCGGCAATGGCGTCATGCCAGCGCTTCAGGTTGGGGAACGCGGCGAAATCGGGCGGCAGCTTGTCGTACGCGCCGATCCACGGGTAGCTGGCCATGTCGGCAATGCTGTAATCATCGCCGCCCAGATAGGCGCTGCTGGCCAGGCGCTTGTCCATCACCCCGTGCAGGCGGCGCACTTCATTGCCGTAGCGCTCGATGGCGTACGGAATCTGCTCCGGCGCATACACATTGAAATGGCCCATCTGGCCGCTCATCGGGCCCAGGCCGGCCATCTGCCAGAACAGCCATTCCAGCACCGCGACCCGGCCGCGGGTGTCGGCCGGCAGGAATTTCCCCGTCTTCTCGGCCAGGTACAGCAGGATCGCGCCGGATTCGAACACGCTCTGCGGCGCGCCCCCGTCGGTGGGCTGGTGGTCGACCAGCGCGGGCATCTTGTTGTTGGGGGAAATGGCGAGGAATTCAGGCTTGAACTGGTCGCCGCTGCCGATGTTCACCGGTTTGATGGTGTACGGCAGGCCCAGCTCTTCCAGCAACAGGGTGACTTTGTGGCCGTTCGGGGTAGGCCAGTAATACAGATCGATCATGACAGGACCCAGCGGGTCAGGAATCCCGAGTCTAGTGCGTCAGCTGGCTTGGCAGGGTCATGCCGGCCCGCTACTCTGCGGCGTCCCCCGCAACGCAGCATCCCAGCATGAGCTCGACCGAAAAGCCCATCAGCCCCCTGTCGTCCCTGATCTTCGCCTCGCGCTGGCTGCAGCTGCCGCTGTACCTGGGCCTGATCCTGGCCCAGTGCGTCTACGTGTTCCTGTTCGGCAAGGAGCTGTGGCACCTGCTGCACAAGGCCAACAGCATGGGCGAGCAGGAAATCATGCTGCTGGTGCTGGGCCTGATCGACGTGGTGATGATCTCCAACCTGCTGGTGATGGTCATCGTGGGCGGCTACGAAACCTTCGTTTCGCGCCTGCGCCTGGAAAACCACCCGGACCAGCCGGAGTGGCTGAGCCACGTCAATGCCAGCGTACTGAAGGTGAAGCTGGCCCTGTCGATCATCGGCATCTCCTCGATCCACCTGCTCAAGACCTTCATCGGCGCGGGCAACCTGGACGGCGTGCCGCTGTGCAGGACCGAGGCCTACTACGCCGCTGCTGCGGACATGGTGGCCAAGTACGGTCCGGACGCCACCCTGGTGTGCACCACCATGACCGGCACCGGCGTGATGTGGCAGACCATCATCCATGGCGCCTTCATCCTGTCGGCGATCGGCATCGCCTACACCGACAAGCTGATGTCCCACACCCCGAGCAAAGCCCTGGCCCACTGACCGGCCCGCGGGGCGGCGCCGCGGCTGGCGCCCCCCCTGCCCCACCGGCCGCCCCCAGCGGCGCGCGGGGATGCTAGATTTAGCACCTGCTGCACGGCCCGGACGCTGGGAATCGTCCCGGGCCCTCGGTCGGCCTGACCGCATCAGGCCTTACGTATCGTCGTTCTTCAAAGGGGAGTTGGATGTCGCACGTCAACACGAACGCCAAGGCGCGCCTGCTGGTGCCGCTGACCCTGGTGGTGGCTCTGGCCGCCTGCTCGGGCAAGGATGAATCCGCACCGGCCACGACCACGCCGGCCGCACCAACCGCTGCTGCGCCCGCTGCCACGCCGCCGGCCCCGGCCGTTTCGGCCGAGGTCCAGTCGAAGGGTCCGGAAGAACTGCGTGACCTGGCCAGCAAGGCGCTGCGCGAGAACCGCATGTACGCCCCGGCTGGCGACAACGCCATGGAGTACTACCTGGCGCTGCGCGAGAAGACCCCTGACGACGCCTCGATCAAGAGCGCGCTGACCGACCTGCAGCCGTACACCCTGATCGCCGCCGAACAGAGCCTGGCCCGCGAGGACTTCGCCGAAGGCCAGCGCCTGGTGGCGCTGATCGAGAAGGTGGACCCCACCGCACCGGCCCTGCCGCGCCTGAAGAGCGGCATCACCAAGGGCATGGAAACCGCGCTGACGCGGACCGAGGAAGAGACCGACAAGGTCAAGAAGGACGCCGAGAACAAGGCCAAGCAGCTGGCAGACCAGCAGCGCCAGCAGCAGGCCAGCGAGGCCGAAGCGGCCAAGCAGATCGCCGCGCAGCAGGATGCCGCACGCCGCGAAAGCGAGCGCCAGGACGGCGAACGCCAGGCCGCGGCGCGCCGCGAAGCCGAACAGCGCCAGCAGGCCGCTGCCGCCGCCCAGGCCGCCGCTGCCCGCCAGCCGGCCGCTGCGGCGACGGCCGCCGCCACCCTGCGCCCGATCAGCACCCCGGCCCCGCGCTACCCTCCTGACGCCCTGCGCGCCGGCACCTCGGGCGAAGTGCTGGTGGAAATCACCGTGGGCACCGACGGTTCGGTCACCAATGCGCGCGTGCTGCGCGCTACCCCGGCCCGCATCTTCGACCGCGAAGCACTGGGCGCGGTGAAGAAGTGGAAGTTCGAGCCGGTAGCGGCGCCGACCACCACCCGCCGCACGCTGGCGTTCGCGCCGGGCGGTTGATCGGTTTGCGTTGAAAAAAACCCCCGGAGCGATCCGGGGGTTTTTTTTTGCGTGCGTATCGACCAACGGTCGATACCTACCGGTTTGCGGCGGTAGGTACCGACCGTGGGTCGGTACATCGCCCCCGGGAACATCAGCCCGAAATCGCCAGCCGCTCCTGGTGGTACCGGCGTACGGCCGCGAACCACAACAGTGCCGCCAGGCCGAACCCCGCCCCCAGGTACACCGCCCACATCTGCGCGCTGATCGGTTCGTGGCGGATGATCTTCAGCAGCATCTGGTTCTGGGCCAGGAACGGCACCGCCAGCTGCCACAGCGCACTCTTCACCGGGTACACCATCAGGGCGTACCCGGGCAGCATCGGCAGCAGCATCAGCCAGGTCATGTGGCTCTGCGCCTCCTTCATGCTTTTGGCCGCTGCTGACAGGAAGGTCAGCAGCGAGGTGCCGATGAACAGGATCGGCGTCATCACGAACAGCATCTGCAGCATCGACAACAGCCCCATGTTGAGCTGCCGCGCCGCTGCGCCGGTGGAGAGCTGCGCACTGAGCTTGAACGCCAGCAGGGTCAGCAGCAGCGACACCACGCCCACCACGCAGGCAGCGGCGATCTTGCCGCTGACAATGGCGCTGCGCCTGGCCGGGGTGGCCAGCAACGGCTCCAGCGACTGCCGCTCACGTTCGCCAGCGGTGGTGTCCATCACCAGGTAGGCACCGCCCAGGAAGGACGTGATGGTGAGCAGCACCGGCAGCAGCAGCGACAGCATCACCCCGCGCTTGGCTTCGGCCGTGGCCAGGTCCTGGGTGGCCACGTCCAGCGGGCGCGCCACCTGCGCGTCGATGCCGCGCGCCAGCAGTCGCAGTGACCCGACCTGCTGGCTGTAACCGCCCAGTGCCGCCTTCAGGCGTGCGGTGGGAATGTCGGCATCGCGGCGGGTGCTGTCCTGCACGATCTCCACCAGGGCGGGCCGCCCTTCGGCCCAGTCCTTGCCGAAGTCCGGGCTGATGCGCAGGGCGATGTCGATCTTCTGGTCACGGATCTCCGCGGTCAGGTCCTCCGGCGGGTCCACCGCGTTGAGTCCCTGCGAGGCCAGGAAGCGCACCAAGTTGGGGGCGTGCTCGCGGCCGATGGTGGGAATCTCCAGCGGCTTGTCGATCTGGGTCTTGAACCGGCTTTCGGACAGCTTGCCCATGCCCAGGATCAGGATCGGGTACAGCAACGGCCCGAGCAGCAGGGTGAGCGCCAGGGTACGGCGGTCACGCGAGAGATCGCGCAGTTCCTTGCGCAACACGGTCAACATCGTGGCAAACGCGCTCATGCGTGCAGTCCTTCTTCATCGCCGATCGCTTTCACGAAGGCATCTTCCAGGTTTGCTTCGCCGGTCTGCGCACGCAGCTCATCGGCCGTTCCCGCCGCCATCACCGTGCCCTTGGCGATGACCACGATGCTGTCGCACAGCGCCGCCACCTCCTGCATGATGTGGCTGGAGAAGATCACGCAGCGGCCCTCGTTGCGCAGCTCGCGCAGGAAGCCGCGCAGCGCACGGGTGGTCATCACGTCCAGGCCGTTGGTGGGCTCGTCCAGGATCACGTTGCGCGGGTCGTGCACCAGCGCCCGCGCGATGGCGGTCTTGGTGCGCTGGCCCTGCGAGAAACCGTCGGTCTGGCGGTCCAGGATGTCGTCCATGTCCAGCGCCCTGGACAGCACCTTGGTGCGTTCGCGGATCTGCGCGGCCTTCATGCCGTGCAGTTCGCCGAAGTAGGCGATGTTCTCGCGCGCGGTCAGCCGCTTGTACACACCACGCGCGTCGGGCAGCACCGCCAGGCGGCGGCGCACGTCCACCGCGTGGGTGGCGGCGTCCAGGCGATCCACCAGCACCCGGCCCTGGTCCGGCGTCATCAGCGTGTAGAGCATCCGCATGGTGGTGGTCTTGCCGGCACCGTTGGGGCCCAGCAGGCCGGTGATGCGACCGTCGTCAGCCTGGAAGCTGACGTTGTCCACCGCCTTGATCAGGCCGGCCTTGGTCTTGAACGCTTTATGCAGGTTCTCGGCGACGATCATGGTGCCCATCCGTTGAACGAGGTGAAGGCCGGCACCGGGGCGAGGGTATCCAGGCAGGTGGCGTCGAGCGCCTTGGCATCGGTGCTGTCCATGAACTGCGCCAGCAGGCGCGGCATGCAGCCGGCGCCGAGGGTGCCATGGCCTTGGCCCCTCGCCACGATGTGGCGGCCATTGGGCAGGTGCTTGAGCACCTGTTCGGCGTAGCGCGGCGGGGTGACCGGGTCGAACTCGCCCGACAGCAGCAGCACCGGCACGTTGGTGCTCAACGGCGCGGTGAAGTTCTTCGGGCGCGAGCCCACGTTCCACACCGGGCACGCGGCGAAGAACATGCGTGCCACTTCCGGGCCGAGCAGGCGGTCGCCGGCCGGGGCTTCCTGGTAGCGGTCGGCGTCTTCGGCGCAGATTACCGACCACTGCATGCCCTGGTTCATCTGCCCGGCCATGTTGCGGGTGGCCAGGCTGTTGAGCGACATCAGCGGCGCATAACGGCCCTGCGCGGCTTCGTCCAGCACCACCGGCAGCAGCGAGGACAGTTCCGGCATGTACGAGAACATGAAGGCCAGGCTGGTCACCGTGTTGGCGCTGATCGGGTCGCGGCGCACCGCAGCGGTGCCCGGGTCACGGTACTCCACCTCCACCGGGGCCTTGGCCAGGGTGGTCATGACGTTGCGCAGCTGGGTGCGGGTATCGACCGGGAAGCGCTTGGCGCAGGCCGGGTCCTTGCGGCACTGGGCGGATTGCAGCTCGATCGCCGATTCGAAGGTGTTGGCGAAATCGCCGCCCACCGCCAGGTCGTTCGGCGCCACCCCGTCGATCACCACCGTACGGGTGTGCTCCGGGAAGCGCGCAGCGTACTGCTGGGCCACCCGGGTACCGTAGGAACCGCCGACCAGGTTGATCTTGTCCACGCCCAGCGCAGCACGCACCGCGTCCAGGTCACCAATGGCCTGGGTGGTGGTGTAGAAGCGGGTGTCGGCAGGGTCAGCCAGCGCAGCAGCGCAGCGGGTGGCGAACTCTGCGATCACCTCGGGCGTGGCCGCCGCGTTCTCGTCGAACGAAAGCTCCTTGCCGTCGGCATCCACGCAGCTGAGTGGGTTGGATTTTCCGGTGCCGCGCTGGTCCACCAGGATGATGTCGCGCTTCTTGCGTACGTCGCGCAGCGACTGGTTGATGATGGCCGCCACCTGCGTGGCCGACTGGCCCGGCCCGCCGGCCAGGAAGAACACCGGGTCGCGCTTGCCTTCGCCCTCGTTGACGGTATCCAGCAGCGCGATGTTCAGGCCGATCGTGCGTCCGCCGGGAGCGTCCGGGTTCTCCGGCACCTGCAACGTGGTGCATTCGGCTTCCACGTTGCTGCTGGCCTGGGCGCTGGTGAGGGTGCAGGGCTTGAAGGTCAGCTGGCCGTACTGGCGCTGCGCGCCCTCGGGCGGCGCTTCCGGGGTGGGCTGGCAGGCCGCCAGCAGCAGCAGGGCTGCGCCGGTGGCGATGGGTCGGATCGCACGTTGCATGCTCGGTCACGTCCTTGAGTGAAGGGTCTCAGCATGCCATGACGGACGGGCATGCTGGATGTGACCGAAGGGGGCCTGGGCAATCAGCTGTCGGATGCCACGAAGCTTGCAGGATTCAATCCTGATCATATTTACCGATGGGATGTGAGGCCTGGTGACCCGCGTGTGTTCTGCCCATTCCGTTGGGAACTGGGCAAGTCACTGCCTGAGCCCCTCCTCCATCTCGATGAACGCAGCTGCTATACAACCAGGCGCAGGAACCATTTCGCGGTGAGGAGGAGTCACCCCTCGGGCCACTACGTGATGTACTTTCGCGTTGAGCGAAAGGTCACGGGCGGTGCAGACGTCAGGCTTTTCGTGGAAAGCGCGTATCGCCGTGACAATGTTGAGGGGATCCTCGCAACAGCTGAGAGAACAAGCCTGCTGAGTCTTCTGCTGAAGGTGTGAAAAGCAAAATGCCCGCTTTTGGCGGGCATCTGCTGAAGCGTGAAGCGGGCCGGACTCTCTTGACCACTCTTGGTGGGACCACTTCCGTGGCGGCCAATGCCCCTTTAACCGGGTCGGGACATCCGTAGTGCAAAGTTTACACGCGCCCAGTATCGCGGCAAAAGATGGCCTTCACAGTTCCGGCGCTTGTGGGAACCGGACAGGTCGGGTCGGTCGGTTACCGGGCAAAGCCCTTCACTATTTGCTGCTGACGTACTTCTCGCGGCGCACCTGGGGGGTCGGCAGGCCGGCCTCCTTCAGCGCCTCGAAGGTGGCGTCGACCATGTCCGGGTTGCCGCACAGGTAGGCGATGTCGGTAGCCGGGTTCGGGGCGAATTCGGCCAGGTGCTGCTGCACGTAGCCGTGGCGGACGTCCGGGTGCGGGTTGGCGGGCAGCTCGCGGGACAGGCACGGCACGTAGCGGAAGCCCGGGTGGGCCGCGGCGAAGGCGTAGAAGTCGTCGCTGTAGAGCAGCTCGTCCGGGGTCCGGGCGCCCTGCAGCAGCACCACGTCCACCCCGCGCCCGGCCATGGCGGTGGCCAGCAGCGGCAGCATGGAGCGGTACGGGGTGACCCCGGTGCCGGTGGCGATGAGCAGGTAGCGGGCGTTGTGGTCGCCCGGCATCAGGCAGAACCGGCCGAACGGGCCGCTGGCGGTCACGTGGCCGCCGATGTCCAGACCCTCGAACAGGGCGGTGGCGGCCCCGCCGGGCACGAAACTGACTGCAATATCAACGGCTTCGCCGGGGGCCATGGCGTGGTCGTGGATCGTGGCCAGGGAGTAGCTGCGCTTGGTGGCAGTGCCGTCGGCGTACTCGAAATGGACCTGGATGAACTGTCCGGGCTGGAAATCCAGCGGTTGGCCGTCATCACGCAGGAACTGGTAGTGGCCGACGGTGGGGGCCAGCATGCGCCGGTCGATCAGCTTGAGGGGGAATTGAACAGGCACGAATTTGGGAAACAGTGTGTAGCCGGGGCAAACCCTCGGGGCCTTCTATAATAGCCGCTCCCCCGCCCCTATCCAGCGCCGACCCTTGGGCGCGAAGGCAAGAGCTTGGCATCCCAGAACACTCCCGCGACCAGTACCGCCCCCGCCCTGCGGGTGCGCGACCTCCGCAAGACCTATGACAACGGCACCCAGGCCCTGAAAGGGGTTTCGCTGGACGTTGCCCCGGGCGACTTCTTCGCGCTGCTGGGCCCCAACGGGGCCGGCAAGTCCACCCTGATCGGCATCATCAGCTCGCTGGTGAACCTGAGCGAGGGCCAGGTGGAGGTGTTCGGCAGCGACCTGGTGCGCAGCCGCAGCGCCACCATGCGCCTGATCGGCCTGGTTCCCCAGGAGATCAACTTCAACCTGTTCGAGAAGCCCTTCGACATCCTGGTGAACTACGCCGGCTTCTATGGCGTGGCGCGCGAGGAGGCCGAAAAGATGGCCGAAGTGGAGCTCAAGCGCGCCCACCTGTGGGAAAAGGCGCAGGTGATGAGCCGCACGCTGTCCGGCGGCATGAAGCGCCGGCTGATGATCGCCCGGGCGATGATGACCCGCCCGCGCCTGCTGATCCTGGACGAGCCCACCGCCGGCGTGGACATCGAGATCCGCCGCGACATGTGGCGGGTACTCAAGGAGATCAACGCGGCCGGCACCACGATCATCCTGACCACGCACTACCTGGAAGAGGCCGAGCACCTGTGCCGGAACCTGGCCATCATCAACCACGGCCAGATCGTGACCCAGGGGCCGATGCGCGAGCTGCTGGCCAAGCTGGACGTGGAGGGCTTCCTGTTCGATATCGACGGTGAGCTGCCGGCGCAGCTGCCGGTGATCGAAGGCACCACCATCACCGCCATCGACGGGCACACGCTGGACGTGGACATGCCGCGCGCGATGGACCTCAACCGGGTGTTCGCGGCGCTGAACGCGGCCGGGATCCGGGTGCGTTCGATGCGGACCAAGAGCAACCGCCTGGAGGAGCTGTTCGTGCGCCTCACCGGCAACCAGGAGAATGCGGCATGAGCAGCACCCCGACCCCGGTCATCACCGACGGCCAACGCAACCGGATCGCGCTGATGACCATCGTGCGCCGCGAAGTGGCGCGCATCCTGCGCATCTGGGGCCAGACGCTGGTGCCGCCGGCGATCACGATGACGCTGTACTTCCTGATCTTCGGCGGGCTGATCGGCTCGCGCGTGGGCGAGATGGGCGGCTACAGCTACATGCAGTTCATCGTGCCCGGCCTGGTGATGATGAGCGTGATCCAGAACAGCTACGGCAACATCAGTTCCTCGTTCTTCGGCGCGAAGTTTGGCCGCCATGTGGAAGAGCTGCTGGTGAGCCCGATGCCGAACTGGGTGATCCTGTGGGGCTACGTGGCCGGTGCGGTGCTGCGCGGGCTGATGGTGGGCATCATCGTGCTGATCATCGCGATGTTCTTCACCCCGGTGCGCATTCCGCACCCGCTGGTGACGCTGACCACGGTGCTGCTGGGCGCGACGATCTTCTCGCTGGCCGGTTTCATCAATGCGGTGTACGCCAAGAAGTTCGACGACGTGGCGATCGTGCCGACCTTCATCCTGACCCCGCTGACCTACCTGGGCGGCGTGTTCTATTCGGTGAAGCTGCTGCCGACCTGGGCCGAAGCGGCCACGCACGCGAACCCGATCTTCTACATGGTCAACGCCTTCCGCTACGGCCTGCTGGGCACCAGCGACGTGCCGCTGTGGGTAGCGTATGCGCTGATGATCGGCTTCGTGGTGGTACTGACCGCGCTGGCGCTGTGGCTGCTCAAGCGTGGCGTTGGAATGCGGAGCTGAGTCCGATGCGGTTCAGCGACTACATCGTCTTTGTAGACGAGAGTGGCGACCATGGCATGGACAGCATTGACGACGGGTATCCGTTGTTCGTGCTGTCCTGCTGTCTGATCAGCAAGCGGGACTACATGAGCACTGTAGTGCCAGCGATGCAGCAGCTCAAATTCTCAACGTTTGGCCATGATGCGGTCATCCTGCATGAGCGCGAGATCCGCAAGGATCTTGGTCCTTGCTCGGTTCTGCGTGATCGCATTCGTAAACAGGCGTTTCTCCAGGCTTTGACTGACGTGCTGGAGCGGACACCCATGACAATCTTCTCGGCTGTTATCGACAAGCGCAGACTGGCAGAGCATCGTCGCCGCAATGAGAGCCCGTATGAGCTTTCGCTTCGTTTCTGCCTTGAGAGGGTCTTCCACTCACTTCGCCGACTCGGTCAGACGTCGGACGATGCTGGTCCGCTGTTGACCCACGTTCTTTGCGAATCACGCGGTCGTAACGAAGATGCGGACCTGGAGCTGGCTTTCAGGAGAATTTGTGGCGGTGACAACTTCGGCAACATCCAGCTGCCGTTCGAACCAGTTCTCACCGACAAGAAGAACAACTCCATCGGCCTGCAATTGGCCGACCTGATCGCCCGGCCGATTGGTTTGCAGCAGTTGCGTCCAGAACAGGCAAACCGAGCCTGGGACGTCATCGAGGCCAAACTCGATCGCGATGGTTCGGGTCGCTACCTGGGCTACGGCCTCAAACGCTTTCCCTAGAAAACAAAAGGCCCCGGCGAATCCGCCGAGGCCCTATGCCGACCGGGAATCCCCGATCCAGCCTGAATGATAGCAGGGTTTTACGCCCAAGTACTTAAAAATCCCCCTTGCCTGTTCAGCGTGAAATGACCTGGAGCTTGAAATGCGCATTCTGATCCTCGGCGCCGGTGGCACCGGCGGTTACTTCGGCGGCCGCCTGGCCCAGGCGGGCGTGGACGTCACCTTCCTGGTCCGCCCTGCCCGCGCCGCGCAGCTGGATCGCGATGGGCTGGTCATCCGCAGCCCGTTGGGCGATGCAACCTTCCCGGCAGCCCACGTCACCGCCGATGCGCTGCCGGCGCTGGCGGCGGAGCAGCCGTTCGACCTGGTGATCCTCAGCTGCAAGGCGTACGACCTGGACAGCTCGATCGAGGCGATTGCGCCGGCGGTGTCGTCACGCACGACCGTGCTGCCGATCCTCAACGGCCTGCACCATTACGCGGCGCTGGACGCGCGCTTCGGCCGCGATGCGGTGCTGGGCGGGCTGTGCTTCATCAGTGCCACCAAGGCCGATGACGGTGCGGTACTGCACCTGGCGCCTGCCGCCAAGCTGACCTTCGGCGAGCGCGACACGCCCGGCAACAGCGCGCGGGTGCTGGCATTGGCGGCGGCGTGCGTGCAGGCCGGGGTCGACCATGTGGCCAGCGATGCGATCGGGCAGGAGCAGTGGATCAAGTACACGTTCCTGACCGCACTGGCCGCCGCGACCTGCCTGATGCGCGCTGATGTGGGCACGATCGTGGCCACCGATGAGGGGGCAGCGGTGGTGCGCGGGCTGTACGACGAATGCCTGGCGGTGGCCGAGGCCGCGGGTGAGCCGATTCCAGAAAAGGCACGCGGGATTGCGCTGGGCGCCCTCACCCAGGAAGGTTCGGCGCTGAAAGCCTCGATGCTTCGCGATCTGGAAGCCGGCCAGCAGGTGGAGGCCGAGCAGATCGTCGGCGACATGCTGGCAAGGGCGCGGGCGGCGGGCCAGGCGGCGCCGCTGCTGGCGGTGGCATACGCGCACCTGCAGGCTTACCAGCGCCAGCGCGCGGGATGAGCGGGATGACCGGCGCGCTTCCGGCACGCGTGCTCGTCTTGGGATTGGGATACAGCGGCCGGCACGTTGCCCGGTTGCTGCAGTCGCACGGCGTAGCGTGCAGCGGGACGGTTCGCGATCCTGCGGCAGCGCCGGAGGATGGGGTGATCCGCCATCGGTGGGTGGCGGGTGCGGCGCAGGGCGGTGAGGGGCTTTGCCAAGTAGAGCCCGGCACCATGCTGCGGGACGCGATTGTTGGCGCGGAGGCGGTGCTGTGTACGATCCCGCCCGATGATGCCGGTGATCCTGCGCTGCGGCTGCTGGGCACGGCGCTGCGCGAGAGCCCTGCCCTGCGCTGGGTCGGCTATCTCTCTTCCACCGCCGTGTACGCCGACCGCGATGGCGGCTGGATCGACGAGACATCGGTGCCCGATGCGGTGGATGACACGGCCCGGCGGCGCTTGCTGGCCGAGGCGCAGTGGCGTGGGCTCGCGCGTGACAAGGGCGTGGCGTCTGCCGTGTTCCGGCTGCCCGCGATCTATGGGCCCGGGCGCAATGCGCTGGTCCAGCTGGCGGAAGGGCGGGCGCGGCATGTGGTGAGGCCGGGGTTGGTGTTCAACCGCCTGCACGTGGAGGACCTGGCGGCGGTGGTTGTCGCGGCGATGGGTCATCGGGGCGAGGCGTTGTATCTGCCCGCCGATGATGAGCCGGCCCCGCCGCAGGAGGTACTGGCGTTCGCGGCGAAGCTGGGCGGGTTTGCGATGCCGCCGGCGGTGGCGTGGGACGATCCGTCGGTAAGCCCGGCGCTGCGGCGGTTCTACGCCAGCAACAAGCGCATCGACAGCCGCGGCACGCGCGATGCGTTGGGGTGGACGCCGACGTTCGCCACATACCGCGAAGGGCTGCAGGACGCGTCGTAGAGCCACGCCCGGCGTGGCTGGGAACGCCGGCGAAAGCCGGATGGGTCGGCGGTCCGGACACGCATGGCGTGCCCCTACGCGATCAGGCCGGCGGCAGGCGGAAGAACGTGCGCGTCGCTGCGGTGGCGTTCGCTGCAGTCAGCTCCACATCCTCGCCGCGATCCCGCGCCAGCTCTTCCACGATATGGGCCAGGAACATCGGTTCATTGCGCCGATCCTTCGGCATCGGCTTCAAACTGCGCGGCAGCAGGTAGGGGGCATCGGTTTCGATCATCAACCGCTCGGCCGGAATGTGCTTCACCAGCTCGCGCAGGTGGGCGCCACGGCGCTCGTCGCACAGCCAGCCGGTGATGCCGATGTACCAGTCCTGGTCCAGGTAATCGAACAACTCCTGGCGCTCACCGGTAAAGCAATGCACGACGGCTGCGCCGATGCGGCCGTCGAAGTTCTTCATCTGCGCCATGAAATCGGCATGCGCGTCGCGCTGGTGCAGGAACAGCGGCTTGCGCTGGCCATCGGCGGCGCGCACCTCGCTGGCCAGCTGCAGCTGGCGCTCGAAGGCGCGGTGCTGGGCCGGGCGCGGAGCGAAGTCGCGGAAGTAATCCAGCCCGCACTCGCCCACCGCCACCACTTCGGCGTGGGCGTGCAGCGCGCGCATTTCGGCGTCGCATTCGTCGGTGTATTCCACCGCGTGGTGCGGATGCACGCCGGCGGTGGCGTACAGGAAACCCGGATGCTGGCGCGCCAGTTCCAGTGCCAGCGGCGAATGCTCGCGGCTGGCGCCGGTCAGCACCATCTGCACCACGCCGGCGTCGCGCGCGCGCGCGAGCACGGCGTCGCGGTCGCGGTCGAAGGAGTCGTGGGTGAGGTTGGCGCCGATATCGATCAGATGCATGGGGCAGCTAAAGGGCAGTTAACCCGTCCATTGTAACGTGCCGCCCGCGCGCGGCCGCTCGCTGCGGCTGGCCGTGGCCCGTATCCTTGCCGCATGAGCACGCCGAGTTTCCCCATTTCCCCACTGCTGCCGCAGATCGCCGCACACCTGGCCACGCATCCGCGGCTGGTGCTGGAAGCACCGCCCGGCGCCGGCAAGACCACCCAGGTGCCGCTGGCGCTGCTGGACGCGCCATGGCTGCAGGGCCGAAAGATCCTGATGCTGGAACCGCGTCGCGTGGCCGCACGCAGCGCCGCGCAGTTCATGGCCCGGCAGCTGGGCGAGGACGTTGGTGACACGGTCGGCTACCGGATCCGCTTCGAAAACAAGGTATCCGCGCGGACCCGGGTGGAGGTGGTGACCGAAGGCATCCTGACCCGGATGCTGCAGGACGACCCGATGCTGGAAGGGGTGGGCGCGCTGCTGTTCGACGAGTTCCACGAACGCCACCTGTCCGCCGACCTGGGCCTGGCGCTGGCGCTGGACGTGCAGGCGCAGCTGCGCGAGGACCTGCGTATCGTGGTGATGTCGGCCACGCTGGACGGGGAGCGGCTGGCGCAGTTCCTGGACGCGCCACGGCTGAGCAGCGAAGGCCGCGGTTTCCCGGTGACCATCAGCCACTTCCCGGCGCGCCGCGAGGAGTCGCTGGAAGCGCAGGCGCGGCGCGCGGTGGAGCAGGCCCTGGCCGAGCACCCGGGCGATATCCTGATATTCCTGCCCGGCCAGCGTGAAATCAACCGCACCCAGGCGGCGCTGGAACAGGCGCTGCCGGCCGATGTGCAGGTGCTGCCGCTGCACGGCGAACTGCCGGTGGAGCAGCAGTCGCGCGTGCTGCAGCCCGACCCGCAGGGCAAGCGCCGGGTGGTGCTGGCCACCAACGTGGCCGAGTCCTCGGTCACCCTGCCCGGCGTGCGCGTGGTGATCGACGCGGGGCTGGCGCGCGAACCGCGTTACGACCCCAACAGCGGCTTTGCGCGGCTGGACGTAGTGAGCATCGCGCAGGCCTCGGCCGACCAGCGTGCCGGCCGTGCCGGGCGCGTGGCCGACGGCTGGGCGTGGCGGCTGTGGCCGCAGTCGCAGCGGCTGGAGGCGCAGCGCCGGCCGGAGATGGCGCAGGTGGAGCTGGCCTCGCTGGCGCTGGAACTGGCGGCCTGGGGCAGCGACGACCTGCGCTTCGTGGACGCGCCGCCGGTGGGCGCGCTGGCCGCGGCGCGCGAGCTGCTGCAGCGGCTGGGCGCGCTGAGCGACAGCGGTGCCTTGACTGCGCTGGGCCGACGCATGCTCACCCTGGGCACGCATCCACGCCTGGCGGCCATGCTGCTGGCCGCACAGGGCGGCACCGAGCAGGCGTTGGCCTGCGACCTGGCAGCCCTGGTGGAGGCCCGTGACCCCCTGCGCCACGGCGGCGATGCACTGGCCGCGCGCTGGCGTGCGTTGGCGGCGTTCCGGCAGGGCCGCGCCCCGCACGATGCCAATCGTGGGGCACTGGCGGCCATCGATGCAGCCAGCAAGCAGTGGCGGCGGCGCCTGCGCTGCGACGCGACGCCGCCGTCGTCGGTGGACGCGCACCAGCTGGGCGACCTGCTGGCACATGCCTTCCCCGACCGGATCGCCGCGCGCCATCCCAGCGATCCGCTGCGCTACCTGCTGGCCAATGGCCGCAGCGCGCGGTTGTTCGACCCCAGCGATCTGCGCGGCGAGCCGTGGCTGGTAGCGGTTGAACTGCGCTACGAAGCGCGCGACGCGTTGCTGCTGCGCGCTGCGCCGGTCGACGAGGACCGGCTGCGGCGCGATTTCCCGCAGCGTTTCCAGCAGCAGGACGTGGTGCGCTGGGATGCGGACAAACGCGCGCTGGTGGCGCGCCGCGAGAGCCGGTTTGACCGCATCGTGCTGGACAGCCGCTCCGCCGGCCGGGTGGATCCCGCACACGCCGCGCAGGCACTGACCGAGGCCGTGCGCGAACTGGGACTGGAGGCCTTGCCGTGGACCGACGGGCTGCGCCAGTGGCAGGCGCGGGCACTGGCCGTGCGCGCGTGGATGCCGGAGCTGGAACTGCCGGACGTGTCCGATGCGGCGCTGATGGCGTCATTGTCGACCTGGCTGACCCCGGCGTTCAGCGGCAGGACCCGGTTGGATGCGCTGGACGAGTCGGCGCTGGGCGAGGCGCTGAAGTCTCCGCTGCCATGGGCGCAGCGACAGCTGATCGACCGTCATGCGCCGGTGCGGATGGCGGTGCCGTCCGGCATGGAGCGGGCGATCCACTATGCGATCGATGCCGACGGCAGCACGCCGCAGCCACCGGTGCTGGCGGTGAAGCTGCAGGAACTGTTCGGGCTGGCCGATACGCCGCGCATCGCCGATGGCCGGGTACCGCTCACCCTGCACCTGCTGTCACCCGGCGGTCGCCCACTGCAGGTCACCCAGGACCTGCGCAACTTCTGGGCCAGCACCTATGCAGAGGTCAAAAAGGAAATGAAGGGACGCTACCCCAGGCACCCATGGCCGGACGATCCATGGACGGCCAACGCCACGCACCGCGCCAAGCCCCGCGGTACCTGAATCAATCCTGCAGACGGGTCAGGTGCATGAGCTGCACGTGGCCGCTGGATAACACGCCCTACACGGCCCCCGCGCGACACTGACCATCGAACCGAGGCAAAGGATCCCCCAATGAGCAGACTGACCGTGATTACCGACCGCGCCCTGGAGCGTGCACTGGACCTGGCAAGCAGCGCGGGCGATGGCCTGAAGCATGCGGGCAGCAACCTGCGCCATCTGGGCCCGCAGGCGACGGACTGGATCAAGACCGGTGCGGCGCTCGGTGCGGTGAAGACCGGCAGCAAGGTGGCGGCCAAGGCCGTGCGCCGCAATCCGGCGGCCACCATCGCGGTGGCGGCGGTGGGCGTGGGCCTGCTGGGCTACGCGCTGTACCGCAAGCAGCAGAAGAAGAAGCTGGCCAACGGCAGCGTGGTGAATGGGCAGGCCGAGCGCATCAGCGCGCGCAATCGCCGCACCAGCACGGTGGTGGATGAGCATAGCGACATCGGCAGCGATGCCTGATCCATCTTGTGTTCGTTGGAACGAAGCCGCCGGCAAGCCCGGCGGTTTTTCGTTGGGCGCGCAGACCGTAGCGCCACGCCATGCGCGGCTGAGCCTGCCATCAGGCGGTGTGGGCAGACGCCCATGGGGTGTCTCTACGGGATCTGGCGCCACTCGCCCGGCTGCAACCGCTCCAGGGTATGCGGGCCCATCGCCACGCGGACCAGCCGCAGCGTAGGCAGACCCACTGCCGCCGTCATCCGCCGCACCTGGCGGTTGCGCCCTTCGCGCAGGGTGATCGCCAGCCATGCATCGGGCACGGTCTTGCGGAAGCGCACCGGCGGCGTACGCTCCCACAACGTTGGGGGTTCCAGGTACTCCACGCGTGCGGGCAGGGTGGGGCCGTCGTTCAACTGCACCCCCCTGCGCAACGCCTGTACCTGCTCGTCGGTCGGCGTGCCTTCCACCTGCACCCAGTAGGTCTTGTCTTCCTTGTGGCGCGGGTCGGTCAGCCGGTGCGCCAGCCTGCCATCGTCGGTAAGCAGCAGCAGGCCTTCGCTGTCGTAGTCCAGCCGTCCGGCCGCGTACACGTCGGGCGGCAGGCCGAACCCGGCCAGGGTCGCGCGCGGCGGCTGGCTGCTGTCGGTGAACTGGCACAGGACGTTGAAGGGCTTGTTGAACGCGATGAGCATGGGCGGGACGTGGGTGGCGAGGTGGCATTGTCCCATTCCGTGGCGTCGGTTGCGTTGGTACCGACCAACGGTCGGTACCTACCAGGCTCGCGCCACCGGACCCGCGACCCCCGCCGGTAGCGCACGACCGTTGGTCGTGCGCCGGCGTCACCGTTGCCGGGCAGAGCCCGGCACTACGTCATGGACGCGGTATTACTTCACGAAGCGCAGGGTCATGCGGTCGCTTTCGCCAATGTCCTTGTACTTGGCGGCATCGGCGGGGTCGTGATTGTTGGTCGGCGGCAGGGTCCACACGCCGTTCGGGTAGTCCTTGGTGTCACGCGGGTTGGCGTTGATCTCGCTGCTGCCCGCCAGCTTGAAACCGGCCGCTTCGGCCATCGCGATCACCTGCGCCTGGCCGACGTAGCCGCTCTTGTCATCGGCCGCCACGTCGGCCTTGGCACGGTGTTCGACCACGCCGAGCACGCCACCGGGCTTGAGGACCTTGTAGAAGCCCTTGAACATGCCTTCGGCCTGGTTGGCACTGCGCCAGTTGTGCACGTTGCGGAAGGTCAACACCACATCGGCGGAATTGTCGGCGCCGAAGGTCGGGGCCTTGGGGTCGTAGCCCACGATCTTGGCCTTGTCGTAGAGCGCCGGGGCGGCGGCGAACTTCTTCTCCAGCCCATCGCGTCCGCGCTGCTGGTAATCGCGCGCCTTGCCTTCAGCCACCGCCATCGGGTCGACCACCGCGGCGACATAGGTGCCCTTGTCGCGCAGCAGCGGGGCGAGGATTTCCGAGTACCAGCCGCCGCCGGGGGTAATTTCCACCACGGTCTTGCCGGGTTCCACGCCGAAGAACGACAGCGTCTGCGCCGGGTGGCGGTAGGCGTCGCGCTTCACGTTGTCCGGGGTGCGGCCCTTGCCGTCGACGGCAGCCTGCACCGCGGCAGTGATGGCCGGCTGGGCATTGGGTCCTGCCGGCTTGATCGCCATGGCAGGGGCGGCAAGCAGCAGCGTGGAAACGGTGAACAGGCAGGCACAGCTGAGCGAACGGGCTTTCATCGGATCACCTACGGTGGCGGGATGCGGCGAGACTAGCAGTCGCGATGTCAAAGGTGTTCACAAAGCGTTAGTGCAGTGCAGCGAAGCAGAACACTGTTTTGTGGTCGGTGCCGCAGCGATGTCATGGGCAGGCACTTATGCTGTGGCATTGGATTGTGATTGGAGGATTGCCCATGACTGCACCGCGCGAACTCGGCCGTTCCGGCCTGAACGTGCTTCCCATCGCGTTCGGTGGCAACGTGTTCGGCTGGGGCGCGGACGAGAAGACCTCGTTCGCCCTGCTCGATGCGTTTGTCGATGCCGGCTACAACCTGGTCGATACCGCCGATGTGTATTCGGCCTGGGTGCCGGGCAACCAGGGCGGGGAATCGGAAGCGATCCTGGGCCGCTGGTTCCAGCGCAGTGGCAAGCGCGACAAGGTGGTGCTGGCCACCAAGGTCGCCAAATGGGCCGAGCGCCCGGGGCTGTCGGCCGACAACATCAGTGCGGCGGTGGAAGATTCGCTGCGTCGCCTGCAGACCGATGTGATCGATCTGTACCAGGCCCATGAGGATGACGAGTCCACGCCGCTGGAGACCACGCTGGCGGCGTTCGGGCGGCTGATTGAACAGGGCAAGGTGCGTGCGATTGGTGCGTCCAATTACAGCGCCGAACGCCTGCGCGATGCACTGAAGGTATCGGCTGATTACAAACTGCCCCGCTACGAGACGCTGCAGCCGGAGTACAACCTGTACGACCGTGCGGGGTACGAGAGCGGGCTGGAGGCGGTGGCGCGCGAGCACGGGCTCGGCGTGATCAGCTACTACTCCCTGGCCAGTGGCTTCCTCAGCGGCAAGTACCGCAGTGCGGAGGATGCGGCCAAGAGCCGTTCGCGCGGCAGCAGCGTGGTGGCGAAATACGTCAACCCGCGTGGCCTGCGCATCCTGCAGGCACTGGATGACGTGGCGGGCAGCCACAACGCCACTGCCGCGCAGGTTGCGATCGCGTGGTTGATCGCGCGGCCGGGGATCACCGCCCCCATCGTCAGCGCGACCAGTGTGGCGCAGCTGCAGGATGTGTTGGCCGCAGCGCAGGTGGCGCTGTCGGCCAAGGACATCGCGCAGCTGGACGCCGCCAGCGCCGAGTGACATCGCCCGGCCTGTAGCGCCGCGCCCTGCGTGGCTGCGCAGTGCCGGACACCACAGCCGGGCACAGCCCGGCTCTACGGTGGGTGGGGTTCCGGATGGGTCAGGCGTCTTCTGCTACCAGCGCGTGGTGGATGCTGACTCCAGCGCGCACGCCTTCGGCGCTGGCCAGGGTGATGTTGCCCATGGCGGTGGCATCGCCCGCGGCGTACACGCCGGGCACGGTGGTCTGCTTCTGCGCGTCCACGCGCACCAGCACGCCCACCGGGCTTTCGTCCAAGGCGCATCCCAGCTGTTCGACCAGGGGTGAGCCCATCTCCTGGCGTGCGGTGACGAACAGTGCGCGCAGGTCGATGTGGCGACCGTCGGCCAGGCGTGCACCGCTCAGTTGCGGTGCCTCACCGTCAAGCGCCACCACCGCTTCGGATTCGATCTGCACACCGCGCCGTTGCAGGGTGGCGATCTCGTCGGGCTCCAGCGTCATGCCATGCGCAAACAGCGTCACCTGGCCCCAATCGGCCAGCAGGCCGGCCATGAACGCGGACATCGCGTGGCCGCCCAGCAGACCGATCGCGCCGCCGCCGATTTCGTAACCGTGGCAGTACGGGCAGTGCAGCACGCTCTGGCCCCAGCGCGCGGCGAGCCCGGGCAGGTCCGGCAGTGCATCGCGTATCCCGGTGGCCAGCAGCAGCTTGCGCGCGGACCAGGTCTCGCCGCTGGCGGTGGTCACGGCGAAGCCATCCACCGTTGCCTGGGCATCCACCGCGGTGTCGGTGGCCCAGCGCACGCTGGGGTACTCCAGCAGCTGCGCCTTGGCCTGGCGCAGCAGGTCGCTGCCGCTGATGCCGTCCAGCCCCAGCACGCCGTGCGAATGCGCCGCGTACCGGTTGCGCGGCAGTCCGCTGTCGATGACCAGCACGCTGCGGCGGCCACGCGCCAGCATCGTGGCGGCGGAGAGGCCAGCGAAACTGCCTCCGACGATTACGGCATCAACGGTCATGCGGAACTCCCTTGCTGTGCTGGGCCAGGTGCTGGGCAAAAGCGTCGCCCAGGGTCGCCAGCGTGGTGGCATGCAGGCGCTGTTCGAGCAGCGCCTGCGCCTGTTGGTAGCTCTCATCCAGCGCGGCATTCACCACCTGCTGCACCGGGCAGCCGCGACCGGTTTCGCGCGCGCCGGTGTGCAGCAGGGCGGGCGACCCGATGGCGAGATACACGTCGTGCAGGGTGATCGTCGCCGGGTCGCGCGCCAGGTGGCTGCCGCCACCGTGCCCGCGCGCGGTATGCACCAGGCCCCCCTTGTGCAGGGCGGCCAGCAGCCGGCGGATCACCACCGGATGGGTGGGCAGGCAGGCGGCGAGCTGCTCGGAGGTGCGCGGGCCGGCCTGCCCGACCAGGTGGGCCATGATGTGGAGTGCGTCGGAAAACTGGTTGCTGGATTTCATGTAACGTCAATAGTTACATATTTAGCGTCGATCCGGTAGCGCCGGCCGTTGGCCGGCCCCATGAACGGTGAACCCCTGTGTAGGCCGGCCAACGGCCGGCGCTACCGCAGAAAGGCCTGGCCGGTCATCGCGTCGGCGAGGTAATCCAGGAAGCTGCTGATCCGCGCCGAGACGGCAGTGTTGCGGTAGTACACGGCGTGGATGGGCTGGCGTACTTCCACGGTCAACGTCGGCAAGAGCTGCACCAGCGTGCCGGCGTCGCGGTCACGGTGGGTCATGAAGTCGGACAGACAGACCACGCCGGCGCCTTCGAGGGCCAAGCGGCGCAGGGTTTCGCCGCTGGAAACCGCCACCGCCGGGCGGATGTGCAGCAGCGCGTCGGTACGCCCGGGCAGCGGCCAGTGGTTGAGCGAATCCGGTTCGTTGAAGCCGAGCAGCGCGTGGGCGTCCAGGTCTTCCACGGTCGTGGGCGTGCCGTGCGCGGCCAGATACGCCGGGCTGGCCAGCACGCGCAGGCGGCTGTGGGCGAGCGGTCGCGCATGCAGGGTGGAGTCGGCCAGCGGGCCGATCCGGATGGCGACATCGGTGCGGCGTTCCAGCAGGTCGATGTAGCGCTCGCTGCTGTTGAGCTCCAGCTGCACGTCCGGGTACAGCGCCCGGTACCCGGCCACCACCGGCGCGATCACGTGGAGCACGAACGGGGTGGCCGCATCCACGCGCAGGCGGCCGGCCGGGCGCTGTCGCCGCGCCGTCATCTGCTCCTCGGCGGCTTCCACTGATGCCACGATGGCGCGGGCCTGGGCCAGGAACGCATCGCCTTCCTCGGTGAGCTGCAGCCGGCGGGTGGTGCGGGTCAGCAGGGTGGTGCCCAGCTTTTCCTCCAGCCGGCCCAGCGCGCGGCTGACCCCGGAGGTGGTCTGCCCCAGTGCCTCGGCGGCGGCGGTGATGGAGCCGCTGTCGATGACGGCGATGAATGCCTGCATTTCGTCCAGAGTGGTCTTCATGGACCCATTATTGACCATGAAGCAAGAGTCATTGGCGTGAAGGCCGGTTTTTCCGCAAGAGTCCCGCGCGCAGACTGCGCAGCCTCTCCTTCCACCGGTAACCCTCATGTCCCGTGGCATTCCCTTGGCCTTGTTGGCGTTGACGCTGGGTGCGTACGCCATCGGCACCACTGAATTCGTCATCGTCGGGCTGATCCCGACCATCGCCGCCGATCTCGGCGTCTCCCTGCCCTCGGCCGGCCTGCTGGTCTCGCTGTACGCCCTGGGCGTGGCGGTCGGCGCACCGGTGCTGACCGCGCTGACCGGCCGGGTGCCACGAAAGACCCTGCTGGTGGCCCTGATGGTGCTGTTCACCGTGGGCAACGTGATCGCCTGGATGGCGCCCAGCTACGGCTCGCTGATCGTGGCGCGGGTGCTGACCGGGTTGGCGCACGGGGTGTTCTTCTCGATCGGGTCGATCATCGCCACCTCGGTGGTGCCGAAGGAAAAGGCGGCCAGCGCGATTGCGATCATGTTCACCGGCCTGACCGTGGCACTGGTCACCGGCGTGCCGCTGGGCACCTTCATCGGCCAGCACCTGGGCTGGCGCGCGACCTTCCTGGCGGTGGCCGCGCTGGGCGTAGTGGCGCTGCTGGGCAGCCTGCTGTTCGTGCCGCGCAACCTGCAGCGCAGCGAGCCGGCCACGTTCGGCCAGCAGCTGGCGGTGCTGGCGCAGCCGCGCCTGCTGCTGGTGTATGCGATCACCGCGCTGGGCTATGGCGGCACGTTCCTGTCGTTCACTTATCTGGCGTCGATCCTGCAGGACGTCACCGGCTTCTCGGCCAATGCGGTCAGCGGCGTCCTGCTGGTGTACGGCGTGTCGGTGGCCATCGGCAACCTGTGGGGCGGCCGCCTGGCCGACCGCCGTGGGCCGATTCCGGCGTTGAAGCTGATCTTCGGGCTGCTGGCGCTGGTGCTGTTCGCCCTGACCTTCACCGCCTACAACACGTGGCTGGTGCTGCTGACGGTGCTGGCGCTGGGCGCGGTGGCGTTCGGCAACGTGCCGGGCCTGCAGGTCTACGTGGTGAAGCAGGCGCAGCGTTTCGCACCGCAGGCGGCGGACGTGGCGTCCGGGTTGAACATCGCCGCGTTCAACGTCGGCATCGCGATGGGCGCGTCGCTGGGCGGCCTGGTAGTGGACCACCTGGGCCTGATGCACACGCCGTGGCTGGGCGCGCTGGTGGTGCTGGGCGCGCTGGGGCTGACCGTGCTGAGCGGTCGGCTGGACCGTCGCGACGGTGTTGAAGACCGCGCCGACGGCGTGGTGGTCGCCGCGCATTGAGGTGAGAGCAGCCGACCCACGGTCGGCTCTACATCGGGTTGGCTGTGCCAGGCGTAGTCTTTGTTGTTTCCCCCATTGAAGGAGTTTCTCCATGAGCATTCCCGCATTCGGCCTGGGCACGTTCCGCCTGAAGGGCCAGACCGTCATCGATTCGGTCCGCAACGCATTGGACGTGGGTTACCGCGCCATCGATACCGCGCAGATCTACGGCAACGAGGCCGAGGTCGGGCAGGCCATTGCCGAGTCCGGCGTTGCCCGCGATGAGCTGTTCATCACCACCAAGGTGTGGATTGCCAGCTTCGAACACGATGCTCTGCGTGAGAGCCTGCGCGAAAGCCTGCGCAAGCTGCGTACCGACCATGTCGACCTGACCCTGATTCATTGGCCGTCGCCGAACGACGCGGTGCCGATGGCCGAATACCTGGGCGCGCTGGCGCAGGCCAAGGCCGAAGGCCTGACCCGGCAGATCGGCATTTCCAATTTCACCATCGACCTCACCCGCCAGGCGATCGCGATCCTCGGTGCCGATGCGATCGCGACCAACCAGATCGAGGTGCATCCGTACCTGCAGAACCGGGCGCTGATTGCGTTCCTGCGCGAGCAGGGCATCCATGTGACGGCCTACATGAGCCTGGCCTATGGCGAAGTGTTGAAGGATCCGGTGATCCAGGCCATTGCCGAACGCCACGACGCCACCCCGGCGCAGGTCGCACTGGCCTGGGCCCTGCAGCAGGGCTTTGCGGTGATTCCGTCCTCGACCAAGCGTGAGAACCTGGCCAGCAACCTGCTCGCTGCGGACCTGCGGTTGAGCGATGAGGACATGGCGCAGATTGCCACGCTGGATCGCGGGCAGCGGCTGGCCAATCCGGAAGGCATTGCGCCAGCGTGGGATTAACGGGGGTTTTGTTCAGCATTCGATACGTAACGCCGCATACCGTATCGGATCCTGAACATTCCTGCCGCTGTGCACGCAGACAAACACCGGAGGGGTGTCGGCAGATTGGCGTGCCCGACGCCGGTCCCGTTCTTTACCGGAACATGCTGCTGAATGTTCTGATCGGCAATAGCGACGACCATCTGCGTAACCACGGACTGCTGTTCGATGGTCGCTGGCGTCACGCGCCCAGTGATGTGGGCGGGGGCGTTGCAGCGCATGCGCCTGCCTGGCTGGATCAGCGCTGCAGCCATTCCCGCATGGCGGCGTTGACAGCGTCGGGCTGTTCCATCGGCGCGAGGTGGCCGCAGTCGGGAATGACCACCAGCGTCGAGCCCGGCACCAGTGCGTGCATCTCCTCGCTGATCGGCAGCGGGGTGATGCGGTCGTTGGCACCGCAGATGATCAGCAGCGGGTCGCGGTAGCCGGCCAGCACGTCATGGCCATCGATGCGGTCCAGCGCGCTCTGCCGCAGGAACACCTCGGCACCGAGCCGGGCGGTCATGTCGCGTACGCGCTGCACCAGGACGTAGTCGTCCAGGCGCGAGGCATGGATGTAGCTGCGCATGAGCTTGTCGCCGAAACCGTGGAAGGTGCCGGGTAGGCGCACGCTGGCACGCTGCGACTGGCGCTGCGCGGCGCGTTCCGGAGAGTCGGCGTGGAGGGAGGTGTCGATCAGCGCCAGCCGCAGCACGCGTTCGGGGGCCACGCGCAGGATCTGCTGGGCGACGAAGCCGCCGAGCGAGAAACCGGCCAGCGCAAACCGGTCCGGCGCCTGCGCCAGCACATCGTCCACCACCGCCTGCAGGGTCTCGCCACGGGTCTGGTCCCCCACGCGGCAGTCGGCGATGTCGGACAGGGCGGCGATCTGCCCGCGCCAGAGTTCGGCATCGTTGAGCAGGCCGGGTAGCAAGAGCACGGGAATGCGTTCGGTCATGCCGGTATTGTCGGCGATCCCGACCTCGCCGGCGTGTCGTCTGCGGCCCGGTGTGTTGCATGGAGCGGCTGCAGCCAGGCTTTGGAAACAGGCACTTGCCGTTGCCGCGTGATGCAGTACCAACGGCTGAAGCTGCGCTGCCTAGGCTGATGCGCCGTCCACTCCAGGAACCCTGCATGCACTCCATTCCAGCCAACAACGCCGCCACGCCGCCCGCCAACGCGCGCGTTCCTGTCCCCCCTGCCTCTCCTGGTTCTGCTGGCACGGTGCAACGTGCGGGCAGTGGGGAGTTGGCCGTCGCACCTCCGCCCGCGCCCGCGCGCCAGCTGCGGCTGGAGTCGATCCGGCAGGAAATGGCGTACTTCGGCGCCATTGCCGAGCCCCTGAAAAATGCGCTGACCGACGCGGAGCTGCAGACCAGCGAGGGCCGGGCCGCCGCATTGGGCCGGCAGCTGATGTTCATCACCAATCCCTGCAGGGTTGGCGCGCAGACGTTGTCGGCCTTCCGTTCGCAGTTCGTGGATGCCGAGGAGCGCGGCTATGCACTGGTCGATGCCCTGCCCGCGCCGGGCGCGCCGCTGTTCGGGGTGGGCTCGCTGGCCTACCAGACGCTGTTGAGCAATCACTGCGCGCCCGGCAACGATGGCATGGCGCAGCTGCCGTTGCTGCACGCCGCCCGCTTCCTGACCCTCGCCACCGAGCCGAAGTAACCTGCCAGGCTCAGTGGGCCAGACCCTCCGGCGGCTCGGGCACCTGCACGCTCTGCACCGGCAGGGTCACCACCATCACGGTGGGGTCGTCGGGGTCCAGCCGGGTCTTGAAGCCCAGGCTCTGGCACATCGCCAGCATGGTGCTGTTCTCGCGCAGCACCTGGCCTTCGACGATGTTCAGCCCGAGCCACTGGGCGTATTCGATCATGATGGTCATCAGCCGCCAGCCGATGCCGTGGCCCTTGAGATCGGAACGGATCAGGATGCCGTATTCGCCGCGATCGTAATCGGCATCGGCATGCAGGCGCACCGCGCCGAGCATGTCGCCGCTGCGCGGGTCGATCGCGACCAGGGCAATGGAGCGGGCGTAGTCGAGCTGGGTCAGGCGGGCGATGAACTCGTGGCTGAAATGCTTGACCGACTGGAAGAAGCGCAGGCGCAGGTCGTCGTCGGTCACCCGGGCGAAGAAGGCGCGGAACAACGCGTCGTCCTCCGGTCGCACCGGGCGCACGAATGCCGGCGCGCCATCGGACAGGGTCAGGGTGCGCTCCCACTCCTTCGGGTACGGGAACACGGCGAAACGCGGATGACCGCGGCCTTTGTGCAGCTTGCGCGAGGGCGCGATCGCCACGCGCGCATCCAGCGCGATGACCCCATCGCGGTCGGCCAGCAACGGGTTGATGTCCAGCGTCCGTACTTCGGGAATGTCGGCAGCCAGCTGGGCCAGCTTGACCAGGATCAGTGCAACGGCGCGCTCATCGGCGGCCGGCACGTCGCGGTAGGCTTTGAGGATGCGTGAGACGCGGGTGCGACCGATCAGCTCATGGGCCAGGCGCAGGTCCAGCGGCGGCAGCGCCAATGCCTTGTCGTCGATCACTTCGACGGCGGTGCCGCCGCGGCCGAACACCACCACCGGACCGAAGGTCGGGTCGTCGGCGATGCCGGCGATCAGTTCGCGCGCCTTGGGCCGCACGATGGTGGGCTGCACCAGAACCCCATCGATGCGCGCGTGCGGGCGCAGCTCATGGGCGCGCGCAAGGATGGAGCTGGCCGCAGCCTGCACCGACTGCAGGGTGCCCAGGTTCAGGCGCACGCCGTCCACGTCGGACTTGTGCGGGATGTCGGCGGAAAACACCTTCACCGCGACGGTGGCGCCCCGTTCCAGCAGCGGCTGGGCCAGGTCCATGGCCTCATGCGCGTCGCGCGCCTGCATCACCGGCGCCGACGGAATGCCGTAGGCCGACAGGAGCTGGTGGATGGCGATCGGATCCAGCCACTGCTGGCCCGCCGCGAGCGCGGCCTCGACAATGGCGCGCGCCGCGGCCGTGTCCACGACGAAGTCTTCCGGCAGGCTGGGCGGGGTTTCCATCAGCGCGGCCTGCGCGTCGCGGTAGCGCACCAGGTGCTGGAAGCCGCGTACCGCTTCGGCCTCGGTCGGATAGGTCGGCACGCGCGCGGCGTTGAGGGTGGCGGTGGCGCGGTCGTCGTTGCCCAGCCAGACCGCGAACACCGGTTTGTCGCGGTGGTGGCGCGGGCGCAGGCCCAGCGTGCGGGTCAGCGCCTGCGCGGCATCGGCCGAGGAAGTGAACGCGGTGGGGACGTTGACCACCAGCACGGCGTCATTGCCGGTGTCGGACATGAGTGCGTCGATGGCGGCTGCGTAGCGGTCACCATCGGCGTCGACGACGATGTCGACCGGGTTGCTGCGCGACCAGCCTTCCGGCAGCACGGCGTCCAGCGCGGCAATGGTGCCGGGCGAAAGTTCGGCCAGGGTGCCGCGCAGGGCCAGCAGCTGGTCGACCGCCAGCCGCCCTACCCCGCCGCCGTTGCTGAGGATGGCCAGGCGCCGGCCCGGGAAGGTGCCCAGCCGCCCGAGTGTTTCGGCGGCGGTGAACAGTTCGTCCAGCGCGCTCACGCGCAGCAGGCCGGCGCGGTTGAACGCGGCACCGTACACGGCATCGGAACTGGCCAGCGCCTGCACGTGGGTGTCGCCATCGGGCTCGATACGGAGGTGGCGACCGGACTTGACCACCACCACCGGCTTGGCGCGGGCGGCGGCGCGGGCCGCGGACATGAACTTGCGCGCGTCGCCGATGTGCTCGACGTAGAGCAGGATGGCGCGGGTGCGGTAATCGGTGGCGAAGTAGTCCAGCAGGTCGCCGAAGTCGACATCCAGTGCGTCGCCGAGCGAAACCACGGCGGAGAAGCCGACCGAACGGGCCACGCCCCACTCCACCAGCGCTGCGGCAATCGCACTGGATTCGGAAATCAGCGCGAGGTCGCCGGCCTGCGGGACATGCGCGGCGATGCTGGCGTTGAGGCGCGCATGCGGGGCGATCACGCCCAGGCAGTGCGGGCCAAGGATGCGCAGGCCCTTCGGGCGCGCGGCGGCTTCAACCTGCTCGGTAAGCGAACCCGGGCCGTGGCCCAGGTTGGCGGTGAGGATGATGGCGGCGGCCACGCCGCGTTCGGCGGCGGTGGCCACCACCTGCGGCACGATGCTGGCCGGGGCCGTGATGACCACCAGCTCCGGCACCCAGTCCAGGTCCTTGAGCCGCTTCACCGTGCGGATGCCGTCAATCTCGCTGTAGCGGGGGTTGATCCACGCGACCTTGCCGGGGAAGCCGGCCGCGCGCAGATTGCGCATCACCGCGCGGCCGGCGGAACGCTCGCGCGGACTGCCGCCGACGACGGCCACCGATTGCGGGCGGAACACGGATTGCAGGTGGTAGGTGCTCATGGGGTCGAACAGGTACCGGGACACGTAGTGACACGGTACACGGGTGCGGGCGGTGGTGGGATGATCGCAGGCGGGGTCGGGTTACAGCAGGGTGCCGCGCAGGATCATCGCGGCGATGCTGAAATAGATCACCAGCCCGGTCACGTCCACCAGGGTGGCCACGAACGGCGCCGAGGCACTGGCCGGGTCGAAGCCCAGGCGCTTGAGGATGAAGGGCAGCATCGACCCGGACAACGAGCCGAAGGTGACGATGCCCACCAGCGCCGCACCGATGGTCAGCGCCAGCAGCTGCCAGTGCTCGCCATAGTCGTGCAGGCCCAGCAGCTGCCAGGACACGATGCGGATGATGGCCAGCACACCGAGGATGGCGCCGAGGGTGATGCCGGTGGGCACTTCGCGCAGGGCGACGCGCCACCAGTCACGCAGGCGCAGCTCGCGCAGGGCCAGGCTGCGGATCAACAGCGAGGTGGCCTGCGAACCGGAATTGCCGCCGGAACTCATGATCAGCGGGATGAACAGGGTCAGCACCACGGCGCGGGCCAGTTCGTCTTCGTAATGCTGCATGGCGCTGGCAGTGAGCATTTCGCCGAGGAACAGCACGCTGAGCCAGCCGGCGCGCTTGCGCAGCATCTCGAAGAAACCGATCTGCATGTACGGCTTTTCCAGCGCTTCCATGCCGCCGAACTTGTGCGCGTCTTCGGTGGATTCTTCGATCAGCGCGTCCAGGATGTCATCCACGGTGACGATGCCGAGCACCTGCTGGCGCGCGTCCACCACCGGAATGGCCAGCAGGTCGTGGCGGCGGATCAGCTGCGCCACTTCTTCCTGGTCGAGCAGGGCGTCGACGGTGACCGGCGGATTGACCTGGGCGACCTCCAGGATCGGCTCGTCGGGCAGGCCGGTGATCAGGCGGCGCATGGTCACCACCTGCTGCAGGGCCTGGCTGTGCGGGTCGAGCACGTAGATGGCGTACACGGTTTCGCGGGTGCGTTCGACCTCGCGGATGTGCTGCAGGGTGCGGCCCACGGTCCAGTCGGCCGGCACGCTGACGAACTCGGTGGTCATCAACGCGCCGGCGGTGTGCGCGGGGTAGCTGAGCAGCTGCTGGATGGCCTGGCGCGATTCGGCGCTGAGCAGCGGGATCAACCGGGCGCGCTCGTCTTCGTCCAGCTCATGGACGATGTCGGTGGCGCGGTCGTCGGCCATCAGGCCAAGCAGTGCGGCCGCCTTGGTTTCCGGCAGCGCGGCCACCAGGTCGCCACTGCGGGTCAGCTCGGGCTGTTCGAGCATTTTCACCGCACGCGGCAGCGGCAGCGCGGCCAGCGTGGCGGCGGCGCGCGCGAGCTCGAGCGTGTTGAGGTACTCCACCGCGTCGGCGGTGTTGAAGTCCTGCAGGGGTGCGCCCAGGGCGGCATCGGCTGCCGGGCGCAAAAGGTCTTTCTGGTTCATCGGGTTCGCCTTGTGGATCGCGTATGCGCGACGCCAACGCCTGGCGAACCGTCCCGTGTCAGGCGGTGGCCATCGCTGGCGTCGAGCAAGGTCGACTTCTACTGTCGCTGGACATGGGTGTGGACTCCGGAAGGGTTTCGCTGGGCGCGCCGAGGCGGCGCGGTCAGCGGGCGGCAGTCTGGACCCGCGCGCGGACCGGGTCAACCCCTTGCGGGCCCACCGTTCGTCCCCGGTTGAAGGTCGTTGACGCGGCGGGCCGCATAATGGGCCGCCGGCGACGGGCCGGTGATGCAATGCGCAGGTTTCCCCATGCATAGCGGTGCGCTGGTCCTGGCCCTGGTGTTGCTGCTGGCCGCGGTGATCGCGGTGCCGGTGTTCAAGAAGCTCGGGTTGGGTGCCGTGCTCGGCTACCTGGCCGCGGGGGTGGTGCTGGGTCCGGACGGGCTGGGGTTCGTGCAGGACGCCGACCGGATCCTTGGCGCGGCCGAGATCGGCGTGGTGATGCTGTTGTTCGTGATCGGCCTGGAGCTGTCGCCCACCCGGCTGAAGGTGATGCGGCGCTCGGTGTTCGGTGCCGGTACCGCGCAGGTGGCGGTGAGCGCACTGGTGCTGGGCAGCCTGCTCATGCTCGACCACTTCCACTGGAAGGGGGCGCTGATCGTGGGCATCGCGCTGGCGCTGTCGTCCACCGCCGTCGGCCTGCAGCTGCTGTCCGAGCACAAGGGACTCAACACCGATTACGGCCGGCTGGGCTTTGCCATCCTGCTGTTCCAGGACCTGATCGCGATTCCGCTGCTGGCGGCGATTCCGTTGCTGGGCGGCGCCCGCAACGACACCCTGCAGTGGAACGATGTGGCAGTGGCGCTGGGGGCGCTGGCGGTGGTGATCCTGTGCGGACGCCCGGTGCTGCGCTGGCTGTTCAACACCGTGGCGCGCACGCGCAGCCCGGAAGTATTCACTGCAATGGCCCTGCTGGTGGTGCTGGGCACGGCGTGGTTCATGCAGGAGGTGGGCCTGAGCCCCAGCCTGGGCGCGTTCCTGGCCGGGGTATTGCTGTCCGATTCGGAGTTCCGGCATGAGTTGGAATCCCAGATCGAACCGTTCAAGGGCCTGCTGCTGGGCCTGTTCTTCATCGCCGTGGGCATGGGCATCGACCTGGACCGGATCATCGCCGAGCCATGGGCGATCGCCATGGGCGTGGCGGTGCTGCTGGTGGTGAAGTTCAGCCTGCTGTTCGGCATCGGCAAGCTGGCCCGGCTGAGCACGCGGCACGCGCTGCTGCTGGGCAGCGTGCTGTGGCTGGGCGGTGAGTTCGCGTTCGTGGTGTTCAACGAAGCGCAGCGCGCGAACCTGCTGGGCAACGCCAACCACGACCGGCTGGTGGCGATCGTCGGCCTGTCGATGGCGCTCACGCCGCTGCTGCTGATCGCCCTCCTACGCCTGCTGGGTCGCGAACACGAGGTGGCCGGCGACAGGCCGGCCGCCGACACCATCGACCCGGGCGGCACGCAGCCCAGCGTGATGATTGCCGGCATGGGCCGCTTCGGCCAGGTGGTGGCGCGCCTGCTGACCGCGCAGAAGATTCCGTTCATTGCACTGGAAGCGAACCCGGACACGGTGTCGGACCTGCGCCGCTTCGGCAACAAGCTGTACTACGGCGACCCGACCCGCCCGGAGATGTTGCGCGCGGCCGGCGGCGAGAACGTGCGGGTGTTCGTGATCACGCTGGACGATCCGGACGCGAACATGCACGCGACGCGGTTGATCCGGCGCATGTATCCGAATGCGGTGGTGCTGGCCCGGGCGCGCAACCGCCAGCATGCCTGGCGGTTGATGGACATGTCGGCCGAACCGTTCCGTGAGGTGTTCGGCTCCAGCCTGGACATGAGCGAGCGGGTGCTGACGGCGCTGGGCTTTTCCACGGAGACGGCGCGCAACCACGTGGAGCGCTTCCGCGAGCACGATGAAAAACTGCTGCGCGACCAGTACCTGGTCTACGACGACGAGGCCGCGGTGATGCAGACCTCGCGCGACGCGAGAGCGGACCTGATGCGCCTGTTCGAAGCCGATGCGGAACGCGATGAAAAGGCAGGCAACCAACGCGACAATTGAACGGCCCGGCCGGACGTGTCCAATTACCCCAACGTTCGAAATTCGTAGCGCCGACTGTCAGTCGGCGACCGCGCGCAGCGCGGCCGGAAAATCCGCAGACACGCACCCAACGTCTGCGACGCACCGACCGCGGTTGAAAACCGTCCGAAGCCGCGTGTCACGGTTCATGGCGTCGGAACGTAGAGCAGCCGACTGACAGTCGGCTCTACCTATCGGGATTGCCTGTCGGTGTTGCTCGTTGTCCCGGATGCAACGGCCCACTAATTTCCTGAAATTGATACAACGAGCGTCCAAGCATGCTGCTCGACGATCTCCACCTCGAGGCGGAAGCTTGCGTTGGCTGCGTAGTTCAACCTATCAGCGACTACCAAGGGCAGGGATTGCCGATACGGATCGTCCTCGACTAAGTCTCTACGTACATCAATGTCGGAACGAAACGCGTGAGAACTTCAATACAGACATCATCCGAGATGACTGCGTAGTGCGCCGTCTGATCCAACGCATGAACTCCACCGCTCGAATTTTCCAACCAGATGGCCTTTCTCCATATCTGAACTCGTCAGTCGCTCGACCATCCTGACGCTGAATCTCCAGCGTTGACCTTCCGTCTTTCGAGTAGCTTCTATCAATCACTCGACTTTCGTCCTCCAACTGACCCACGCGGGTTCCGTCAGCCTTTGTGTCTACGTCTTTGGGTCCAACGGCGTCAAAATCTTTTGCTTTCTGATCTGCTTCAGCTCCTCGACGCCACACCCAGGCATTTGGATGGTGACACTTTCAATGGTCTACTGGTGTTCCGCCCGACCCCTCTCCTCCCTCAAGTTAAAAAAGCTCCGACAGCCTCATGCGAACTTCCAAATCGCGAGAGGAAACCCCTTTCGAGATTTGCAAACCCTACAGCACTCGCCTCGCTTCCGAAACAAATGCCTGCCAATTCGTAAACAGTCTCGCGATATTCTGATCATGGGAATGACTCTCGGGAACATACCCATCGGCAGGAGGCATATACCTGACAAAGGATTCCATGCACTCAGGGTAATCAAAATCGGCGTAGATCCTCTCAACCTCGCCAAGAGGATCTGCGAGCGTATCGCGCTTCTCATAAAGATTCCCGAGCATAGCGACCAACCATTTTCTGGCCACCGCCTCCTCGTCGACACCTTCTACAAGGCGTACAAGCTGCTTTGCCAAGACCGCCTGTTCGTACGAGTCAGCGCCATCCAGCTGCCTAAGTAGATCTTCTATATCGGGATCGCCCGCTTGATCTTCTCTCTCCTCGGCGTAGTCTTTCAGTACATTGATGTCAATCAAATTTCGTTCCATTGCCCAAGCCAACTCCCCCCAGCTCCAGGGACCGTAGCGCCGAATGCAATCGTAAGTAGTCATATTGCGGATCAGTTCTTGTTAGGGAGCCCATTGATGCTGCCTCCCTCAACAAACCGTTGGTGCGTGAGGTCGCCAGTCTTCTCCACAATGTACTCGAATCGTTCGGCCTTTCCGTTGAGCTGGCCCGGCACTTGAGTCGGCGTTCCAGCGCCAAGTAGAACATCAGCCGGTCACCCTAACCCGGAAGATGCAGGTAGTTTCCTGCCATATTTCGTCGATCTCGTAGTAGTTGGAAATTTTCGGGCACCAGGGCTCGCTGCACCTCCCTACCGAACCATTGCCGGCTTCGTTCCACTTCCACGTTGCGGTGAACACTCCGTACAGATAGGGGACCTCAATGTCCCACTCGCCAAACCCGCCGAAGTACTCCATCTCCATCTTCGACCCCACCCGCAGACGCCGGCGCAGCTGGACGGTTAGCTGCTGTTCCCTGGAAGGTCTACGTCAACCACAAAGAATTCGGCACTATTGTCGTAGAGACTGATCTGGTCGCCGAACAGTTCGGACTTCAAAGGCGCAACGAGTTCGGTAGCCCTGATGCGCTCGTTGTATTCCTGCCAAGGGTAGCGACCGCCGGCACTTTGCGCCGAAACGTCGCCGCAACTCAGAAGAACAGCCAGAAGGACAAACGCAAGGCGCGCCCGCGACACACGGCGTGCGGGCACTGGATGATGATCCACGCTGTAACTCCATTTACGTATTGAGATGCGCATATACGTTGATACGCTCGGCGCCGGGACTGCCTTGCATCAGCGTCATTGCGATGGAACAGCGGTGGATTCTGCACGATCGCAGAGAGATGGCAATCGGACAATTCTTACGTCGGTCAGAAGCGTCTACATGTAGCGGCCCGAAATTCTGCGGACACGCGATCCGCGTTCGTGACTCACCCGTCGCGGTTGGTGAGCGTCCGAAGCGGCGCGTCGAGGGTTCATGGCGTCGGAACGGAGAGCAGCCGACTGACAGTCGGCTCTACCGGTCGGTCACACCGGTCGGTCACACCGGTCGGTTATGCCGGTCGGTTATGCCGATCGGTTATGCCGGTCAGTTATGCCGGTCGAGATAGCGCGCCGCGGTTACCCGTTATCGCGCAGGAATCTTGCCATCGACGACACGCCCGGTACGCGCGGCTCGAACTCGCCGGCGACGTCGATGAAGCCGCGCATCACCGCGATCTCGCGCGGGCTGCGGTTGAGCGCATCGCGCACGTCGGGGTCGGCGCCGGCACGCAGCAGGCGCTGTACCAGCAGCGGCAGCCCGTGCAGCGCCGCCAGGTGCAGCGGGCCGAAGCCGCGCGGGTCGCGCGCGTCCAGCGATACGTCTTCGTCCAGCAGGCGCTCCACCGCCGCCAGCACCACCTGTTCGTCGCAGGCGGTACCCGGTTCGGCGCGCGCCCCCAGCAACAGCAGCAGCGGGGTGACCGACCCGGCCGCGGCCTGGTCGGGCTCGGCGCCGGCCAGCAGCAGCGTGTCCAGCAGCGCCAGCAGGCGCGAACGGTCGCGCGCACCGAAGCCGTACAGCGCGGCACAGTGCAGCGGCCCCAGTTGCTGCGCATCACCGGCGTGGACGTTGGCGCCGGCGGTAAGCAGGCGCGCGGCGATGTCGGGCAGTCCCAGCGCCGAGGCCAGCATCAGTACGGTTACCCCGCCCGGCAGGCGGTATTCCAGTTCGGCGCCGGCATCGAGCAGGGCCGAGACAATGTCGATCTGGCGCATGCTGACGGCCGCCGACAACGGCGTGGCCCCGCTGGCGGCCGCATGTTGCGGGTTGGCACCCCGGGCCAGCAGCAGGTCGACCACGGCCAGGTGACCGCCACCGGCGGCACGCAGCAAGGCGGTGCAGCCCTGCGCGTCGACCACGTCGATGGCAAAGCCCAGGTCATTCAAACGGCGCACCGCGTCGGCGTCGCCGGCCATGGCCGCGGCCGGCAGGTCGGAGGCACGCAGCGCGCGGCGCGGCAACGGCCACACCCGCCAGTCCAGCCAGTCGGCCAGGTCGCGGCGGCCGATCGACAGCGCCACGCCCAGCGGGGTCTGGCCGTCGGCGGCACGCGCTTCGGGCGAGGCACCCTGCTGCACCAGCAGTTTCAGCGAGCCCTCGCGGGCCAGTGCGGTCGCTAGGTGCAGCGCCGTCATGCCGTGGCTGTCGCGGGCTTCGCGATCCACGCCCAGGGTGAGCAGGGCCTGCTGCAGGCGCAGCCAGCCCAGGCGCACGGCCAGCGACAGCGGCGGGTCGCCCGCCGGCGAGGCGGCGAACGGGTCGGCGCCGCGCTCAAGCAGTTCCAGCGCCAGCTGTTCCAGCCCGCGCGCGGCCTGGTCATGCTGCGCGCAGGCGGCCAGCAGGCGCGCCAGGCCGCCGGCACCGGCGGGCGACACGCCACGGCGCAGCAGCACCTGCAACGCCGGGACGGCGTCGATCCCGCGCGCCAGCAGCGCGAACATCGGGGTGTCGCCGCAGGCATCCAGGACTTCCGGCGCGGCGCCGTGCGCGAGCAGCCAGTCCACCGCGTGCGGATCCAGCGCGAGTTCGGCGTCGTGCAGCAGCCCGCCCAGCTCGTCCGGGCTGCACAGGCGGGCCAGCGTGGCCAGGCCATCGACGTTGCCGAACCCCAAAGCTTCGCGCAGCAGGTCCAGCGGCGGGCGGTCCGGCAGGGTGGGCGTGCCCGGTTCGCTCTCGGCATCGCCGGCACCGGTCAGGCCGTCGGTCACCGCGACCGGCAGCGGGTAACTGCGGTCCAGCAACGAGACAATGGTCCAGCGCCCGGCGGCGGCGGCGATGTCCACGGCGCGGCGACCCTGCGGGTCGGGCACGTCGGCGGCAATGCCCAGGTCGAGCAGGCGACGCACCAGCAGCGGCGACACGCTGTCGGCCATGCATGCCAGCAGCACCGCATTGCGCCCTTCCACGTCCACCGCATGCAGGTCGGGCTTGTGCGGCAACAGGTGTTCGACCACGGCGGCGCGACCGGCGCGGGCCGCTTCCAGCCACGGCGTGCGCGACAGCGCGTCGCGCGCTTCCAGGTTGGCGCCGGCGGCCAGCAGCACGTCGATGATGTCCACGTGCCCGGCCAGGGCGGCTTCGTGCAGGGCGCTGCGCCGCTGGCGGTCGCGCGCGTCGGCGCGGGCCTTGTGCTTGAGCAGCAGCTGCACGCCGGCGGGATCGTCTTCTTCGGTGCCGGCCGCCGCCAGCAGCACGGGGGTGCCCTCGGCCGGTTCGGTGCGCGCGCCACGCTCGAGCAGGAACCGGGCCAGGCGCCAGTTGCCGACCTGGCAGGCCACCGCCAGCGGCGACCAGCCGTCCTGGTTCAGGGCGTCCACTTCAGCGGCGGCGTCGCGCAGCAATGCCGCCACGCCCGGGTCGGAACTGCGGGCGGCGTGGTGCAGCGGCGTATTGCCGTCGCTGTCGACGGCACGCGAGTCGGCGCCGTTGGCGAGCAGGGTCATCACCGCTTCCGGGCGGCCATGCCAGCTGTCGCGGGTGGCCGCCAGCAGCGGGGTCATGCCGCGGTGCGGGGTATTCACGCCCACGCCGCGCGCGATGAGTTCGCGCAGCAGGCGCAGGTCCGGCAGCACCGCCGCCAGCACGACCAGGCTGCGCTGGTCGCGCCAACCGGGATCGGGCAGGCCATGCGGATCGGCACCGGCCGCCAGCAGCTGCAGTGCCCGATCGACCCGGCCACTGCGGGCGGCCTCGTACAGGGCAGGCAGGCGTTCGTGCTGGCCGAGCGGCTCCAGCGGCTGCGCCACATCGTCGGGGTGGGTGGCGGCGTCGAACAGGGCGCTGGGCGGCGCCAGGACGCTGCGTGCGGGCAGCGGGTCGGCGGGCGCGATGCGCTGCAGGGCGAGGTGGGCCAGCGGCGAACCGATCAGCACCAGCAGGGCGAACGGCCAGCGCAGGCTGTCCGGGAGCAGCCCCGGCCAGGCCGGCACCACCACCAGCGCGCACACCGCCACCACCAGCGCCGCGACGATCAGGCCACGCCATGCGCTGAGGTCGCGCGTGGCCAGGCTGCGCCAATGCCGCACCAGACTGCCGTCGCCGCGTTCGATCTCGTTCCACAGCGGCCAGGTGCGCCACACCCCGAGCAGGCCGGCGCTCACCGCCACGCTCAGCCCGAGTGCCGCGGCCAGGCTGCCGCTGTCGTGCAGCGCGCCCAACGGCCAGGACACCAGCAGGGCGAACGCGGCCGGGCCCAATGACCACAGCGCGGCCAGCGCGGGCAGGTCCTGCCGGCCAAGCTGGGCCAGCGCGGGTACCGCGCGGCTGCGCCGCCACCACGACACGCCCAGCGCGAAGGCCGGTTGCGCCAGCGCCACGCCCAGTGCCGCAGGCACTCCGCCCAGCACCACGGCCAGCGACAGCAGGCCGCCGAGGGCGACGGCACCGGTGGCGGCGCGGGTGCGCGGCAGCTCAGTCATCGCGGGTCATCGCGGCGCGGTACCCGCACCGGCGCCACCGGCGGGGGCGGCATCTGCAGGTGGAAACCGCGTTCGGCGAGATTGGCGCGCACCTGATCGACGTCGGCCAGGGCGAGGCGACGGTCGGGGGTCAGAGCGACTTCCAGCACGAATGCGAACGGCGCCAGGGTGGCTTTCAATGCATCGGGGATGGCATCGAAGGCGTCGCGGGCGGCGAGGTAGACGTAGGTGTCCTGCTTGCGTTGGCTTTTGTAGACGTAGGCTTGCATTGCCCGCGGGGCGACAGCCCTGGGAATAGATACGTCGATTGTGTCGGAAACCACGCGTGTCCGATAGCCATCTGCCGGGGAAGGCGCCGGTTTCATGGCGCGAGGCAGATTCAGGTTCATCAATGTGGTGGGGTTGTTCAGGTAGAGCGGGGGCCGTCGTTCCGGGGAACGACGGCGGGAAGCCAGCCGACCAACGGTCGGCTGCTACCGGCGAAATCACGCTGCGCGTTATTTCACCTTGGCGTAGGTGCCCTTCAGGGCAACGCCGGCGAGGATGGCGCCTGCGTAGCATTCGTAGTTGGTGGTGCTCTTGAACTCGTTCTTCTTGTAGTAGCTGACGATGTCGACCACCGCGTTGGCGCCGCGCGACTTGGCGCCATCCTGCAGCGCCTTCAGCGCCGACAGGGCGACCCAGTTGCAGGCCACGGCATCGCTCTTGTTGGCGGCGTTGGTCTTCTTGTTGGTGACGTCTTCGCTAAACCGCTGCTGGACGTTGACCTTTTCACCGGCCAGGAAGAAGCGGACGCTGCCGTCGATGCCGGCCGCCTTGGCTTCCGGGGAATTGATCAGGTCGTGGAGCGACTGCTCGACACGGGTTTCACGGGCGTGGGCGGTGCTGGCGACGGCGAGCAGTGCGGCAGCGGCAATCAGGGCAAAACGACGCATTCAACTTTCTCCTTGTTGGTAAGCAGGGGTGTTGCACGGGGGAAGCCGGCCCTGCGAGGGGCCGGGTGTCGGACGGTATGGCTCAATCCTGCCAGCGGCGGAAGATCAACGAGGTGTTGATGCCGCCAAAGGCGAAGTTGTTGCTCATCACGTAGTCGGGCTGCATCTGGCGGCCTTGGCCGCGGATGAAGTCGAGTTCGCCGCAGCGGGGGTCGACCCGGTGCAGGTTCAGGGTGGGCGCGAACCAGCCTTCGCGCATCATTTCGATGGTCACCCACGCTTCGAATGCGCCGCACGCGCCCAGCATGTGGCCGACATAGCTTTTCAGCGAGCTGATTGGCATGCCGGCGCCGAACACCTGCGCGGTGGCCTGGGTCTCGGCGATGTCGCCATGTTCGGTGGCGGTACCGTGCGCGTTGACGTAACCGATCTGGCCCGGTTCCAGGCCGGCATCTTCCAGCGCCAGGCGCATGGCCTGGGCCATGGTCTCGGCGGTGGGCTGGGTGACGTGCTGGCCATCGCTGTTGGTGCCGTAGCCGACCACTTCGGCCAGGATGGTGGCGCCGCGCGCCTGGGCGTGTTCCAGTTCTTCCAGGATCAGCGTACCGGCACCCTCGCCCAGCACCAGGCCGTCGCGGTTGGCGTCGAACGGGCTGGGGGTGGTCTGCGGTGCGTCGTTGCGCACGCTGGTGGCGAACAGCGTGTCGAACACCGCCGCGGCGGTGGCATCGAGCTGTTCGGCGCCGCCGGTCACCATCACCGTCTGCTTGCCGCTGCGGATCGCCTCGTAACCGGAGCCCACGCCCTGGCTGCCCGAGGTGCAGGCGCTGGAGGTGGTGTACACCCGACCGGACAGGCCGAAGAACACGCCGATGTTCACCGGCGAGGTGTGGCTCATCATCTTCAGGTAGGTGGTGGCACTGATGCCTTCGGTGGTGTGGTCGTGCAGCATGCGGCCGAACTCGGCGGTGGCTTCATGGCTGCCCGAGGACGATCCGTAGGCCACGCCAGCCCGGCCGCTGCGCAGCACCGGGTGGCCGAGCAGGCCCGCCGCGTCCAGCGCCAGTTCGGTGGCGCGCACCGACATCACCGCGACCTTGCCCATGCTGCGGGTGGTCTTGCGGTTGTAGTGGGACGGCAGTTCGTAGTCTTCGGCCGGCGCGGCCAGCCGCGTGTTGAGGCCGTCGAAGACTTCCCAGCCGGGGATGTAGCGCACCGCATTCTGCTGCGCATGCAGGCGTGCGCGGATGCTGGGCCAGTCATTGCCCAGCGGGCTGATGGCGGCCGCGCCGGTCACCACTACACGACGTTCGGGCGCGCGCATCAGACCATGCCTCCGTTGACCGAAATGACCTGGCGGGTGATGTACCCGGCCGCTTCGGAAAGCAGGAACGACACCGCGTGCGCGACTTCCTCAGGCTGGCCCATGCGGCCGGCCGGAATCAGCTTCAGCGCATGATCGAGGATTTCGTCGTTGACCATCTCGGTTTCGATCAGCCCAGGCGCCACGCAGTTGACGGTGATCGCACGGCTGGCCAGTTCCAGCGCCAGCGCCTTGGTGGCACCGATGATGCCGGCCTTGGCCGCGCTGTAGTTGGTCTGGCCACGGTTGCCGACCAGCCCCGATACCGAGGACAGGGTGACGATGCGGCCCGGCTTGCGCCGCCGCACCATCGGCATCACCAGCGGGTGCAGTACGTTGTAGAAGCTGTCCAGGTTGGTGTGCACCACCGCGTCCCAGTCCTGGGCGGGCATTGCCGGGAAGGCGCCGTCACGGGCGATGCCGGCGTTGCAGACCACGCCGTAATAGGCGTCGTGCGCCTCGACATCGGCGTCCAGGGCGGTACGCGCGGCCTCACGGTCGGACACGTCGAACACCAGCACGCGGGCCTGGCGGCCCAGTGCCTGGATCTCGGCGACCACCTGCTGCGCTTCGTCGATCCTGCTGCGGCAATGCACCACTACGTCGAAGCCATCGCGCGCGATACGCAGCGCCACGGCGCGGCCGATGCCCCGGCTGGCGCCGGTCACCAGCACGGTGAGATTCCCTGTCATGCCTCTCCACTCTCCAGATAAGCCATCGCATCGCGTGGTTCGAACACCGATACGTTGGCGACCGCCAATTCAACCTCGCCTGCCAGGATCCGGCAGGCGAACATGCCCAGTCCATTTTCGCCCATCAGCTCGCACTGTGCCTCCACCCGCAGGCAGGTCCCGGGGGTGAAGGCCGGCTGGTGGGCGGTGTAGCGCCGGGTGCCAAGCAGGAACCCGATCGACGGTTCCCGCCCTTCGGCACGCGCGCGGCACCCGGCCCAGGCGGCAATGGCCTGCGCCATGTATTCCACCCCGACCCAGGCCGGCACGCCGGCGGGGCCGGAGAACAGGCCCTGTTCGGGCACATCCACCTCCACCACGATGGATTCGGGCTGCCAGTCGAGCACCCGGTCGATCAGCCGCATGCTGTCGCGGTGCGGCAGCACGGCGTCGATGTTGCTGGGCAGTGGCATGCTCATCCCCGTGCCAGCGCCAGCACGGCATTGCTGCCGCCGAAGGCGAACGAGTGGCTGAGCACATGCTGCAGCGGCCGCAGCGCGCGCGCCCGCGGGCCGACCAGGGCCAGCGCCGGCAGGGCGTCGTCGGCCTGGCCGTCCCACCAGTGCGTGGGCAGCTGCTGGTCGGGGTTGTCGACCAGGGTCAGCCAGCACAGCGCGGCTTCGATCGCGCCGGATGCCCCGAGGGTGTGGCCGGTCAGCGGCTTGGTCGAGCTGGCCGGCACCTGCGTGCCCAGCACGCTGGCCACCGCCAGGCTTTCCATGGCGTCGTTGTGGCCCGTGGCGGTGCCGTGCAGGTTCACGTAGTCCACCTGCGCGGGTGCCAGCTCCGCGCGCGCCAGCGCCTGCTGCATGGCGTCGATCGCGCCACGCGCCTGCGGGTCGGGTGCGGACATGTGGTGGGCGTCGGACGACTCGCCCCAGCCGGACAGGCGTACCGGCCCGGGCTCCCGGGTCATCAGGAACAGCGCCGCACCCTCGCCGATGTTGATGCCGTTGCGGTGCCGCGAGAACGGATTGCAGCGCGCCGCCGACACCGACTCGAGCGCACTGAAACCGGCCACGGTGAAGCGGCACAACGAATCGGCGCCGCCGGCGACCACCGCGTCGACGACCCCGCTGCGCAGCAGGCGGGCGGCGGACATCAGCGCCTTGGCGCTGGACGAACACGCCGTGGAGATCGTCCAGGTCGGGCCCAGGCTGCCGATGCGTTCGCGCACGAAACGCGCCGAGGTCCCCATTTCCTGCTGGGCGTAATCGAAGTCGTCCGGCCAGCGGCCTTCGTCGGCCTGCAGGCGCAGCGCTCCCTCGGATTCCCCGATGCCGGAGGTACTGGTGCCGATGATCACCGCCACGCGCTCGGCGCCGTGGCGGACCACGGCGGCGTCCACTGCCGGGCGGATCTGCTGCAGCGCCGCTTCCAGCAGCGCGTTGTTGCGCCCGCGCAGGGCCACCGGCAGCGCCGACAGGTCCGGCAGGGGGTCGGCCACCTCGCCCAGCGCCAGGGTGCGCCCGGCGAGGATCGTGTCGTTGTCGCGCAGGCCACCAGGCTGGTCGGCGAACAGGCCGTCGCGCACCTGCGCGCGGCCGTTGCCCAGTGCGCAGACCACGCCCAGCTCGTTCAGGAATACCGCAGTACTGCTCACTGTTGTGCCTGTCCCATGTCCATCGATTCGATCACCAGCTCGTAGCCTTCGGCCAGGTTGCGCAGGCGCAGGCGGCCGTCAGCCAGCGGTTCCAGCACCAGCCACGCCTTGCCGCCCTGCTCCAGGCGGCGGGCGCCGCCGGCCTCCACCAGGCGCCAGCCCTCTGGAAGCTTCGCCTGTATGGCATCGGCTGGCCACAGCGCGAACTGAAGGTCGTCCAGCACGCGCTCGCCGCGCACCTGGGGCGGCAGCCAGGGCGCGCGGGTCTGTTCCAGGGTCCGCCCGTCCCAGACCATGCGCACGCCGGTCTGGCCCATGGCCTGCACCGCCAGCCGCACCTGTTCGCCATCGGCTTCGAGCAGCGCATCCAGCTCGCGCTCGTGGCTGCCGAAGCGGAACTGCAGGCGCTGCTGCAGCTGCAGCGGTTCGGCCAGCGCCGAGGGCGCCAGCTGCAGGGTCGGCAGCTGCACCAGGGGGGCGGGCATGCGGGTGCTGGCGCACGCGCCCAGCAGCACGCTCACCAGCAGGACAAGCATCAGCCGCTGCACAGTTCCTCCAGTACCCGCAGGCGTCGGCCGCTGGCGTCGGCCACGTACGGGTTGTCGGTATCCCAGGCGTAACCAGCCAGGATCGAGGAAATCATGCGGCGGATCTCGGGCTGCTGTTCGGGGTGGTAGATGATCTTCTGGAAGCCACCGGCGTACCAGGCTTCGACGAAGCGTCGGAAGGTCTTCACGCCGGCGCGCAGCGGAACGGCGAACTCGCGCTCCCAGTCGACCTGCTCGCCGGCATGGCGCCGCGCCAGGCAGTCGCTGGCCAGCTGCGCCGACTTGAAGGCGATGGTCACGCCCGAGGAGAACACCGGGTCGAGGAACTCGCCGGCGTTGCCCAGCAGCGCGTAGCCCTCCCCCCACAGCGAACTGACATTGGCCGAATAGCCGGTGATGGTGCGCACCGGCAGCACCGCCCATTCGGCGTTCTCCAGCAGGCGGGTCAGGTTGGGGTCCTCGCCGACGATGGCCTGCAGCTTCTCCAGGTCGGTGCCTGGGTACGTCTCGAAGAAGCTGGGTTCGGCGACCACGCCCAGCGAACAGCAGCCGTTGGAGAACGGAATGGTCCAGTACCACACGTCCACGTGTTCGGGATGGGTGGTGATCAGGATCTTGTTGCGGTCGAACCCGGCGTGGGCCGGGATGTGGTCGCGCACGTGGCAGAAGATCGCCCCGCGCACCGGGAAGTTCGACGGCGATTCCAGCTTCAGCAGGCGCGGCAGCAGGCGCGCGAAACCGCTGGCGTCGAGGATGAAGCCGGCTTCGATGGTGTACTCGCTGCCGTCCGGGCGGCGCACCCGCACGCGCGCCGGGGTGCCCGGCTCGACCGACAGCACCTCATCGCCAAAGCGCAGGGTGGTCCCCATGCGTTCGGCGCCGCGCGCCAGCACGTTGTCGAAGTCGGCGCGCTGCACCTGGTAGGTGGTGCCCCAGCCCGGCGAGAACTTGTCGCGGAAGTCGAACTCGGTGGTGCGTTCGCCACGCACGAAGGCGGCGCCGTTCTTGTACTGGAAACCGGCCTGGACCACGTCCTGGAGCAGGCCCGCCGCTTCGATGTATTCCATGCTCTGCGGCAGGAGGCTCTCGCCGATGGAGAAGCGCGGGAACTGCTGGCGCTCGAGCATCAGCACCTGGCGACCCTGCTTGCGCAGCATCGCCGCGGCCACGGAGCCGGCCGGGCCGGCACCGATCACCAGGATTTCGGTTGTTTCCAGTGCAGCAGTCATCGATGCATCCTTGATCAGTAATGAAGGTACGGCGCCTGCGCTCAGTGCGGTGCGTCGTGAGGTGGGGGTCGGAACAGCGGCGAGATCAGCCAGACCAGGCCGATACCGAACAGCAGGGTGAGGCCGAACGCGCGCAGGGCCGGGGTGGCCGACAGCCCGAGCAGGCCGAACGACAGCCAGGTACTGGCCGCGCCTACGCACACTGCCAGCCAGGCGCTGGCATCGCCGCGGTGCTCGATCAGGAAGATGCCGTAGTCGATGCCCATGCCCAGCAGCAGCATCAGCGCCAGCACGTTGAACAGCTGCAGCGGCTGGCCGAACAGGCCAAGCAGGCCCAGGGTGAGGGCCCCGGCCGCCAGCGTGGGCGCGAACACCCGCCAGGCCTGCGCGCGGTAGCGCCAGTACAGCACCGCGAACACCAGCACGATGCCGACCAGCAGCAGCGCGCTCATCAGCTTGCGGTAGTGCTTGAGCAGGGCGGAGAAATCGGCGGTGCGGTCGACCCAGCGGACGCCGTCGATGCCCTTGGCCTGCGCCTCGAGCAGGGTCAGCGCGTCGGCGCGGGAGAGGTCATCGACCATCACCACCGAGGCCATGCCCCGCCCCACTTCACCCAGCCACAGGTGGCGGAACGGCATGGCCGCGGGGGACGCGAGGAACGCCTCGGCCTGCAGGTCCTGCGCGGCGAAGTCCGGTCGCTGCAGCGCTTCGCCCACCGTCTCCCCAACAGCGGCCAGCACCTGCGGTTCGACGCGCGCGGTCAGCGCGGCATCGGCGCGTTGGCGCTGCACCGACGGCAACCAGTCGCTGATGGCGCGGTAGCCGCCGATCTGCTTGTTCGCGGACAGTACGCGCAGGTGCGCGATCAAGGCTTCCTCGCGTTCGAGCACCTGCTCGGCGTTGTCGCCCTGCACCAGGTAGAACTGCGCCGGGCTGGGCATGCCCAGCATCTGGCTGATGCGGATCTGCTGGTTGATCAGCGACATCGGCGAGGACTGCAGGCTGCGCAGGTTGTCATCGGCCTGCAACCGCCACATGCCCGCCGCCGAGAGCACCACCACCACGCCCAGGAACAGGCCAACCGGGCGCCGGCCCTGCAGGCGCGGCCAGCGCTCCAGGCTGGCACCCAGCCAGCGCGCGAAGCGGGTGCTGCGGATCTCACCGCCATCCAGCCACGGGAACCAGCAGATCACGGTCAGGAACGCAGCGGCCAGGCCGACCACCGAGAACAGTGCCATCTGGCGCAGGCCGGGGAACGGGGCCAGGCCGAGCGCGAGGTAGGCCAGCGCGCTGGTCAGCAACGCCAGCCACAGGCCGGGCAGCAGGTGCCGCAGCAGTTTCCAGCGCCGGTCGGCCGGTTCGGCCTGGCGCGAGGCAAACCAGTGGATGCCGTAGTCCTCGGCGACACCCACCAGGGACGCGCCGAACACCAGGGTGAGCACGTGCACCTTGCCAAACACCAGTACGGTCACCGCCAGCGCCACGCCGCAGCCGATCAGCAGCGAGGCGCCGACCAGCAGGATCGGCCGCAGCGACCGGAACGCCAGCCAGACCAGCAGCAGCACGGCGGCCAGCGAACCCCAGCCGATGGTGTTGATTTCGCGGTTGGCCTGCACGGCGGCGGCTTCGGCATGCAGCGGGACGCCGGCGCGCAGCACTTCCAGCCCGGGCGCATGTTTCGCGGCGGCGGCGGTGGCGGCATCGAGCAGCAGGTCGATATGGCGTTCGCCATCGAGCTGGAACGCCGAGCCGGTGGTTTCGTACTGGATCACCGACCAGTGCTTGCCGTCGGCTTCCAGCAGGCCGTCGTCGCCCATGCGCAGGCCGGAGCCGAGGGCGCGTTCCTGCCACCACTGCGGCCACAGAGACAGCGGGTCCTGGCGCCAGTCGGTGAGGCGCGGGGCGCCCATCGGGCCGTACAGCGCGGCGAGCGCGGATTCGGAGAGGCTGTCGGGAGACTCCTGCTGCAGGCGCTGGCGCTGCTGGTCGGTGAGGAGGCGATCGCGGTAGGGGGCGTAGAAGGCACGCGCCTGGTCGAACCAGCCTTCGATGGAGCCGCTCTCCTGCAGCGCGGGGCTCTGCCCCGCCGGGCGGTCGGGGCGTGCGGGCAGCGCGCCAGAGCCCGGTTCTACGGTGGTGCGTGGTGGGGTGATGGTGGCGCGGAAGGCGGCTTCGGCGGCCTTGGTCTGCGCCGCGTCGGTGCTGCCGAGCAGCACCACGACCTGACGCGAATTCGCGTCGGCGATGCGCCGGGTGACATCGGACAACAGCCGATCGTGCGCGTCCTGCGGCAGCAGCGCCAGGATGTCGGTGTCGATCCGTGCTTCGGTCGACCACAGCCGCCACTGCTGCAGGCCCAGCCCGACCAGCACCAGCAGCCAGGCCACCGCCAGCCAGCGCCAGGCGCGCTGCAGCCGGCCGTTTTCGCGCCAGGCCGAATTCAACGACTCATTCAAACCGGCGGCCCTCGTCGGCGCTGAGCTGCGCCGGGGCTTCGCTCAGGGCGGCGAAGTGGATGCGGGTGACGTCCTGGTTGGCTTCGGTGATCTGCACCTCGCGCACGTAGCGGTCACCGCTCAGTTCGAGGGCACTGAAGACCTTGGCCAGCATCGGCGAACGCGGGGTGAGGTGCATGCGCCAGCCGTTGTCGGGCAGTGCCTCGACCTTGACCGTGAACTGCGCCGACAGCGCCTGCGCGTCGCCGCTCATCAGCGCGAACATGATCGCATTGACCGAGCGCATCGCCGGCTGCTGGCGGCCATCCAGCTCGACCCGGCTGCTGCCGTCGCGCTGGCGGCTGAGGATGCGGTCACGGGTGACCACCACTTCGGAAGGGAACGGCTTGAGCGTGGTCCAGATCACGCCACGGTCCTGGGCCAGCACGAAGCGGCCCTGCGAGCGCAGCGGGTTCTTGAACCCTGCCACCTGCTTGTCCTGGCTGAACTCGCCGCGCAGCACGTTGACCTTGGCCACGCGCTGCTTGACCAGGTCTACGTCCGCCGCCGGTACGGCAAGCGCGGAGCCGGCCACGGCCAGCAGCATCAGCACGCCCAGCGTGCGCAGGAAACGGGTCATGGTGCCGCTACTCCCAGCCGTTCCCACAGCACCGAAGGGCAGAGGTACAGCATTTCGTTGGTGGCCGCGTCGACCGCGACCTGGATGGTGTGGGCGCGGGTGAGCACCTTGCCGCTGTCGGCATCGAGAATCTCGTAGGCGATCTTCAAGCGGTTTTCCCACTCGGTGATGGTGGCGCGCACGCGCAGCGCCTGGCCGTACAGCAGCGGGCGGATGTACTTCACGCGTGCATCGACCACCGGCCAGATGTAGCCGGAATCGCGCATCTGCGGGTAGTCGTAGTCATACCGCTGCAGCAGCGCGCAGCGCGCCACTTCAAAGTACTTGAAGTAGTTGCCGTGCCAGACCACGTGCATCGGGTCGCAGTCGTGGAAGGTCGGCGACAGTGCGACCTCGACGCTCAGGTCAGGCACGGTCATACAGGCTCCAGCGCTGGCCACGGATATCGTCGATCAGGCCGCGCAGCTCGCCGTCCAGCGCGCGGTCTTCCTCCACCAGGTCGATGCGTCCGCACAGGTCCTGGTACATGGCGGCCAGGTCGCCGTGCAGGGTGGCATTCATGCCGACGCGCTCGCGCAGGGCCACGCCTTGGCGTGCCGCGATCAGCATGCCGGCCACCACCTGTTCGGTCAGCTCGATCACACGCAGGCAGTCGCGCGCGGCGATGGTGCCCATGCTGACCTTGTCCTGGTTGTGGCACTCGGTCGAGCGCGAGAACACCGACGCCGGCATGGTCTGCTTGAGCGCTTCGGCGGTCCACGCCGAGACGCTGATCTGCAGCGCCTTCAGGCCGTGGTTGATCGCCGCGCGCTCACCGGTGGATGCCGACAGGTTGGCCGGCAGGCCATGGTTGAACCGCGCATCCACCACCAGCGCCAGCTGGCGGTCGAGCAGGTCGGCCAGGTTGGCGATGGCGTTCTTCAGCGCATCCATCGCGAAGGCGATATGGCCACCGTAGAAATGGCCGCCGTGCAGGATGCGTTCGCCGTCGGCGTCGATCAGCGGGTTGTCGTTGGCGCTGTTGAGTTCGGTTTCGATGAACTGGCGCAGGAATGGCAGCGCGTCCTGGACCACGCCGATCACGTGCGGGGCGCAGCGCAGCGAGTAGCGGTCCTGCAGGCGCTGTTCGTTGCGCGGCGGGCGGTCGCTGTGCAGGTCCTCGCGCAGGCGCGCGGCGATCTGCATCTGGCCGGGGTGCGGCTTGGCCGCGAACAGCATCTCGTCGAAGTGGTGCGCGTTGCCGTCGCTGGCCAGCACGTTGAATGCGGTCAGGCGGGTGGCGAGCTTTGTCAGGTAATCGGCGCGGTCATAGGCCAGGCAGGCCAGCGCCGTCATCACCGCGGTGCCGTTCATGATCGCCAGGCCTTCCTTGGGGCGCAGCCGCAACGGCGCCATGCCGATCTCGGCCAGCACCTCGGCGGCCGCGCGGCGCGCGCCCCGGTACATCACCTCGCGCTCGCCGCACAGCACCGCGGCCACGTAGGACAGCGGGGTGAGGTCACCGCTGGCGCCGACCGAGCCTTCGGCCGGAATCAGCGGCAGCACGTCATGGCGCAGCAGGGTGGCCAGCCCCTGCAGCAGCGGGTGGCTGACCCCGGACATGCCGCGCACCAGCGACGCCAGGCGTGCGGCGATCACCGCGCGGGTTTCCTGCTCGTCCAGGAAACGGCCCAGGCCGCAGCCGTGGTAGGTGAACAGGTGGTGGGTCAGTTCGGCCACCAGCGCCGGCGGAATGTTGACCGTGCACGAGTCGCCATAGCCGGTGGTCACGCCGTAGATCACGCCGTCTTCGCGCAGCAGGCGGTCGAGGAAGTCGGCACCGCGCTGGATGCGCGCGGTGAACGCCGGGTCGTCGCTGACCACGGCGTCGGCCTGGCGCTGCGACAGCGCGACCACGTCTTCGATGGTCAGCGGCGCATCGCCGAAGCGGAGGGTCCGGGCCGGGGTGGAGCCTGCATTACGTGCCATGAGATGCCTGATCCCAGAAGGGGAAGAAGTTGAACCAGTCCAAGGGGGCTTCGGTGACCTGGCGTTCCAGCCACCGGGCGAAATGTGCGGCCTGCGCGGTCAGCGCGGCATCGCGCGAGCCACGCGGCAGGGTGATGCGGTCGCTGAAGTGCTCGAAGCGCACGCGGTAGCCGTTGCCTTCGTGCAGGCAGGCCATGGTGTACACCGGGCAGGCCAGCGCCGAGGCGAGGACATAGGCGCCGATCGGGAACTGCGCGGTGTGGCCCAGGAACGGCGCCGGCACGGTGCGCCCGCCGCGCAGCGGCACGCGGTCGCCGACGATGGCCACGAAGCCGCCGGCCTGCACACGGCGCTGCAGTTCCACCGCGGTGGCCGGCCCCATGTCGGTGACCTGCATCAGCTCGACCGAAGCGAGCGGGTCGAGCCGTTGCATCAGGCGGTTGAAGCGCTGCGCGTGGGCGGTGTGCACCAGCACGGTGATGTGGAAGCCGGGCACCTGCTCGGCCAGCACCTGGCACAGTTCCAGGCAACCGATGTGCGCGGTCAGGATCAATCCACCCTCGCGCTGCGCGATCTTCTCCAGCATCAGGTCGCGCTGCAGGTGGATGCGCTCGGGCGGATAGCGCCCGCCCAACCCGAGCAGCTTGTCCAGCAGCGTATCGGCGAACAGCGCGAAGTGCTTCAGGCTGGTCCAGCGTCCCGGGGTGGCGCCGAGCACGCCGGTGTGCGCCTGCAGCCGCTGCAGGTACTGCAGCGAGGCGCGGCGCGCCACGCGGTTGCCCAGCCAGTGGCACAGCACCACCGGGTACACGCACAGGCGGAACGGCCAGCGCCCGAACCAGCGGTGCACCCAGCACAGGAACAGCACCCCGGCTGCCGAGGTGGATTCGCCCAGGTCGGCCCAGTGCGGGGCCGTGGCCGGTGCCGGCGCGGTCATGCTGCCGGGGCTCCGGCGCAGCGGCGCCACAGCAGCCGCGGCGCGCGCCGCAGCATGCCGAAGAACAGCCGGGTGTGCATGCGGCTGATGCGCACGTTGTCGCGCCAGACATCGAAATGCGACACGCCGTCGCTGGGATAGGTCACCTTGGTGGGCACGCTGATCACCGGCACGTCGCGCCAGAACAGCCGCACCAGGATCTCGCTGTCGAAATCCATGCGCCGGCCGATGGTTTCCTCGCCCACCAGCCGGGTGACCGGGGCCAGCGGGTACAGGCGGAAGCCGCACATCGAATCGCGGATGCGCAGCGACAGCGTGTTGATCCAGACCCAGATGTGGGTGGCGTAGCGGCCATACAGACGCGCCTTGGGCACGCTCTCGTCGTACGCCGGAATGCCGCAGATCACCGCGTGCGGGTGCTGCAGGGCCAGCGCGACGAAACGCGGGATGTCGCCCGGATCGTGCTGGCCGTCCGCATCGATCTGCAGCACGTGCGATGCGCCACGGCGTGCGGCTTCGGCGAACCCGGCCAGCATGGCGCCGCCCTTGCCCTGGTTCACCTCCAGCCGCAGCAGGGCGACCCGGTCCGGCTGCGCGCTGGCCAGCGCCTGCAGCGCGGCGGCGCAGGCCGGGTGCGAACCGTCGTCGACCAGCAGGCACGGCAGCCCGCTGGCGAGCACGCCCTGCACCACCGCACCGATGGCGTGCTCGTGGTCGTAGACCGGAATCACCACCAGCGTGGACACCGCCGGGGTGCGCTGCGGCTCATGCATCGCCGAACACCACCCGGCCGCTGGCATGCACGCCGTGGTCGGACACGTAGCGGAAGCTCAGCACCGACTTCAGCGCATCCCAGCCCAGCGTGAGCTGCAGGCGGTCGCCGGGCCGTGCCACGTGCTGGAACTTCAGCGCGTCCATGCGCTCGAACCGCGGCGGCATGGCGAAGGCCTCGCGCGCGTAATGGATGGCCCAGTCCAGCTGGACCACGCCCGGCAGGATCTTCGCCTGCGGGAAGTGGCCGTCGAAGGCCACCAGCGCCGGATCCAGCGGCAGCACCAGCAGCGCGGCGTCGGCATCGCGCTGCTGCCACTGCGCCACGGGCAGCAGCGGCCGGAACAACGCCTCGAGCGACGCGGCGGTGATCTTTCCCTGCGCGTTGAACGGCAGCTCGTCGATGAAGCGCCAGCGGCGCGGGCGGGTCACCGCGTCATGGCTCCGGGCCAGGTGCGCGCCCAGCGCCTGCGCCTGCTGGCGGCGCTGCGCGTCGGTCCACTGCGCGACCCCGGCGGCCTGCGGGACCACCACGGCAGCCAGCTGTTCGCGCGCGCCCGGCAGCACCAGCACGCGCACGTCCTGCACCTGCGGATGTGCGCGCAGGTGCTGTTCCAGTGCGTCGAGCGACACCCGGCGCTCTTCGATCTTGACGATGCGGTCGGCGCGCCCGAGCAGGCGGAAACTGCGCCCGGCGTCGGCTTCCACGCGGTCCTGGGTCTGCCACCAGGCCGCATCGGCCAGGTGGGGCGACGATACCGACAGGCACCCGCCCTCGATGCGCCAGGACACGCCGGGCAGCGGATGCCACTGCGGCTGTTCAGCGCTCCAGCGGCGCCAGGCGATGCCGCCGGTCTCGCTGCTGCCGAACACTTCGGTCGGCGCCACGCCGAGCAGCGCGCGTGCCTGCAGGGCGGCTTCACCGGGCAGCGGGCCGCCGGAGGAAAACACCGCGCGCAGCTGGCCGTTCAGCGACGACCAGTCCAGCTGTTCGGGCAGGCGCTTGAGATGGGCCGGCGTGGCGACCAGCACCGACGGCTGTTGCGCCAGCGCGCTGACCAGGTCTTCGTGGAAAAAGCGGCGCGGCTGGATGGCGCGGCCCGCGGCCAGCGGCCACAGCACGCGGAACAGCAGGCCGTAGATGTGCTGGTGGGAGACGGTGCCGTGGACCTGCGCGCCGTCCAGCTGGTCGCCGAAGGCGGCCTGCAGCGCGTCGACCTCGCGGGTCAGCTGGCGCATGCGCTTGCTGATCGCACTCGGCGCGCCGGTGCTGCCGGAGGTGAACACCACCAGCTCCAGCGCCTCCTCGTCCAGCGCCGCCAGCGCGGCGTCCGGGTCGGTGGCGTCGACCGGCGGCAAGGGGGCATACCGGGCCGGCACGTCGCCGGCAAACCCGGCCACGCGCGGGCCCAGCCCTTCCAGGGTGGCCGGCAGGTTGTCGCCGCCCAGGAACACCCGCTTGCCGGCGTGCCAGGCGCCGAACAGCGCGGCGGCGAAGGCCAGGGTATCGTCGAAGTACAGCGCCCAGTCGCGGCCGGGCGCGGCGGCGAACGCCTGCTGCCAGCCCAGTACCTGGGCGCGGAACTGCGGGTGCGACACGGCGCGGCCGCCTGCATCGATGCCGACGATACGTTGCGGCTGCGGCAGCTGCGCCAGCCGATCGAGCGCGATCCACTCACCCATGCGCGTGCGCCGCCTTCACCCGCCGCCGCACCAGCCATTCACCGCCAAACAGGACACCCATCATCACGTACGCCAACAATCCGTTGTAGAGCGCCCAGACCTGGTTGGAGGCCCAGAACGCCGTGAGCAGGGCCAGGGCCCCGTTGAGCACAAAGAAGCCGCACCACACCTGGGTGACACGACGGGTGTAGACCACGGCGAACGGGGGCAGGTCCGGCTCGGTCAGCCGCGCCAGCCGCTCCACCGCGCTGGGCGGGAAGCGCAGGCTGGTGGCGAAGATCACCAGCATCACCGCGTTGACCAGGGCCGGGTACAGCTTCAACGGCAACGCCTGGTTGAACGCAGTGGCCAACAGGGCCAGCAGGCCGGCACCGACGGCAGCCGCCCACCACACCGGCTGGCGGGTGGTCAGCGCGCGCAGCGCGGCCAGGGCGAACAGCAGCAGGGCCATCCAGCGGGGTTCGAAGCGGCCGAGGGACAGGTACACCACCAGCGGGTACGCCAGCGACAGTACCGCGAACGCAGCGACCCGCACCCGGACCATGGTCGATGCTCAGCGGCGGCCGTCAGGCGGCCGCTTGCCCGGGCAGCAGCCCATGCACTACATCGACGATGTCCTGCACGGTGCGTACCGACTTGAAGGCTTCCGGCTGCAGGTTGCGGCCGAGCAGCGGCTTGAGCTGCACGATCAGGTCCACGGCATCGATGCTGTCGATGTCCAGGTCGTCGTACAGGCGGGCCTGCGGCGTGATGCGTACCGGCTCGATCTCAAAGCTGTCCTTGAGGATCTTGACGATGCGATCGAAAAGTTCGTTCTTGGTCATGGCAAATCCTGGCGCCGTTACGACGGCTGGCGTGCGGCGACAAACTCGCTCAACGCACGCACGCTGGAAAAATGGCGACGGGTCTCTTCCGAATCCGCAGACAGGCTGACACCGTACTTTTTCTGCAGGGCCAATCCAAGTTCAAGCGCATCGATCGAGTCCAGGCCCAGGCCCTCGACGAACAGGGGCGCTTGGGCGTCGATGTCGTCTGGAGTGATGTCTTCCAATGAAAGCGATGAAATGATCAATTCCTTGATCTCGTGCTCAAGTGCCTGCACGGCTTGGTTCTCCAGCGAAGTCAAAGTAGTGGGCAAGGTGATCGGTCACGCGCCGGGCCGCCAAGGCATCCCCCCTGAGCGTGTCGTCTGCCCCGGTCAGAAACGGGGCGATCGGGAGATCTTCCCCGACTTCCAGCTGAACGTGAAAACGACGTGAGGGGACACGATACCATTTCTCGCCCTTGGTCAACGTGAGCGGGGTGCAGGTGATCCGCACCGGGGTGATGTCCAGCCGCCCCCGCACCGCGATGTTGGCCGCCCCCCGCTGCAGGCGCAGCGGCTGGCCCGGCTCGGTCCGGGTGCCCTCGGGGAAGATCACCAGGTTGCCCCCGGCATGGACGGCGGCGATGCAGTCGTCGATCAGTCCCGCGCCGTCGCTGTTGGCCACATAGCCGGCCGCGCGGACCGGGCCGCGCATGAACGGGTTGCGCGCGACGGCTTGCTTGACCACGCAATCGGCGTTGGGCAGCAGCGACACCAGCAGCACCACGTCGATCAGGGTGGGGTGGTTGGCCAGGATCAGCAGCCCGTTGCGCTGCAGGCGCTCGCGGCCACGAATCTCGTAGGTCATCAACCCCAGCCGACGCATGAGGGCGACATGGCTGGCGAAACTGAATTGGACCAGCCGGCGCGCCATCACCCGGCGCCGGGCAGCGTCGGGGACCAGCAGCAGCAGCGGAAACAGCAGCCCGCCCAGCAACAATCCGCCGATCCCGAAGGCGGCGAAGCTGATGCCGGTGCCCAGCACGCGCCAGGCGCGGTCGAGGCGGGCGGGCCAGCGCTCAGTCACGGCGCTGCCAGGACCACTGCTGGCCGTCCGCCCGGAACTGCATGGCCCGTTCGCCGGACAGCAGGAAGCGCAGCGCCTCCAGGCTGTGCGGCAGCGCACCGGGCGCGCTGTCCGGGTCGCCGGCACCCCAGCCTAGCGACAGCCGGGTACCGGGCACGTCGGCCCGGGCCAGGCGCCAGCACCAGGCGAAGAACGGGTCGGGCTCGTCGGCGAAGCCGGCATAGACCGTGGGCAAGGGCGACTCATACGTCACCACGCGCACTTCCGGGGCGCCGTCGGCGAGCAGGCCGAAGGCTTCCACGCAGGCCGCTTCCACGGTTCCGCGCCCGCCGGCCAGCGCGAGGTAGTTGCCACGCTGCCCGCGCGCGATCGAGTACAACGCGGCCACCGCATTGTGCACCGACAGCCCGAACGCGGTGGGCGACATCGCGGTGTCCTGGCGCAGGGTGTCGAGCAGTTCCATCGACCGCGCCACATCGCCGTGGCGCGAGGCGAACACCAGCGGTACCTGCCCCGCATCATCGGGCTGCTCGCACCAGCAGGCCGCCTGGATGGCCATCCGGCCCAGGCGCTCGATGCGGCGGCGCTGCATCGCCGGCACTTCCGGCAACGCGGGCGTGTCGTCGCCTGCGGGCAGGGTCGGCGCCTGCGCCCAGGCCTGCCACTCCGATTTCGTGGTCAGTCCCGGTGCCCAGGCCGACCAATCCACAACTGAGAACTCGATCATTCACGCCAACATAGTGATGGGCACCTGGACAGCACGAGCCTTGGCGGCAACGCGGATCGGCTCCCCCATACCAGCCGGTCCGCGTCTGTCTTCGACATCGTCCGGCGTGTCTGGGCACGCCGCGAAAGGAGCGCACGCTATCATGCCACCTTCGGTACTGGCAGCTTTCACAATCTGAAATGAGTAGCACGAACCACAGCGTAGCGGCCGCGCAGGTCCATTCGCCCTCGGCAGACTCCGCGCTGTTCCGTGCGTTTTATGCCCCGGCGACTGAACGCGATGCCGCCCTCGCCGACCCGCGCACGCTGGCGGTTTTCGAATTCCAGGCCGATGCGGCGCCCTGCGCCGACCCGCGCTGGGTGCAGGTGCCCCTGGTTGAACAGGGCCCTGCGCGGATCGAGATCTGGCACGGCGCCGCCCCGGTCCAGCGCGGTGTGCGGGAGGGGGTACGCTGGTCGGCCAACGACACGCTGCTGTTCGGCGCGATCGAGATCGACGAGATCGACGACGACATCGAGACCGCTGCGGCCGATGCCTACGCTCGAATGAGCGGTTTTCTGACCGACTGTGGCTTCCCGCACCTGTTGCGCACCTGGAACTACCTGGATGCGGTGACCGAGGGCGACGGCGACCAGGAACGCTACCGGCGCTTCTGCGTGGGCCGGGTCCGCGGGCTGCGCGAGCTGGATGAGGCGGCGCTGCCGGCGGCCACCTGCATCGGCCGTTTCGATGGCGTGCGCCGGTTGCAGGTGTACTGGCTGGCCGCGCGTGAGCCGGGCCTGCCGCTGGAAAACCCGCGCCAGGTCAGCGCCTTCCGGTATCCGCGGCAGTACGGGCCGCAGTCGCCGAGCTTCTCGCGGGCATTGCTGCCGCCGCCTGCGACCGGCCTGCCGCTGCTGCAGTCAGGTACGGCAGCCATCGTCGGGCATGTCTCGCAGCACACCGGATCGGTGGCCGAGCAGCTGGAAGAGACCCTGACCAACCTGCAGAGCCTGGTGGATGCCGCGCGCCTGCAGCGGCCGGATCTGTCGGCGACGCTGGGGGCGGGGTCGCTGTTGAAGGTGTACGTGCGCCGGGCCGAAGACATGCCGGCAGTCTCGGCGCGGATGGCCGCACTGCCCGGCCGCCCTTCCTTCGTGGTACTGCACGCCGAGGTGTGCCGGGCCGAGTTGCTGGTGGAGATCGAAGGCCTGCACGGGTGACGCGCGTGACGACCAACGGTCGTCACCTACCACGCATCGCCTGCCGGAGGATGTGCCGCGCATCGCCCAGACCGAAGATGTGCCCCGCATCGCGCGGGCCGGGGATGTGCCCCGCATCGCGCGGGCCGGAGATGTGCCCCGCGTCGCGCGGGCCGGGGATGTGCCCCGTATCGCCCGGTCCGGGGATGTGCCCCGCATCGCGCGGGCCGAAGATTTGCCCCGCATCGCCCGGGCCGGAGATGTGCCCCGCGTCGCGCGGGCCGGGGATGTGCCCCGCATCGCGCGGGCCGAAGATGTGCCCCGTATCGCCCGGTCCGGGGATGTGCCCCGCATCGCGCGAGCCGAAGATGTGCCCCGCATCGCGCGGGCCGAAGATATGACCCGTATCGCCCGGTCCGGGGATGTGCCGCGTTTCGCGCGGGCCGGGGATGTGCCCCGTATCGCCCGTCACGGGATGTACCGCACACCGGTAGGTGACGACCGTTGGTCGTCACCCGGACCCGGTCAATGGTATCCGGCGTCCGCGCGGACCTTGCCGCGGAATACGCGGTACGACCACGCCGTGTAGCCCAGGATCACCGGCAGCAGCACCACCAGGCCGACCAGGCTGAAGCCCATCGACGCGGCCGGGGCGGCCGCCTGCCACAGGGTCATGCTCGGCGGCAGCAGGTACGGCCACATGCCCAGCACCAGCCCGATGAACCCAAGCACGAACAGCGCCAGGGTCAGCAGGAACGGCGGCAGGTCGCGGCGCGGGTGCATGGCACTACGCCACAGCGCCACCGCCACGCCCAGGGTCAGCAACGGCACCGGCGACAGCCACCAGAAGTTGCCGTCGCTGAACCAGCGCGCCATCAAGCGGGAATCCAGGAACGGCAGCCAGGCACTGACCAGCCCCATGAACACGATCACCGCCACCACCAGCGGCCGGGTCAGCGTGCGCGCGAAGGTCTGCTCGCGGCCCTCGGTCTTCAGGATCAGCCAGGTGCTGCCCAGCAGCGCGTAGCCGAACACCACCGCCGCCCCGGTCAGCATCGAGAACGGGCTGAACCAGCCGAACGCCCCGCCCACGTACTGCCCGTCCACCACCTGCAGGCCCTGCACCAGCGCGCCGAGGATCACGCCCTGGGCAAACGCGGCCAGCAGCGAGCCCAGCCCGAACGCCACGCTCCACAACCGCCGCGAGCGGTGCGCCTTGAAGCGGAATTCGAAGGCCACCCCGCGGAACACCAGCGCCACCACCAGCAGCAGCACCGGCAGGTAAAGTGCCGACAGCAGCGCCGCGTAGGCCTTGGGGAAGGCCGCCATCAGCCCTGCCCCGCCCAGCACCAGCCAGGTTTCATTGCCGTCCCAGATCGGCGCGGCGGTGTTCATCATCACGTCGAGCTGTTCTTCATCCTCGGCCATCGGCGCCAGGATGCCGATACCCAGCACGAAGCCGTCCAGCACCACGTACATCAGCACGCCAAAACCGATCACCGCGAACCATGCCACCGGCAGCCAGGTCGTCATCTCCATGTCAGCGCTCCTCCAGCGGTTCGTCGGCACCGGACAGGGGGCGCGCCGGGGTGTGGCTGCCGTCTTCGATCGGCGGCTGCTGGTCGTGCGGCTTCGGCCCGGTGCGGATGATCTTCACCAAGTACCAGATGCCCCAGCCGAACACGAACGCGTAGCCGACGACGTACACGCCCAGCGACACCGCGGTCATCCACGCGCTCTGCGGACCGACCGCATCGGCGGTGCGCAGCACCCCGTACACCACCCACGGCTGGCGGCCCATTTCGGTGACGAACCAGCCCGACACCAGCGCGATGAAGCCGCTGGGCAACATCCAGTTCCAGCCGCGCACCAGCCAGCGCGATTCCAGCAGGCGGCCACGCCACCACTGGAAGGCCGAGGCCCAGGCCAGCAGCAGCATCAGCGTGCCCAGCCCGACCATGATGCGGAAGGCGTAGAACACCGGCACCACCGGCGGCCGTTCGCTGGCCGGCACCGAGGTAAGCGGGTCGAAGGTGCCGTCGAAGGAATGGGTCAGGATCAGGCTGCCCAGGCGCGGGATCGCGATCTCGAAGTCGTTGCGCTCGGCCTTCTCGTTGGGCACCGCGAACACTACCAGCGGCACGCCTTCGCCCTCGCCTTCGGCATGCCAGTGCGCTTCCACCGCTGCGATCTTCATCGGCTGGTGCTTGAGGGTGTTCAGGCCGTGCATGTCGCCGACGAAGATCTGCACCGGCACCGTGAGCGCGGCGAACGCCACTGCGGCCAGCAGCATGGTGCGTCCGGCCTCCACGTGGGTGCCCTTGCGGAGGTACCACGCCCCCACCCCGCCGATCACGAAACAGGTGGTGATGAACGAGCCCAGCGCCATGTGCGCCAGCCGGTACGGGAAGGAGGGATTGAACACGACCTGCCACCAGTCCTGCGGCACCACGATGCCATCGATGATGGCGTGCCCGGCCGGAGTCTGCAGCCAGCTGTTGGACGAGAGGATCCAGAACGTGGACACCAGCGTGCCCAGCGCCACCATGCAGGTGGAGAGGAAATGCAGGCGCGGCGAGACCTTGCCCCAGCCGAACATCATCACGCCCAGGAAGCTGGCTTCCAGGAAGAACGCGGTGAGCACTTCATAGGTGAGCAGCGGGCCGATCACGCTGCCAGCCACCTGGCTCAGGCGCGGCCAGTTGGTGCCGAACTGGAAGGCCATGACGATGCCGCTGACCACGCCCATGCCGAAGGACACCGCGAAGATCTTCTGCCAGAAGAAATACAGCTCGCGCCAGATGGGCTTTTTGGTGCGCAGCCACTGGCCCTCGACGAAGGCGAGCCAACTCGCCGTGCCGATGGTGAAGGCCGGGAACAGCACATGGAAACTGATGACGAACCCGAACTGGATCCGCGACAACAACAACGCGTCCAAGCGACGCCTCCGCAGCATTCTCTGGAATCCGCACCAGTCTGGGCCGGTTTCCGTGAAGAGGGCATGCGACCCGGTGACGCGCTGCTTCACTTTGTCGCAGCCACGGTAGGTATCGACCGTTGGTCGATACGGCGTGTCCGGCGCCAGGAGCCCGGCGCGGTGCGCCGACGCACGACCAACGGTCGTGCGCTACCGGGGGCCGATCATGGCGCGCATGGCCCATGACCTGTGGCCCCCTCGCCGAAGGTCCGGCGCTGCTACGCTTGGCGGGTTTTCCTTTACGGTGCTGCCCGCGATGCCCAGAACGCTGCCCTTGTCCCTGCTGCTGCTTGCCGCCCTTGGTGGCGCGGCCCACGCGGCACCGACGCCGATCACCATCGAACAGGCCATGGCCGACCCGGACTGGATCGGTCCGCCGGTCGAGAGCGCCTGGTGGTCGTGGAACAGCCAGCAGGTCGAGTACCAGCTCAAGCGCACCGGCAGCCCGGTCCGCGACACCTTCCGCCAGCCGGTCACCGGCGGCACCGCCAGCCAGGTCGCCGATGACCAGCGCGGCAGCCTGGACGTGGAAAACCCGGTGTACGACAGCGCCCGCCAGCGCGCCGCGTTCGTGCGCAACGGCGACGTGTTCCTGCGCGACCTGCGCAGCGGCGCGCTGACCCAGCTCACCCGCAGCACCGAGAAGGCCAGCGCGGTCAACTTCGCCCGCGACGGCGGGGTGATCTGGCGCACGGGCCAGAACTGGTTCCACTGGACCGCCGCCGGCGGCGTGCAGCAGGTGGCCAGCCTGAAGGCCGAAAAGAACCCCGACGACGCCCCGAAGGCCGACGTGCTGCGCGACCAGCAGATGCGTACCCTGGCCACCCTGCGCAACGACCGCGCCCAGCGCGACGCGCTCAAGGAGCAGGAAGCCAGCTGGCGCCGCGCCGACAGCACCCGCGCGCCGGGCCCGGTGTACCTGGGCGCCGAGGTGGAGATCGTGGACAGCGCGCTGTCGCCCGACACCCGCAGCCTGATCGTGGTGACCAAGCCGAAGAGCTTCGATGAAGGCCGCGGCGGCAAGATGCCCAAGTACGTGACCGAATCGGGCTATGAGGAGTTCGAGGACACCCGCACCCGGGTGGGCCGCAACGACCCGGAACCGAACGCGCTGTGGCTGGTCGACGCCGTCACCGGCACGGTCAAGCCGCTGTCGCTGGACAGCCTGCCGGGCATCGGCACCGACCCGCTGGCCGCGCTGCGCAAGGCTGCCGGCAAGGACGCGCTGAAGGGCAGCCGCCCGGTGCAGGTGCTGGGTGGCCCCGGCGCGCCCGGCGTGCGCTGGAGCGCCGATGGCCAGCAGGCCGCGATCCTGCTGCGCGCCAATGACAACAAGGACCGCTGGATCGTCAGCGTCAGCCCGGCCGAGGCCAGGCTGCAGACCCGCCACCGCCTCACCGACGCGGCCTGGATCAACTGGAGCTTCAACGACTTCGGCTGGTCCAACGACAACCGCACGCTGTGGCTGCTGTCGGAAGAATCGGGCTATTCGCACCTGTACACCCAGCAGGGCACGGCCAAGCCGCAGGCGATCACCAGCGGCAAGTGGGAAACCTCGATGCCGGTGCCCAGCGCCGACGGCCGTGGCTTCTACGTGCTGTGCAACCAGCAGGCGCCGGGCGACTACGAAGTGTGCGCGGTGGATACCGCCTCGCGCCAGGTGCGTGAGCTGACCTCGCTCAACGGCGTGGAAGACTTCTCGCTGTCCCCGGACGGCCAGCAGCTGCTGGTGCGCTACTCCGGCGCCTACCTGCCGGCGCAGCTGGCGGTGGTGCCCATCGCGGGCGGCCAGGCCAAGGTGCTGACCGACACCCGCAGCGCGGCCTTCAAGGCCCGCCAGTGGATCCAGCCCAGGCTGGTGCAGGTGCCTTCGAAGCATGGCGCCGGCGTGGTCTGGGCCAAGTACTACGGCCCAGAGAACCTGGAGCCGGGTAAAAAGTACCCGATCGCCATGTTCGTGCACGGCGCCGGTTACCTGCAGAACGTGCACCAGCGCTACCCGGCCTACTTCCGCGAGCAGATGTTCCACAACCTGCTGGTGCAGCAGGGCTACGTGGTGCTGGACATGGATTACCGCGGCAGCGAGGGCTACGGCCGCGACTGGCGCACGGCGATCTACCGCAACATGGGCCACCCGGAACTGGAAGACTACAAGGACGGCCTGGACTGGCTGGTGGCCACCCAGCAGGGTGACCGCGACCACGCCGGCATCTATGGCGGCTCCTACGGCGGCTTCATGACCTTCATGGCGCTGTTCCGTTCGCCGGGCACGTTCAAGGCCGGCGCCGCGCTGCGCCCGGTGGTGGACTGGCACCAGTACAACCACGGCTACACCGCCAACATCCTCAACACCCCGGACATCGACCCGGAGGCGTACCGCGTCTCCTCGCCGATCGAATACGCCGAGGGCCTGCAGGACCACCTGCTGATCGCGCACGGGATGATGGACGACAACGTGTTCTTCCAGGACTCGGTCAACCTCACCCAGAAGCTGATCGAGCTGCACAAGGACAACTGGAGCATCGCGCCCTACCCGCTGGAACGCCACGGCTACGTGCGTGCCGATTCCTGGCTGGACCAGTACAAGCGCATCCTCAAGCTGTTCGAAGAGAACCTAAAGTGAGCCACGACGCGGCGACGATACGGATCGTCGCCGCGGTCATCACCGATGCCGCCCAGCGCGCGCTGGTGGTGCGCAAGCACGGCTCGGCGGTGTTCATCCAGCCGGGCGGCAAGCCCGAGCCGGGCGAGGCACCGCTGGCCGCGCTGGCGCGCGAGCTGGACGAGGAACTGGGCGTGCAGCTGGACCCCGCCACGGCGGTGCCGCTGGGCGCCTACAGCGACTGGGCGGTGCACGAAACCGGCTGCCGGGTGCACGCCGAGGCCTGGTGGGTACAGGTGCTGGGCACCCCACAGGCACGGGCGGAGATCGCCGAACTGGCCTGGGTGCCGTTGCAGCCACCGCATGGCCGCTGCTTGGCACCGTTGAGCGAAGACCATATCCTGCCGGCGGCCGCCCGCGTGATCGCGCGCGGCTGATCCCCCACCGCCACCTGCTACAGGACACCGGATGTCGTCGACGCTTCCCCCGCTGCTGCCTACCGCCGCCGCCGCCCCGACCGGCGACGCCGCGCCGCGCTTCCTGGCGCCACTGGCCAAATCGGTCCTGGTGGTGTGCATCGTCTCCGCGCTGTCCTGGGCCGGCTGCGCCGTACTGGCCGTGCTGCTGGGCAACTCGGCGTGGCTGCACGACCTGCTGCAGGGCGCCGACCTGTCCTGGGTGCCGCCGTCGCTGCGCTGGTTCGGCCGGCACGCGGTGGCGGTGAACCTGGCGCTGTTCGCCCTGTGCGTGGCCGGTGCCGTGGCCTGCTGGGGCATCCTGCGCCGCCAGCGCTGGGCCCTGTGGACCTTCATCGTGCTGCTGGTGCTGACCGCCCTGCTCAACTTCGTCGGGGCCTGGGTCATCGATGAGATCTTCCGCTACCTGATCGTGCACCTGCCGCAGCATGTGGATGCCGAGGATGCCAGCCAGCTCCGCCACGACCTGCGCATCAACCGGGCGCTGTACACCGGCATCACCACGCTGACCGCGTTGTCGTTCGCTGCCCTGCACGGCTGGCTGCTGGTGCGCGTGCTGCGCCCCGACGTGCAGCGGTGGTTCAAGCGCTGACCACGGACCCGGCGCGGCCGTGCGGTACATTACCGGCATGAACGATTTCGACCGCGTCCGCGCCTACCTCACCGACCTGCAGGACCGCATCTGCACCTCCATTGAAACCGCCGATGGCCAGGCGCGCTTTGCCGAAGACCGCTGGCAGCGTGCCGAGGGCGGTGGCGGGCGCACCCGCATCCTGCGCGACGGCGCGGTGTTCGAGCAGGCCGGCATCGGTTTCTCGGACGTGAGCGGCACCCGCCTGCCGCCGTCGGCGTCGGCCAACCGGCCGGAACTGGCCGGCGCGTCGTGGCGCGCCACCGGCGTGTCGCTGGTCTTCCACCCGCGCAATCCCTACCTGCCCACCACCCACGCCAACGTGCGCTACTTCAGCGCCGAGCGGGAGGGTGAGCAGGTGGCATCCTGGTTCGGCGGCGGGTTCGACCTGACCCCGTTCTATCCCTTCGACGAGGACGTGCAGCACTGGCACCAGGTCGCGCACGACCTGTGCGCGCCGTTCGGGGAAGCGCGCTATGCGGCGCACAAACGCTGGTGCGACGAGTACTTCTTCCTGCGTCACCGCAATGAGACGCGCGGCGTGGGCGGGCTGTTCTTCGATGATCTGCACGGCGACTTCGAGCGTGATTTTGCCTACCTGCGCGCGGTGGGCGATGGCTTCCTGGACGCCTACCTGCCGATCGTGGAGCGTCGCAAGGATGCCGCGTACGGGGAGCGCGAGCGGGAGTTCCAGCTGTACCGCCGGGGCCGCTATGTGGAATTCAACCTGGTCTACGACCGCGGCACGCTGTTCGGCCTGCAGAGCGGCGGGCGCAGCGAAAGCATCCTGATGAGCCTGCCGCCGCGCGTGCGCTGGGAGTATGGTTTCACGCCCGAACCCGGCAGCGCCGAAGCGCGGCTGGGCGATTACCTGGTGCCGCGCGACTGGGTGACGGGGGCATAGCGCGGGCCGGTTGCGAGGGGCGCTGCCACGCCGGGCGCGGCACTACGGGCGGTGGAGCATGGCCGCGTATTCGGCGCGCAACTTCGGCAGCTTTTTCGCGTAGTGCAGGTAATTGCGTTCGGCCATGGATTTGTCTTCGCTGGCGCTGTCATCGAACAATCCGCCACCGCAGAAGGTGCGGAGCACCTGGTGGCGAACGAAGCGGTCCACGGCATCCTCGAGCATGATCTCGTGGGCCTTGTCCAGCTTGATTTCATTGCGCGCGATGCGTTTCAGCAGCTTGTCCAGCTCGCGGGCCTGGGCCTGCGGGTGGTCGGGGACGGTGGACGCATGCGCGTACGACGGCGAGAACGATGCGCCCGGCTCGTTGGCGACGTTCTGTGGAATGGCGCGCGAGTCCGGCAGTCGTCTGCAGGCGGCGTCCTGCCCCGCCGCCTGGGCGTAAGTGGGCAGTCCCGCGCTCTGCCCGAAGACCTGGTCATACGTCGGAGGCGTATCGTCCATATGCGGCGTAGCGTTCCCGTGCAGGACAGCACCCGGGCGTTCCAGATAGACGGAGACCCAGCGCCGGGTCGTGGAGCTCGATGAGAGAGGAGCGGTAACGGCATCAAGGGGCATCGCAGGCATCTCCATTGCGCGGGCCGACCGGACGGCGGCCGCTGATACCGGCGATTCCAGCAGCAGGCTTCCGGCTGCGCTTCCAGGTTTCGATCGTCGGCGGCCGACGGTATCCGGGCGCGGAGGGCCAGCCCGGGCCGGCCAACGGCCGGCGCTACCGCTTCTGCGTCACGATGGTGATGTGGCCGTTGATTTCCAGCAGCGCCATGGAGACCTCGCTGATGTGCGCGCAGCCCTGCTGGCGCATGGCCGCTTCCACGTCGGCACGGGTGACCAGTTCACGCCGCAGCACCGAGTCCAGCAGCTTGCCGTCGCGGGCGATCAGCACCGGTTCGCCTTCCACCAGCGCTTCAACGCGGCGGCTGCGCTGGCTCAGCCAGCCCACGGCGTAGTTGAGGGCGATCAGCGTGGCCGCCAGCAGCAGGCCGCCGCCGAGCGAGGTGTCCTTGCCGAGCAGCGCGTTCTGCACCGCGTTGCCCAGCAGCACGATCAGCAGCACGTCGAACGGGGTGATCTGGCCCAGGGCGCGCTTGCCCGACAGCCGCACCATGCCCAGTACCACCACGTACACCACGACCGCGCGCAGGATGAATTCCCACCAGGGCATGGCCAGGTCGAACAGATCGCTCATCGGTGCTTTCCTTGGATACTGCCGGCAGCATGGGCGCGTGGCGTGCAGGAGGCAATCGGCGTCGCCTGGGCCGGCCAACGGCCGGCGCTACCGGGCGGCGCCCTGCGGGAGCCCAAAATAAAAAGCCCCGCCGACCAGGGGGAGGTCAGCGGGGCCGGGGAACGGGCGCTTGGGGAGGAGCCCCCGTTCCGAGATCTGCTCCAGGGGATGGGAGAGATCCACAACAGGCGTTGCGCCTGTCGAGGTCTATAAAAGCACCTTGAACATTGATGATTCGTGAAGGGGGCCAATTAATACTCGGTTGAATCTTGAAACATTCATCCAAGAGTCAGTTTCTCGCCTCAACGCCGGCCAATTCAGCTTTTATAACGTGATTCGGGTCTCAATGCGCCTCATCCCAGTTATCGCCGACCCCTGCGTCCACCACGAGTGGGACGCGCAATTGCGCCGAAGACGACATTAGTTCCACCACCTGCGAACGCAAGGTCTCCAGAAACTCGCTTTCGGTTTCGAATACCAGTTCGTCGTGCACCTGCAGAATCATCCGCGCCCGCCCGCCCTGCCCCTGCAGCCAGTCGTCCACCTTCACCATGGCGCGCTTGATGATGTCCGCGGCGGTGCCCTGCATGGGCGCATTGATCGCCGCCCGCTCGGCACCGGCGCGCAGGCCCTGGTTGCGCGCGTGAATGTCGTTCAGGTACAGACGCCGTCCCTCCAGGGTCTCCACGTAGCCGTGCTCGCGCGCCTGCTGGCGCATGCCTTCCATGAAGTCGCGCACGCCGGGGTAGCGGCTGAAATACAGCGCCACGTAGTCCTGCGCCTGGCCGCGGTCGATGCCCAGGTTGCGCGCCAGCCCGAACGCGCTCATGCCGTACATCAGGCCGAAGTTGATCGCCTTGGCGGCACGCCGCTCGTTCGGGGTGACCTCGTCCAGCGCGCGGCTGAACACCTCGGCGGCGGTGGCGCGATGCACGTCCACCCCCTGCTCGAAGGCGCGCACCAGGCCCGGGTCCCCGGACAGGTGGGCCATGATCCGCAGCTCGATCTGCGAGTAGTCGCAGGCCAGCAGCTTGTGCCCGGGCGGCGCCACGAAGGCACGGCGGATGCGGCGGCCGTCCTCGGTGCGGATCGGGATGTTCTGCAGGTTCGGGTCCGACGACGACAGCCGGCCGGTGGCCGCCCCGGACTGGTGGTAGCTGGTGTGGACCCGGCCGGTGTCCGGGTTGACCATCTCCGGCAGCTTGTCGGTGTAGGTGCTGCGCAGCTTGGCCAGGCCGCGGTACTCCAGGATCACCCGCGGCAGCTCATGCTGCTCGGCAATCGCCTCCAGCGCCTCTTCATTGGTGCTGGGTTGACCCTTGGGGGTCTTCACCAGCGCCGGCAGCTTCAACTCGTCGAACAGCACCGCCTGCAGCTGCTTGGGCGAGTCCAGGCTGAAGGTGCGCCCGGCCAGCTCGGTGGCCTTCTGCTGGGCCGCCAGCATGCGCGCGCCCAGGTCCTGGCTCTGCCGGCGCAGCTCGGCGCTGTCGATGTAGACGCCATTGGCCTCGATCCGGGCCAGCACCGGCACCAGCGGCATTTCGATGCTGCGGTACACGTTGTCCAGCGAGGCCGATTCCACCAGCTGCGGGTGCAGCACGCGGTGCAGGCGCAGGGTGATGTCGGCGTCCTCGGCGGCATAGCGGCTGGCTTCGTCCAGCCCCACCTGCGAGAACGGGATCTGCTTGGCGCCCTTGCCGGCCACGTCCTCGAACTTGATCGTGGTGTAGCCCAGGTAGCGCAACGCCAGCGAATCCATGTCGTGGCGGGTGGCGGTGGAATTGAGCACGAAGCTCTCGAGCATGGTGTCGTCGTGGTAGCCCTGGACATTCACGCCATGGCGGCGCAGTACGTGCAGGTCGTACTTGCCATGCTGTCCCAGCTTCTTCTTTTCCGGGTTCTCGAGCAGCGGCCGCAGCGCATCGAGTACCTGCTGCCGGGGCAGCTGCGCGGGCGCGCCGGGGTAGTCATGCCCGACGGGAATGTAGGCCGCCTTGCCCGGCTCCACGGCCAGGCTGATGCCGACCAGGTTGGCGCGCATCGCGTCCAGCGCATCGGTTTCGGTATCGAAGGCCACCAGCTCGGCCGCTTCGGCGCGGGCCACCCAGGCTTGCAGCTGTTCAATGGTGAGCACGGTCTCGTAGTCGCCCGGCGCGGACAGGGCCGCATCCAGGGCCGGGGCCGGCTCGCTGGCCGCGCCGCGCGCATAGCCGGCGGCAGTGCCGCGCAGGCTGACCGGCGCGTCGCTGGCCGTCGCCGGGGCCGGGACCGGTCCTCCCAGCTCCTTCAGCGCCTGGGTGAAGCCGTAGCGCAGGTAGAGCTCGCCCAGCGTCGGCACGTCCGGGTCGCGCAGGGCCAGGGTCTGCGGGGAGGCCTCCAGCGCCACGTCGGTGCGGATGGTGACCAGCTCCCGGTTCAGCGGCAGGCGCTCCAGCGCCGCACGCAGGTTTTCGCCGATCTTGCCCTTCATGGCGGGGGCGGCCGCCATCACCCCGTCCAGGGTCTGGTACTCGGCCAGCCATTTGGCGGCGGTCTTGGGCCCGCACTTCTCCACGCCCGGGACGTTGTCCACGGCATCGCCCATCAGCGCCAGCAGGTCGACGATCTGGTCGGCGCGCACGCCGAACTTGTCCATCACCGTGGCATCCGAATCCATGCGGCTGCCGGTCATGGTGTTGACCAGTTCGATCCCCGGCCGGACCAGCTGGGCAAAGTCCTTGTCGCCGGTGGAAATGGTGACCGTCATGCCGTCGCGGTGGCCCTGCAGGGCCAGCGTGCCGATCACATCGTCGGCTTCCACGCCGGGGACGCGCAGGATGGTCAGGCCGAGCGCCTCGACGATCCGGCACATCGGCTCGATCTGCGGGCGCAGGTCGTCGGGCATCGGCGGGCGGTTGGCCTTGTAGTCGGCGTACAGGTCGTCACGGAAGGTCTTGCCGGGCGCATCGACCACGAAGGCGACGTACTCCGGGCGCTCCTTCAGCGTGGCGCGCAGCATGTTGACCACGCCGAACAGCGCGCCGGTGGGTTCACCGGCCGCGTTGGTCAGCGGCGGAAGCGCGTGGAACGCGCGATACAGGTAACTGGACCCGTCAATCAGGACTAATCGGCTCATGCGACGATTCTACGCGCCCCGCCGCGGTCGATTACGGCACCGGCATCACGGGGCATGGGGCATAATCCAGGCTCCCCCGCTCCAGGAACCTTGGTCCATGAAGACTCTGATGCTGGCAGGTCTGCTTGTGTTGGCTGGCTGTGCGACCACTGGCGGCAGCGCCGGCGCGCCCCCGGTCGATGTCACGGGCGCCGATATCGCCAAGCGCGTCATGGACAACGGCGACACCATCGAGGAGTACCGGGTGGCCGGCCAGTTGCGCATGGTCAAGGTGACCCCGTCGCGTGGTGCCCCGTACTACATGTACGAGGGTGGCCAGACCGGGGGCGACCGCAGCAGGGACGGGGTGTCGCCGGTGTACTGGAAGCTCTACAGCTGGTGAGCCACGCACGACCCTGCCGTAGCCGATGACCACGCCCGAACGCCGCAAGCCCATCGACCCCGCCGCCCTGCGCGAAGGGCTGACCGCCGAGCAGCGCCAGGCGGTGGACACCCTGGAGCACTTCGGGTGGCAGCTGCGCTTCGTGCGCCGCCCGTTGTTCCGCGATCCGGTCCCGGTGCTGTTCGACCGCAGCGGCGAGCGCTACGTGGTGCTGCAGCCCGATGGCAGCCTGGACGAATCGCAGACGCTGAAGCTGAGGCCGTAGAGCGGGGCGCTGCCCCGCTGGCGCGGTAGCGCAGCCGGGCCACGCGTTATCGGATGACCAGCACCGGTACGCTGCTGCGTGCCAGCACTTCGGCGGTCTGGCTGCCCAGCAGCACCCGGGTCACGCCGCGGCGGCCGTGCGAGGTCATCACGATCAGGTCGCTGCTGCGCTCGGTGGCGGTATCGATGATGCCGTCGGCGGCGTAGCGGTCCAGCACATGCACGGTGGTCGCGCGCAGCCCCTGCGCCTCGCAGGCGGCCTTGGCCGGGGCCAGGACCTTCTGCGCGGCTTCTTCGCGGTCGGCCTTGTATTCGGGGCTGTTGGTATACCCCACGCTCCAGCCCATGGCGTCGTACATGCCCACCGCCCACGGTTCGGACACGGTGACGATATCGACCTCGGCGTTGAGGTCCCGGGCCAGTTCCAGGCCCTTGAGCAGGCCCTTTTCGGACAGCTCGGAGCCATCGGTGGCAATCAGGATCCGCTTGTACATGGCACGCTCCTTGGCGAAGGCAGTGGGGACACCATTGCACACCCGGCGTGGAGGCAATGCCTTGAGCCGGATCAATCGGGCCGGTCCGGGGGACTGCCGAGTACCGCGCGCGTGGCGCTGGCGACCTCCTGCTGGATCCTCAGCGCGCGATCGGGATCGGCCTGCACCCATCCGGCGATCTGCGCCGGATCGAACCGCGCCAGCAGCGCATCGCGCCGCGCAAGCAGCTGCCCGCTCAGGTCCGCTGCCGTCGGCCACCGCTGCCCCGCCCCGTCCGGCAGCACTGGCCAATGGCGCTGGATCACGGCGCTGATCGCCGACACCGGCAGCCGTCCCAGACGATAGGCCATTTCAGTGAGGGTATCGGCCACGTCCGGGTGCGGTGCGACCGGGGGGCGGAACAGCGCGACAACGCTGTCGGACTGGAAACCATAGGGCCATGGGGTGACATCGTGAAGCTCGCCTGGATCATCGGACATCGCGTCGAATTGACCGACGTTGGCGACATATGCCAAAGGAATCGGGAACAGCGACGGCGGCCGCTGGGCGATGGCCACCCCACCGCTGTACCGCTTGGCGAGCATCGCGCCGCTCTGCGGATCGCGGAATCCCAAGGGGCCGCAGGCGCCGAAATCCAGCGACATGCCCACCCGCTTTCCCTCGCGCAGCGTGTAGCCGAAGTTCTCCAGCCGGTAGTTGAGCTGGTCCCAGTTGCACAACCAGCGTGAAGCGATGAAATGACGCAGCTGTTCGCAGCGCAGGGGGCGCGGCAGCAGGCGGTTCATCGCGTCCAGCGCGTTGAACCGGCGCTGGTCGTTGGCGGCATGCTGTTGCGCGCCCTCGCCGCGCAGTGCCCACCACTCGACCCCGGCGTCGTTCAGCAGCCCGGCGTTGTCGGATACGGCCTGCGCATGGTCGGCCCGTAGCGCCTCGTAGGTGCTGCGCGCTGAAGGGTCCGCTGCCGCGACCAGCGCTGCGGCCGCGTCACTCACCAGGAAATCGCCCAGGTCCTGGAAGTCCGCCTCGAAGCGTGAGCCGACATGCCGGGTACCGGTCGGCAGGCCGTCAACGGCCGCCACCAGCCCGGTGTCGGGCGCGACCAGCCCGGTGAGCTGGAACAGGTTGCCCAGCGTGACTTCCATTGCGCTGCAGGAGGCGTCGGCCGTTGCCTTCACCCGCCAGCGCTCGTCGCCCCGGGTGACGATCATGGCCGACTGGCTGCCCGCTCCCTGCCAGGGCCGGGCTGGACAGTCGGCCAGATCAAGCATCTGCGGCACCCGGGCCGGTGCGTTGTGCAGATGCGACACCACCAACGCCGGCAGCGACCTGCGCGGCGTGCGGGCCGGGTCTGGAATGCCAGCAAGGGAAGGGAGCGAAGAGGTCCGCTGGATCGCGCTGGTGATCAAGGCCGGTGCCACTGCTGGAGTGGGCACGGACACTATCAGTGTTCGGCCCGCCCGCCGCTCGGACTGGTTGCAAAGCTCACTGCGGAAGGGATGAACGTCGGCGCGGAGGACGCGTGCGGGTCAGCGCCAGCGCCACCGCCGCGACCGCCGCGGCAGTCACCCAGAAGGCCCAGCCCTGCAGCAGCAGGTCACGCGTGGCACTGGGCGGCGTGCAGCGCATCCGCAGCAGGTCCAGGCTGCCGCCGCTGTCCAGGCAGGCGGCAGCGTGTTCGAACAGGGCAAGCACCGGTGCCGCCCAGCCCGCCGACAGCGTCAGCGCGACCAGTGCCGCCATCAGGTACGGGATTCCCTTGTTCATGTGCGCGCTCCCAGCAGACAGCGCCAGACTCTGGGCGCACGACCGGGGACCGACAAGCGGCACGCGACGAAGCGGGGGAAAACGGGGATGAGTCGCGTTCGAGCGACGGTAGAGCCGACTGTCAGTCGGCTGCTCTCCCGTCGGATGCGCGGCAACCGGGGCGGTTGTCCCATTGCCCGGTGGCTGCGTGGCCGACCAACGGTCGGCGCTACCGGGATCAGGCGATTTTGACTACGCGTGCGCCCTGGCACAGCGGGTAGCTGGCCAGCAGGTCGGCGATGCGCTCGGCCATGGTGTCGAACGAGGCACCATACAGATACAGCGCGGTCTCACTCGGGCCCTGCCACCAGCTGCAGATCTCGCCGTGGCCGTCGATGCGCTCGACGATCTGGTCGAACACGTAGTTCGAGTCGCACTGCTCGTAGACCTCATCGGGCAGGTCGGTGCCGTTGAGGTACAACGCCAGGCCTTCCGTGGTGCCGAAGGCAAGGTCGGCCTCGCCTTCGCGCTGGATCAGCGAACCCTTGGGGGCGCCAAGCTGTTGGAGGGCTTCGATCAGGTTGGGCAGGGCGGCGGCATCGTGCAGCTGGATCTCCAGGTCACCGTATTCGACCTCGCCTTCCTCCGACAGCGCGGTGCCACCCCCCATGATCTCCCCGATGCCGGCGCCCTCCAGCATGGCGTCGAGCGGATCCTCGAACAGCTGCAGGCGGTGTTCGGGCTGCAGGCGGGCGTTGAGTTTGACGTTGATGGCAACAGGGGAGGTGGACATGGGACACGCCTGGAAAGGTGGGTGGGTCATTGTAGAACCACGCCATTGAGCTGACCCCCAAATGTTGGACAGTTGGGGGCTAGGTTGCGGAGGCTTGGGTCCGATATTGAATCGGACTCATGCCACCCAAGCCGAGCTTGATGCGCTTGTGATTGTAGTACCGGATGTAGCGTTCCAGGCCACTCTCCAGCTCTTCGACGCTGGAGAAGTTCTTCAGTCGGAAGAATTCTTCTTTCAGCGTGCCAAAAAAGCTTTCCATTGCAGCGTTATCGAAACAATTTCCCTTGCGGGACATGCTTTGAGAGATGTTCCGCTCGGCCAACTGGCGCTGGTAGCTCGGATGCTGGTACTGCCAGCCCTGGTCGGAGTGCATCAGCGGTGTCTGGCCCGGTTTGAGCCGCCTGAAGGCCTTGCTGAGCATGCTTGTGATCATGTCCAGGTTGGGGCTTGTGCTGATCTGATAGGCCACGATTTCCGCATTGAATAGATCCATGACTGGCGATAGGTAAAGCCTTTTGTCGGCCACTTTGAACTCAGTGACGTCGGTGACCCACTTCTGATTGGGTTGAGAGGCTTGGAAGTCACGGTCAAGATGATTGGGCGCAACCGTACCCGCCATCCCGCGATAGGACCGGTATTTCTTGACGCGCACCACGGATTTCAGACCCATCAGCCCCATCAACCGCTGCACTGCTTTGCGGTTGATCTGCTCGCCGTTGGCCCGAAGCGTCTCGGCAACCCTACGATATCCGTATCGCCCTTCGTGGCGTTGATAGATCGCTTCAATCGCACGCTTCAGCTTCGCCTTCGCGTCGGGACGCTCAGCGGCCTGCACCTGGTGGTAGAACGTGCTGCGAGGAAGGCTTGCCGCTTTGAGCAATAACGGCAGGCGATGCTGATGCCTCAATCCTTGGACGACTTCTGCCTTGCCAGCTCGGCCGCCTGCTCTTCCCGGATCAAGGCATCCATTTTTTTTAGGAATGCATTCTCCGCGCGGAGGTATTCCAACTCCTTATGCAGCTCCTTTGGAGTCATGTCTTCAGGCCGTTTCGGAACGGCAGGCTTCTTCTTCATGCGGGGTCGGACTCGAGCAGGGGTCAAGGCGATCGTACCTCCGAGATCATACTGATCTCGCCACTTCTTGATCACCGTCGAGCTGCCAATCCCGAACCTGACCATCGCCTGGCGCAGCGACAGACCTTCACAGTCCATCCGCTTGAGAACAGCAGCCTTAAAGCTGGGCGAATAGCGCCGCGCTCGCGATCCCTTGAAGCTCTGCTGGCCGTGCTCACGGTAGGTCTCGATCCAGCGATGGACCATCGACCTCTCTAGCCCATATCGTCGGGCCAACGCGGCCACCGGGAGGGCGCCTGCGGCGCCCTCCCGGGCCACCTTCAACTTGAAACGCCTTTCGTATTGGATCATGAACAAATTCCAGAGGTTGGATGGGCGTCCAACTTCTGGGGGTCAGTTCAAGGGCGTGTCGCTACAATCATTCTCCCCACGACGTACAGGCGATTTTTCCTTTGTCCTATCCCTACCCGCTGGTGATTTTTGATCTGGACGGCACGCTGGTCGACAGCGCGGCCGATATCGCCGAGGCGCTCAACCGTACGCTGGAAGACTGGCAGCTGCCGCGCGTGCCCGAAACCACGGTGCTGACCTGGATCGGTGATGGCGTTCGCCGCCTTGTCGAGCAGGCCTTCACCGCGGCCCGCAGTGACATCGATCTGGATCGCGTGATGCCCGGTTTCATGCGCCACTACGAAGCGTGCCTGCTGCGCAGCCCGCGGCTGTATGACGGCGTGGTGCCGGCGCTGGAGGCATTGCGCGCGCGCAAGGTGACGCTGGCCATCTGCACCAACAAGCCGTCAGCCATGGTCGCGCCGCTGCTGGCCCATCTGGGTGTGCAGGACTTCTTCGAGAAGGTACTGGGTGGCGATTCGCTGCCCGAGCGCAAGCCCAGCGGGGTGCCGCTGCGGCATATCGCCGCTGCGTTCGACGTGGCCCCCACGGCCGCGCTGATGGCCGGCGATTCGATCACCGACTACCGCGCCGCGGTGGATGCGGGCATGCCGGTAGCGCTGGTGCGTTACGGGTATCCGCGCGGGTTGGATCTGGACACGGTGGACGCGGTGGCGGTGGTGGACGACCTGCGGGCGTTACCCGGGTTGTAGGGCGGTCGTGGCGCCGTGCCGACCAACGGTCGGCACCTACCGTGCTCGTGGAGCGGCGGTGATGCCGAGCCGTGCTCGTGGAGCAGCTGTGACGCCGAGCCGTGCACCCGGTAGCGCCGGCCGTTGGCCGGCACCTCGCGATGCCGGCCAATCTCGGTTCACTTCGGCTGGTAACGCACGCTCAGGCGGTACTCGCGGCCCGGCTGGTTGTACCAGGCCACCGTTTCGTAGTCGCGGTCGAACAGGTTGCTGACCCGGCCCAGCACCGACCAGTCGCGGCTGATCGCATATTCCAGGCGCAGGTCCACGGTGCCGTACCCGGCCAGGCGCACGGTGTTGTCGGCATTGTCGTAACGCTCGCCGGCAGCGGTCGCGGTCACGCCGGCGCGGAAGCCGCCGAAGCTGCGGTCGATGTCCAGGCGCGCGGTGTCCTGCGCACGGCGGGCCAGCCAGTTGTCGAACTGCGCACTGCCGTCGGTGCGGTTGCGCGGGTCGGTGTGACTGAGCTGCGCGCTGAGATCGAAACCGGCCACGCTCAGCGCGCCGGTCAGCTCGGCGCCGCGGATGCGCGCCTTCTCCACCTGCGACATCATGAAGGTGGTGGCGTCGTAGGTGATCAGGTCATCGATGCGGGTTTCATACACATCCAGGCCCCAGCGCCAGCTGTCGCCCTGCTGGGCGATGCCAAGGTTCGCGCTCTTGGATTTCTCGGGATCCAGCCCGGGCACGCCGCTCCACGGGTCATACAGGTCACTGAAGGTCGGCGCCTTGAACGCGGTGCCGTAGCTGGCATTGAGGCGGAAGCCGCCGCCCAGTTCCATGCCCCAGCCCAGGCTGCCGGTGGTGTGGTTGCCGAACTGCTCGTTGTCGTCGTTGCGCACGCTGGCCTGCAGGTGGTGCGCGCCGAAGCGGCCCTGGTACTGCACGAACACGCCGGTGTTGTCGCGGCTGTCGACCAGATAGCCCGCGCTGCTGCCGTCCAGGTTGTCCTGGCTCCAGTCCACGCCGGCGCTGAGCAGCTGCCCGTCGGCGATGCCCACGTCGGCCTGCACCGAGGCGCTGTCCCGGTGGGTCTGCGCGGCGCCCAGCCAGGTGCTGTCGTTATAGTTGTCCGACTCGTTGTCGGCGCGGCCGACGTTGGCGGTCAGGGTGAAGCGCTCGCTCGGCGCGTAGCGGACCTTGCCGCCCAGCACCTGCTGCAGGGTTTCGGAGTAGTTGTAGTAGCCGTCGTAGTGGTTCTCGCCTTCGGCGCGCAGCGCGGTACCTTCCACGCTCAGTGCATCGGTCAGCGTGTAGCCGCCGCGCAGGCTCATCGACAGGTTGCGGTAGCCGTCGCGGTCGGGTTCGTTGGCGCCGCAGCCGGCGAAGGTGACCGGATCACCGTTGCAGGCATTGATGCCGTCGGTGTGCTGGTAGGCGATGTCGGTGCCGAACCAGCCGCGCGCGCCGGTGCCGCCGAAGCCACCGCTGGCTTCGCGCAGTCCGTTGCTGCCGCCGCCCAGCTGCAGGTGCGGGGCGAAGTCGCCGGCATTGCGGCGGGTGAAGATCTGGATCACGCCACCGATCGCATCGGCGCCGTACAGGCTGGACTGCGGGCCGCGCACGATTTCCACGCGCTCGATCTGCGCCAGCGGCAGGTCCTGCAGCATGGCCAGGCCGAGGTCGCCGGTGTTGATGCGCACGCCATCCACCAGCACCAGGGTGTGGGCCGAGTTGGTGCCGCGCAGGAACAGCGAGCTCTGCTTGCCCAGCCCGCCGCTGTTGTTGAGGTTGATGCCGGCGCGACCGCGCAGCAGGTCCTGCAGCGACGGCGCCTGGCTGCGCTCGATTTCGGCGCGGTCGATCACCTGCGCCGGCGAGATGCTGTCCTGCAGGGCAATCGGGGTGCGCGTGGCGGTGACCAGGATCGGGTCGAGCGCGCGGGCATCGTCCTGCGCGGCGGCCAGCAGGGGCAGCGCGGTCAGCACGGCCAGGGTAAGCGTTTGGATCTGCAGCTTCATCGGTGACTCCATGCACCGCGCACGCCCGCGCGGCAAAGTGGGGGGCGGTGGTCAACGGAGGCACGCGACGGTGGGCAGCGCGCACGGCACTGCTTGCCGTCGCCATGCCCGCCGCATCGCAACCAGTCGTCTTCCGGGCCGGTCTCCGGGCTTGCGGGCCGATGGCGGACCATCGCACCAGGCGCCTTCCCATGCCTGCGCACAGTGACGTATTGCCTGGCGTTCCACGCTTACCGTTGCGGGGGCAGCGCCGGCCTGGCAGCAGGCAGGACCTGTTGCGTCACCGGCTTCCCGTTTCAACCTGCCGGCATGCGCCGCAGGTCACCTGAAAGTGCGCGCAGTGTAGAGCAAAGCCGGGCAGGCGGCGCAGCGCAGGGCGGGGTGATGCGGCGCGAGCGGTTAGAATGCGCCTCGCTTTACAACGTGGTTCCCATGAAAAAGACGCGGTTGCAGCACCTTGGGCGGCGGATCCATTGCGGGACACCGGCATGATCCTGGATCTGATCCGGCATGCCGCCACCGGCCGCGACGACCACCTGGATGGCCGTACCGATCCCCCCGTCGAGGTGGAGGGCGCCGACCTGATCTGTGCGCGCTACGCGGACGTGCCGTGGCAGCGCGTGGTCAGCTCGCCGCGTCAACGGGCCCTGGCCACCGCTGCTGCGCTGGCGCTGCCGCGCGGGCTGGAGGTGATGGCCGACGAGGAATGGGGAGAACTGGATTTCGGCGACTGGGATGGCCAGCCGCTGGATGCGCTGCCGTTGCAGGCGCTGCAGGCGTTCCACCTGGACCCGCATGCGAACCCGCCGCCACACGGCGAAAGCTGGGGCCATTTCGAGCGCCGCATCGCGCGCGCGCTGCACCGCCTGTTGGATGATCCCGATCCGGTGCCGACCGTCATCGTCAGCCACGGCGGGCCGCTGCGCATGGTGCTGTCGCAGGTGTGCGGGCTGCCGATGGCGATGTGCTGGGCGCTGCGGATCGACCACGGGACGCGGCTGCAGCTGCGGGTGGAGCGGGACGAGGGGGCGCTGTGGGGCGAGCTGCTGGAGCTGCGTAGTGCCACGCCCTGCGTGGCTGACTGAACCTGGCACCACGCGCGGCCCCGCAGCGCGTGGCGCTACGTCCGGTCTTCGTTGTCCAATTCGAAGGGTGCGTCGTCGCCTTCGTCATCGTTGACCACGGTGCGGTCGTAGACCGGGCCGGAGGCGGGCGGGGCCTTCTTCAGCGGGTTGTCGGCGATGATCGCGTCGTACTCGGCGACCAGCTCCGCGCGACGCGCCTCCGGCAGCTCCTGCCAGTGGCAGTCCTGCAGCGCGCCTTCCAGCGAGTACAGCAGGTTGAGGCTGGGCTTGAAACCGGCGCGACGCACTTTCACGAACGCGCCTACCGCGCCGGCGGCGGTGAGGTCCTCGGCCGTGCGCAGACCGACCTGGCGCAGCCAGGCCGCGCTCTTGGGGCCGATGTTGCGCAGCTTGGCGCTCATCCCAGTGCCTCGATGAAGACCGCCGCGATCGCTTCCAGGCCCGCCTGGTCGTCGGCATCGAAGCGGGCCAGCACCGGGCTGTCCAGGTCGAACACGCCGATCAGGGTGTCGCCCTTGACCAGCGGCACCACCAGTTCCGAGCGCGAGGCCGAATCGCAGGCGATGTGGCCGGGGAAGGCCTCCACGTCCTCGATGCGCTGGGTCCTGCGCTGCGACGCGGCCGCACCGCACACGCCCTTGCTGAGCGGAATACGCACGCAGGCGGGCAGGCCCTGGAACGGGCCGACCACCAGTTCGGTGCCGTCGAAGAAGTAGAAGCCCACCCAGTTCAGCTGCGGCAGGGCGTGGTAGACCAGCGCCGACAGGTTGGCGGCATTGGCGATGCGGTCGCGTTCACCGTGCACCAGGGCGCGGGCCTGGGCCAGCAGCTGGCCGTACTGTTCCGGCTTGCTGCCGGTGAGCGTGGAGGTATCGAACATGGCCGAAGTCTAGCAAGTGCGGCCGCTGCCGGACCGCCCGGGCGCGGAACGCTGCGGTGCCGGCGTGCCAGGCCCGATAATGGCCGCCCCTGTTCATCGGTACGGCCATGTCGCTCCCTGCCTTCCCCGCGGCCTTCTACGTCACCGGTACCGACACCGGTATCGGCAAGACCTTCAGCAGCTGCGTCCTGCTGCACGCGCTGCGCCAGCGCGGCCGACGCGCGGTGGGCATGAAGCCGGTCGCCAGTGGCTGCGCGTCGACCCCGCAAGGGCTGCGCAATGAAGACGCCACCGCGCTGCTGGCGGCCAGCGACCCGACCCCGGCCTATGAGGACCTGAACCCCTACGCGCTGCCGCTGCCGCTGGCGCCGGAACTGGCCGCCGCCGCCGCGGGCGTGACCCTGTCGCTGGCACCGATCGACGCCGCGTTCGGCCGCTTGCGTGCACAGGCCGACACCGTGGTGGTGGAAGGCGTGGGCGGCTGGCTGGCGCCGCTGTCCACCCATCTGGATCAATCGCATCTGGTCCAGGCGTTGCAGCTGCCGGTGGTGATGGTGGTCGGGCTGCGGCTGGGGTGCCTGAACCACGCGCGGCTGACCGCGCAGGCCATTGCCGCCAGCGGCGCCCGCTGCATCGGCTGGATCGCCAACGAGGTGGACCCGCAGATGCAGTGCATCGACGACAACGTCGCCCTGCTGAAGGCGCGGCTGCCGATGCCGTGCTGGGGGCGCCTGCCGTATGCACCGGGTGCGGACCCGGCGCTGCTGGCCGCCGCCCTGACGTTGCCCATGCAGGAATTCTGAAGGTCGGGCAGACGATAGGCACCTACTATCGCGGGCCGCACAGCCCTGGTGACCCCCCGCGATGCTACGTTCCACACAGGCGGAGCCGAACCCCGCCCACCGGTTCATCACCTCTCCCCGTGCGCCCGCCGCTCGGGGCAACGCAGACGCCCGCGAGGCGGCACCGGTGTCGCCCCGGCTGGCCCTGGATGGCCTGCGCAATGGGCAGGCACCGCGGGCCCCGCGTGACGCCGCCGGCGGCGAATCCATCAACGCCCGCATCAATGACCTGTTCGCGCGCGTGCGCCAGCAGGAGCGCGGCCTGGACGTGAGCCCGCCCAAGGTCACCTCCTGCATCGCCTTCCCGCCGCGCACGGACGCCAACGGTGCGATGGCGCGGGTCGTGCGCTCCCCGGACAACGCCGTGGACTGCCTGGTCCGCCTGCTGGACACGCCGCTGGCCGGCCGGGTCGCGATCATCAACCCGGCCGACAGCCGCCACCGCGGCGGTGGCCTGGGCGTGGACACGTTCCGCCACCAGCGCATGCCCGCCGAGGAAACCCTGTGCGTGCTGGGGCGCGGGGCCAAGGCCAGCCTCGATGCGGCCACGGGCTATCCGCTGGGTCCGGACAAGGTGGGCCAGCGCCAGCTGTATTCGGCCGGCCTGCAGATGCGGTACGACCGCGCCGTGCTGCAGGCCCTGTGCGACGTGAGTGGAACGCCCGGGGCGCGCCTGGAGGCGCAGCGGGATCTGTTGCTGGACGCGTCATTCGCGACGCCGTCGCGCAACGCGCCGCGTTACGACATGATCTCCATCGCCGCGCTTGATCGTCGTGACCAGCCCCAGATCGATGCGAAGGCGCTGTACACCGGCATGCTGCGCCAGTTCGCGCACGCCATGGTCAATGCCAAAGAGCACAAGGTCGAAACCTTCATCCTGGCGCTGCCTGGCAGCGGGCTGTTCTCCAGGACATCGCGCAGGCATGACGCCCCGGCCGATCCGCTTTACCAGCACGTGCTGGCACGCGCCGCGGTCGACGCGATCCGGTTGTTCAGCAGGGGCCTGCAACGGGTGGTGATTCCCTCGCACGGGAAGGAACTGGACGCGCTGATCGAGCTGTACCGGAAACAGCCCGTGCGGGTTCCGCCCCCGGCTGCCGCCGCGCCCGTCGCGCCGCCGCGGCCTGGCCCGCGCATGCCACCGGTACCGGCGCAGCGGCACGCGCAGCCGCGTGCGCCCTTCTTCCGGTTGAGCCGGCCTGCACAGCTGCCGCGCATCATGGGCGGGCTGCATTACCAGGTCGAGCGGGAAAATCTTTCACAGCAGCTCCATCCGGCAGTGGCCCACGCCCTGCAATCGCTGATCGGCGATGGCAGCAAGGTGACCCTGCGGCGCGTGCATGGCGTGCCGGTGCCCACGCAGGGGCGGCAGCCGTACTGGTTCCTCTGCCGTGATCCGGACCCGAACGCCGGGCGCGCGCTGGTGAGCGTGCAGGTATCGCCCAGGCAGCGCCAGGTGTTCGAAGTGGTGTTCAGTCGCCAGGCGTTGCCGCAGCTGGCCAGCAGGGTCGCGCGCGCACCTGCGGCGTAACACCCCCTCCCGCTGCCCACGCGTCAACGCGCCGACAACGTCGACACCAACCGCGGCTTTTCGCGGTACAGCTGCGGGTACATGCGGTGCAGCGCATCCACCTTCGGCTGGTCGTTGATGCGGATGTACAACGACTCGGGGTGCAGCGTGAGGTAGTTCTGGTGGTAGCCCTCGGCGGCGTGGAACGGTTTGCCGCCATCGACCGTGGTCACCACCGGTGCCGCGTACGCGCGTGCCTGCTGCAGCTGGGCGATGTAGGCGCGGGTGGCGTCGCGCTGCGCGGCGTCGTCGGCGTACACCGCCGAGCGGTACTGGGTGCCGTGGTCGGGACCCTGCCGGTTGAGCTGGGTCGGGTCGTGCACCACCGAGAAGAACACCTGCATCAGCTGGCCGTAGCTCACCTGGCTGGGGTCATAGGTCACCTGCACGGCCTCGGCATGGCCGGTGCCACCCGCGCTGACCCGCCCATAGTTGGCATCGCCGGGGCGTCCGCCGATATAGCCGGACACCGCATTGTCCACCCCCTTGATGTGCTGGAACACACCCTGCACGCCCCAGAAGCAGCCGCCGGCGAACACCACCTGGGCGCGCTTGCCCGGCAGCGTCGGATTGGCCGCGCCGCGCGGTGCGGGCACGGCGACCACGGCGTCGGCCGGCGCGGCATGCGCCGGGCGCTCCAGGCTGAGCACCGCGGTGACGGTCAGGGTGGCGATCACGGCGGCAATGCCGCCGGCTACCAGTTTGTCCACGGAAAGTCGCATGGTCCGCTCCTGTTTCATCCGAAGGTAAAGGCGTAGGCGTGCACGCCCGGGTCGAGGAATTCGATCTCGAAGGTCCGTTCGCGCACCTCACCGGACTGGCGGATCAGCTGGTACAGGCGGTGCCCGTCGACCGTGCCGCTGCCATCGGGGGTGGCATCGCCACCGGCCGCGCCCCCCGGTACCTGCCCATCCAGGCGCACGCGGAAGCGCACGGGCTTGCCGTCCGCGCCGGGCGCCAGCACCAGGTGCAGGTCGCGGGCGTGGAAGCGGAACGCGATGCGTCCACCGGCCTGCTGCAGCTGGGCGTCTTCATCGCCCACGGTCCAGCGCCCGCCCAGCGCCCATTGGTTGAGCTGCAGGCGGGCAGGCACCGCGTAGTCGGCGGCCTGGTCGGCGCGCTGCCCGCCGGGCGAGGCGAAGTTTTCCGCACGCGCGTGGCCCAGGTAGGTTTCCGGCGACTTCAGGTTGCGCATGTCGGCCTGGCGCTCCACGCCCTCGCGCGGGTTGGCCGCCGCCATCGCCATCGCCTGCGGTTCGTCGGGCAGGGTGGCGCCGTTCTCGCGCAGCAGCTGGCGGATGATCTGTTCGGACTGCGCGTAGTTGCCCTCACCGAAATGGTGGGCGCGGATCCGGCCCTTGCCGTCGATGAAGTAGTGCGCCGGCCAGTAGCGGTTGTTGAAGCCGCGCCAGATCGCGAAGTCGTTGTCGATCGCCACCGGGTACTCGATCTTCAGGTCGTCCACCGCGCCCATCACGTTGCGCAGGTTGCGTTCGAAGGCGAACTCCGGCGCATGCACGCCGATCACCACCAGTCCCTGGTCGCGGTAGCGCTGTTCCCACTCGCGCACATAGGGCAGGGCGCGCAGGCAGTTGATGCAGGAGTAGGTCCAGAAATCCACCAGCACCACCTTGCCGCGCAGGCCTTCGGCGCTCAGCGGCGGGCTGTTGAGCCAGCCGGTGGCGCCGGCCAGCGAGGGCAGGGTGCCCTCCACCGGCAGTTCGGTGCCGGCCGGTGCATCGGCTGCGCGCATCATCATCGTGCTGCCAGCCTCCGGGGCCTGGCCGGGCAGGGTATCCAGCAGGCCCTGTTCCAGGCGCGCGGTGCTGACCGTGGACAGCCGGGTCAGCACGCCGGTGTCCCAGCCCAGGGCAATGGCCACCACCGCCAGCAATGCGGCCACGCCCAGGCCGCGGCGGATCCACTCGCCCGCGCCCAGGCGCCGCTTGAGCGCGGTGAACACGCGGCCGCCGATCCAGATCGCCAGTGCCAGCGAGGTTGCCGCGCCCAGCGCATACGCCAGCAGCAGGCCGCTGGTGCCCACGCTGGCGCCCTGCAGCGCCGCGCCGGTCAGGATCAGGCCCAGGATCGGCCCGGCACACGGCGCCCACAGCAGGCCGGTGGCCGCGCCGATCAGCAGCGAGGTGCCCACGCCACCCTGGCCGCGGTCACTGGCCGCGTCGGCCGACGCGCTCAGCCGCGCGCCCAGCCGCTGGAACGGCGCCAGCAGATGGTCGGCCAGGCGAGGCCACAGCAGCGCCAGCGCGAACAACGCCATCACCACCAGCGCGATCCAGCGCCCGAACTGGTTGGCCTGGGCGACCCACTGGCTGCCCACCGCGGCCAGGCTGGCCACCACCGCGAACATCAGCGCCATGCCCACCAGCAGCGGCAGGCCACTGCGCAGGAACGGGCGGTCCGAGCGCGCGAACACGAACGGCAGCACCGGCAGGATGCACGGGCTGAGGATGGTCAGGACACCACCGAGGTAGGCCAGGACAAGCAGGAACATGGGTGAATCCTTATGGAAATCCGGGTTGAAGGCGTTGCCGGGCAGGGCCCGGCACTACGTCCGGCTGGGGACCCGCACGCGGGTTTCTTCGTCGGCGGCGATGAAGTACATCGCCACGCCGTTCATGCAGTACCGCAGCCCGGTCGGCCGCGGCCCGTCGTCGAACACGTGCCCCAGGTGCCCGCCGCAGCGGCGGCAGTGCGCTTCCACCCGCAGCATGCCCAGCGTGGTATCCCGGTCTTCGGCCACCGCGTTGTGCAGCGGCGCCCAGAAGCTCGGCCAGCCGGTGCCGCTGTCGAACTTGGTCGAGGACGAGAACAGCGCCAGCCCGCAGCCGGCACAGCTGAAAGTGCCGCGCCGGTGTTCCTTGTTGAGCGGGCTGCTGAACGGTCGCTCGGTGCTCTGCCGACGCAGCACCGCGTACTGCGCCGGGGTCAGCTGCGCCCGCCACTGGTCGTCGGTACGCATGACTTCGAAGCGGCGCGACGGTGCCGGCGCCGCCGGTGCGGTGCCACTGCAGGCAGTGAGCCCGAACAGCCCGGCGGCGGCGCCGATGGCGCCCATGCCAAGCAGCTTGCGACGGGTACAGCGCATGGCCGATCTCCCACTCTGGAAACGATGCGGCCATGCTGCGCCCGGGCCGGTCAACGAATCCTCACGCAGGGTTAAATTTTCCGTGACACATTCAGGTCCGGATCCGACCACAATGCCCGCACCCGCCACTCACCTCCACGCGTGCCGATGAGCAGTGCAAAACAGGTCCTGATCGTCGAGGACGATGTCCACATCGCCAACCTGCTGCGCATGCACCTGCGCGACGAGGGCTACGAGGTCACCCACGCCGCCACCGGCGATGAGGGCCTGGCCCTGCTGGAAGCGCAACCGTGGAGCGCGCTGGTGCTGGACCTGATGCTGCCCGGGGTGGACGGCCTGGAAATCTGCCGGCGCGCGCGCGGCATGGCCCGTTACACGCCGATCATCATCACCAGCGCCCGTGCCAGCGAAGTGCACCGCATCCTGGGCCTGGAGCTGGGCGCGGATGATTACCTGGCCAAGCCGTTCTCCATGCTGGAACTGGTGGCGCGGGTGAAGGCGCTGCTGCGCCGGGTCGAGGCGATGGCGCAGAACGCGCGCATCGATGCCGGTGAGCTGAACGTAGCCGGGCTGCGCATCGACCCGGTGGCGCGCACCGCGCAGGTGGACGGGCGCGCGCTGGAGCTGACCCCGCGCGAATTCGACCTGCTGTACTTCTTCGCCCGCCACCCCGGCCAGGTGTATTCGCGCATGGACCTGCTCAACCAGGTCTGGGGCTACCAGCATGACGGCTACGAGCACACGGTGAACACCCACATCAACCGGCTGCGCAACAAGATCGAACGCGACCCGGCCTCGCCGCAGCGCATCCAGACGGTGTGGGGCCGCGGCTACAAGCTGGTCGATGGCAGCGAAGGCGCGCCGGCATGATCCGCCTGAGTCTGTCGCAACGGTTGTCGGTGGCGTTCTTCGCGCTGCTGCTGGTGTGCTGCGGCGCGTTGATGTGGATCCAGATGCGCAGCACGGCCGTGCACGAGCAGGAAACCGTGCAGCGCTTGTCGCGCGGGCTGGCCGAGCACATCGCGCGCAGTGGCGAGCTGATGGACGGGGCCGGCATGCGCAACGGCGAAGTGCGCGCCCTGTTCGGCAAGCTGATGGCGGTCAACCCCAGCGTGGAGGTCTACCTGCTGGACGACCAGGGCCGCATCCTCGGCCACGACGCGCCCAGCGGGCATCTCAAGCGCGACCGCGTGGACCTGGCGCCGGTGCAGGCGCTGCTGCGTGACGAACCGCTGCCGATCCTCGGCGATGACCCGCGCAGTGCGACCGGGCGCAAGGTGTTCAACGCCGCGCCGCTGTTCGTGCAGGGCCGACAGGCGGGCTACATCTACGTGGTGCTGGTGGGCGAGCAGCGCGAGGCGCTGGCGGCCAACATCGCGGCCAATGCCTCGCTGCGCACCACGCTGTGGTCGCTGGCGATCGTGGCGGTGATCGGCCTGCTGGCCGGTGCGGTGGCGTTCCGCTGGGTCACCCGCCCGCTGCGCCAGCTGACCCGCCGCGTGCAGTCCTTCGACGTAGACGCCGCAGCGCCGGCCCAGGCGCTGCCGCCCACCCCGCTGCGCGCCGGCGAGCGCGACGAACTGGCGATCCTGCAGCACAGCTTCGGGCACATGGGCCAGCGCCTGGGCGAGCAGTGGCAGCAGCTGCGCCAGCAGGACCTGCAGCGGCGCGAGCTGGTGGCCAATATCTCGCACGACCTGCGCACGCCGTTGTCATCGCTGCACGGGTACCTGGAAACGCTGGCGTTGAAGGACGCCACGCTCGGCCCGGAAGAGCGCCAGCGTTACCTGGCCATCGCCCTGTCGCAGAGCCACAAGGTGGGCCGGCTGGCGCAGGCCCTGTTCGAGCTGGCGCGGCTGGAGCACGGTGGCGTGGTGCTGGACCGGCAGGCGTTCTCGCTGCCGGACCTGGTGCAGGACGTCTTCCAGAAGTTCGAACTGGCCGCGCAGGCACGGCGGCAGACCCTGGCGGCAGAGATTCCGCCGGGCCTGCCGGCGGTGGATGCCGACCTGGGCCTGATCGAGCGGGTGCTGACCAACCTGCTCGACAACGCGATCCGGCATACCCCGGAAGGCGGGCGGATCACGGTGACCCTGCAGGCGGTGCAGGGCGAGGTACAGGTCAGCGTGGCCGACACCGGCCCGGGCATTCCCGAGGCGCGCCGCGAGGACCTGTTCCATACCCCGCCAGCGCTGGGCAGCGACCGCCCGGATAGCGGTGGGCTGGGCCTGCTGATCGTGCACAGGATCCTGCAGCTGCACGGCCGCGAGATCCAGCTGCTGGACAGCCGCGAAGGCGCGCTGTTCGTCTTCACCCTCCCCGCCGCCGCGGCCGCCCGCCACCCGTAGCGTGGCAAGATGCCGCCGACCCCGGAGGTTTCATGCGCGCACTCATCTGCCTGGCCCTGTTGTCCACCACGGCATCCGCGGCCGCTCCATCCTGTCCTGACACATCCGCGCTCGAACCCGCCCGCGCGGTAGTGCGCGACCTGCAGCGGATCACCACGCCCAACGGCATCCAGGAGCAGTACGCCACGCCGATCGGCGGAGTGCGGCAGTGGCTCACGATCCGTGGCGAGGACCGGGCCAATCCGGTGATCCTGTTCGTGCACGGCGGCCCTGCCAGCCCGGTGACGCCGAGCCTGTGGCAGTTCCAGCGCCCGCTGGAGGAATACTTCACGGTGGTGGACTGGGACCAGCGCGGTGCCGGCAAGACCTATGCGGAGGCATCGCCGGAGGTGATCGCGCCGACGCTGACGATCGAGCGTTACGTGGGCGATGCGATCGAGGTGGCCGAGCACCTGCGCGCGCACCTGGGCCAGCGCAGGATGATCCTGATGGCGCACAGCTGGGGCACCATCGTGGCGATGCAGGCGGCGTTGAAGCGCCCGGACCTGTTCCACGCCTACGTGGGCATCGGGCAGATCATCAACCAGGTGGAGAACGAGAAGATCAGCTTCGAGTACGGGCTGGCCCAGGCCAAGGCGCACGGCAACGCCAAGGCGGTCGCGGAACTGGAGGCGATCGCGCCGTATCCGGGCGACACGCCGATCACCCGCGAGCGGATCATCACCGCGCGCACCTGGCCGCAGTACTACGGCGGGTTGACCGCGTACCGCGATGATTCGACGTATTACTTCGGCGCAGCGAAGCTGTCACCGGACTACACCGATGCCGACCGCTGCAACATTGACAGGGGCAGCGTGCTGTCGCTGGGGCCGTTGTTGCCGCAGATGTTGAAGGTGGATTTCACCCCGGTCACGCGCTTCCCGATTCCGGTGGTGATGTTCATGGGTCGCCACGATTACACCACGCCGAACGCGCCTACCGAGCGCTGGTTGAACACCGTGCAGGCGCCTTTCAAGCAGGGCGTATGGTTCGAACATTCCGCGCACATGGTGCCGTGGGAAGAGCCCGGCAAAACGTTGATGACGCTGGTGCAGGTGGTGCGCCCGCTGGCGCGGTGACGCGGGCAAAAAAAAAGACCCGACAGAGGGAGGGTTCTGTCGGGTCTTGGGATTGCGTGGGGGGAGGGACCCACGCAAATTCCGTTTGATGCAATGCAGCATACGCCGATTGTGGTGCATTGCAACAAATAGTTGGTCGCGAACGGTCGAAATTATAAAAAAGCAACAAAATCAATAGTTTGGGGCGCCGAGCATCACGGCTCCGGCAGCCTCCGTACCCACCAACGGTGGGTACCTACCGATCATCGCCCCCCACCGGGCGTCACCGCCACCGGTCGTCGCCGACACCGGCCGCCGCCGCCACCGGGCGTCGCGGATACCGGGCGTCGCGGACACCGGCCGCCGCCACCACCGGGCGTCGCCGCCACCGGCCGTCGCGGACACCGGCCGTCACCGCCACCGGCCGCCACCGCCACCGGCCGCCACCGACACCGGTCGTCGCGGACACCGGCCGCCGCCGCCACCGGCCGTCGCCCCCACCGGCCGCCGCCGCCACCGGCCGACGCCGCCACCGGGCGTCACCGCCACCGGGCGTCGCCGACACCGGGTGCCACCGCCACCGGCCGCCACCGCCACCGGTCGTCGCGGACACCGGGCGTCGCGGACACCCGGCCGCCGCCGCCACCGGGCGTCACCGCCACCGGCCGGCAACGACACCGGCTGGCAATGCCATTGGCCCGGTGTACTCCCACGGGCGGCACACGCGCGGTAGCGCACGACCGTTGGTCGTGCGGCTCGAACGCCCTCAACCCCGGTAACGACACCCGGACGTGCAGGTCTCATGCACCGTCACCTCGCTCAGCGCCGGCAGGGTCGGCTTGAGCGCGTTCCAGATCCAGATCGCCAGGCGTTCGCTGGTCGGGTTCTCCAGACCAGGGATGTCATTGAGGTAGTGGTGATCCAGCCGGTCGTAGATCGGCTGGAAGGCCGCTTTGACGTCGCCGAAATCCATGATCCAGCCGGTGTGTTCGCCCGGCTCGCCCTCGACCTTGAGCTCCACCCGGAACGAGTGGCCGTGCAGCCGCGCGCACTTGTGGCCCGGCGGCACGTTGGGCAGGCGGTGAGCCGCTTCGAGGGTAAAGACTTTGAAGATTTCCATGCCCGCATTGTAAGGCCTGCGGCCGCATCGATCGTTCCGCGCCCGGAATGGTTGCAGACAAAAACATATCCATCCGGATGAAGCGATGTTATGTTTCGTTATATCCGCATGAAGCGATGTTATTGGCCCGTTAACGGCCCGGCATGGATTACTGCGGAACTCGTCGTCCACCACCCCCACTGCCTTCATGCCCAAGCACACCCTTCTCGTGGCGGCCCTTGCCGCCGCCCTGGCTACGCCTTTGCCTGCGTTTGCCCTCGATACCGCCGCGGCCGCCGACGTGGCCAGCCCCGATACCGCTGCCGGCGACAGCAAGACCCTCGCCGCCGTCAGGGTGACCGGTTCCAACATCAAGCGCACCGACACCGAAAGCGCCAACCCGGTGCAGGTGATCGGCCGCCAGGAAATCGAAGCCACCGGCAAGGCCACCGTCGCCGACCTGCTGCGCTCCATCTCGGCCAACACCGGCAACGCCAACAACGAAACCACCAACAACGGCTGGGCCTCCGGTTCGGCCGGCATCGGCCTGCGCGGCCTGTCGCAGAAGAACACGCTGGTGCTGCTCAACGGCCGCCGCCTGGCCAACTACGGCTTCCCCGCCGGCGGCCTGTCCGACACCTTCGTCAACCTCAACGCGCTGCCGATGGTCGCCGTGGAGCGCATCGAAGTACTCAAGGACGGTGCCTCGGCCGTGTACGGCTCCGACGCCGTGGCCGGCGTGGTCAACATCATCACCCGGCAGAACTTCCAGGGCGCCGACCTCGGCGCCAGCGCCGGCACGTCCGACCAGGGCGGGCTGGACGAGCAGAACCTGAAATTCATCGGTGGCATCGGCGACCTGGACACCGACGGCTACAACATCCTGGTCAGCCTGGAGGGCTACAACCGCGAGCGCCTCGACCAGGACCAGCGCGACCTCACCAAGTCCGGCATCTACACCGACAAGCCGGGCGGCCGCTGGAACGGCTGGTCGGCCAAGGGCGCGCGCTTCCTGGTCAACGGCACCTCGGTGCCCATGCTCGACGCCAACGGGCAGTGCCCGGACAACACCACGCTGGTGCCCAGCGCGCCGATCGACGGCCTGCCCGGCAATACCTGCGGCTTCAACCTGGCGCCTTACACCACCCTGATTCCGTCGACCAAACGCTACCAGGCCTACGTCAACGGCACCTTCAAGGTGAATGACAACGTGGAAGCCTTCGGTGAAGTGATCTACAGCGAGATCAAGGGCGTGTCCTGGTTCGGCAGCAGCCCCTTCTTCACCCTGGAAAGCGGCCGCTTCGCGCTCAACGCCGATACCGGCCTGGCCGAGCCGGTGTCGTCCAACCTGCCGGCCAGCAGCCCGTTCAACCCGTACGGCCGCGCCATCCCGATCGAATACACCTTCTTCAACCTCGGCCCGACCATCAAGACCAACCGCTCCACCGCTTACCGCGGCGTGGTCGGCCTGCGCGGCAGCCTGCAGGACTGGGACTGGGAAGTGGGCGCGTTCGGCGCACGCAGCAGCGAGCGCGAAACGGTCTCCGGCGGCTTTGCCAACCGCTACACCCTGGCCGACGCGCTGGCCACCGGCAGCTACAACCTGCTCGATCCGTCGGCCACGCCGCAGTCGGTGATCGATGGCATCAACCTGAGCACGCTGCGTCCGGCCGAGTCGGTGCTGCAGGGCGTGGACGCCAGGATCTCCGGCGGCCTGGGCAACACCTGGGCCGGCCCGATCGGCTTCGCCGCCGGGCTGGAATGGCGCCGCGAGAAACTGGATTCGGAAAACCCGTGGCAGATCGACGCCGGGCTGCAGATCCGCCCGGCCATCGCCGAGGTGCACGGCGAGCGCAAGGTCACCGCCGCGTACGCCGAAGTGAACGTGCCGCTGGCCGAGCGCCTGGAGCTGCAGGCCGCGGCGCGTGCCGACCACTACAGCGACTTCGGCGATGCGTTCTCGCCCAAGCTGAGCCTGCGCTGGCAGCCGTTCGACATCCTGCTGGTGCGTGCCGCGGCGTCCAAGGGCTTCCGCGCGCCGTCGCTGTCGGAGAACTCCAACAGCACCAGCATCGCCTACGGCAGCGTGATCGACCCGCGCGACCCGGACGTGCCCGGCTCCCGCCAGAACCCGACCTTCTTCACCGTCGGCAACAGCGACCTGAAGCCGGAGCGCACCAAGAGCTACAACCTGGGCGTGGTGCTGTCGCCGTGGTCCAACACCAGCCTCAGCGTGGACTACTACCGCATCGAACTGGAAAACCTGGTCGGCACCAACAACACCCAGACCCTGGTCACCAACGATGTGCCCGGCGCGGTCACCCGCGATGAGCGCGGCAAGCTGCTGGCGGTATTCAACCGCTACCAGAACCTGAGCGAGCTCAAGACCTCCGGCTTCGACGTGGAACTGCGCCAGCGCTTCCCGACCGAGGCGGCCGGCGACTTCTCGCTCTCCACCGCCTTCACCCACGTACGCGACTACAGCCGCCCCACCGTGGTCGGCGGTCCGCTGGTGGATTACGCCGGCAGCAACCTCGGCGCCACCCTGCCCAAAAACAAGGCCACCACCACGCTGGACTGGTCCTACGCCGATTTCCGCACCGCGTTGACCTGGTACTACACCAGCGGCTACGACCAGAAGGCCAGTGCCGCGGCAACCGCCGTGCAGGACCGGGTGGATTCCTACAGCCAGTTCGATCTGTACCTGGCCTACACCGGGCTGGAGAAGCTGACCCTGTACGCGAAGATCCAGAACCTGGCCGACGAGGAACCGCCGTACGACGCCTCGTTCCCGGGCATCCGTGCGCCGTACGACTTCAGCCAGTACGACCTGCGTGGCCGCTACTTCACCGTCGGTTTCGATTACCGTTTCTGAGAAAGGGGTTGCCGTGTCCTTGTTCCGTGTTTTCCCGCGCCGCCTCACCTGGCTGGTGGGCGCGCTGTGGCTGCTGGCCGCACCGGCGTTCGCACAGAGCGCGTATTTCTTCCCGAAGGGCGGCGATTTCGATCCGGCCATTCCCACCCCGCAGCAGTTCCTGGGCTACGAGATCGGCAGCCGCTACACCCGGCACGACCAGCTGGTGGCCTACTTCAATGAGCTGGCCAGACACTCCGACAAGATCAAGGTGGAGCAGATCGGCACCAGCTACGAAGGCCGCCCGCTGCTCATCGCCACGGTCACCTCGGCGCAGAACCTGCAGCAGCTGGAGACCCTGCGTCGCCAGCACGTGACCCTGGCCGATCCGGCGCAACCGCTGTCGGCGGCGGGCAACAGCCCGGTGGTGGTATGGCTGGGCTACAGCGTGCACGGCAATGAAACCTCCAGCGGCGAAGCCGCGCTGCTCACCGCTTACTACCTGGTGGCCAACCGCAGCCCGGAAACCGCGCAGTGGCTGCAGCACGCGGTGGTGCTGTTCGACCCGGCGCAGAACCCGGACGGGCGCGACCGCGCGGCCAGCTGGCACAACGCGTATGCGTCCTCGCCGGCCTCGCCCGACCCGGCCGACAAGGAACACGTTGAACCGTTCCCGCAGGGGCGTACCAACCACTACTTCACCGACCTCAACCGCGACTGGCTGGCGCTGACCCAGCAGGACACGCGGCCGAAAATTGCCTACTTCCACCAGTGGTATCCCAACGTCCAGATCGATTTCCACGAGATGGGCAAGGACAGCACCTACTACTTCGAACCGTCACCGGCGAGCATGCACAGCCCGCTGCTGCCGGCTTCGTCGTACGAATGGAACAAGACCCTGGCGAAGTACCACGCGCAGTCGCTGGATGCGCTGGGCTCGCTGTACTACACCGGGGAAAACTTCGACAACTTCTCGCCGGTGTACGGGTCGAGCTACCCGGACTTCCACGGCGCGGTCGGCGTCACGGTGGAACAGGCCAGCTCACGCGGCCGCGTGCAGGAGTCGGTCAATGGCCTGCTCACCTTCCCGTTCACCATCCGCAACCAGGTCGCCACCGGCCTGGGCACCGTGCGCGGGGCGGTTGCCGAACGCGACGGGCTGCTGAAGCTGCAGAAGGAATTCTTCCAGTCCGCCGTGAAGCAGGCCAACCAGCAGCCGGTCAAGGCGTTCGTGTTCGGCGATGCCAACGACCCGGGCCTGACCCGGCGCCTGCTCGACCTGCTGCTGCAGCACCGGATCACCGTGCAGGCGTTGACCGCGCCGGTCACCGTGGACGGCCAGCGCTTCGAGCCGGGCAGCGCCTACGTGGTGCCCACCGCGCAGCCGCAGTTCCGCCTGGTCCATTCGATCTTCGCCGACACCCCGCCGATCAAGGGCGATGTGTTCTACGGCAGCACCTCCTATGCGATCGCACCGGCCTACGGCGTCGCGTTTGCCGGCAGCCGCAGCCGCATCGAGGGCGGCGAGCGCATTGCCAGCCTGCCGCCCACGCGCGGCGGGGTGAGCGGTGGCCAGGCCGGCTATGCCTACGTGTTCGACTGGCGCGACTACAACGCCAGCCGCGCGCTGTATGCCCTGCAGGCCAAGGGCGTGCTGGCGCGCACCGCGTTCCAGCCGTTCACCGCGGCTACCGCGTCGGGTGAGCAGGCGTTCGCGCGCGGCAGCGTGGTGATTCCGGTGGCCGGGCAGGCGTTGTCCGGTGAGGCGCTGCTGGCGGCGGTCGACGAGGCGGCGCGCAGCAGCGGCGTGCAGGTACAGGCCCTGGCCAGCGGCCAGAGCCGCGGCGGCATCGACCTGGGCAGCGACAGCGTCAAATCGCTGCGCAAGCCGGCGGTGGCGCTGGTGATGGGCGAAGGCGTGAGCGCCACCGAGATCGGCTCGGCGTGGTTCGTGCTGGACCAGCAGGTGCAGTTGCCGGCCAGCAAGCTGGACCCGGCGCAGCTGGGCAAGGCCAACCTGGACCGGTACACCACCCTCGTGCTCGCCGGTGGCACCTACACCAGCGTGGATGCCGCGGCGGTGGCCGCGCTCAAGCGCTGGATCAACGCCGGTGGTTCGCTGGTGACCTATGGCACGGCGGCGAAGTGGGCGATCGAGCAGAAGCTCAGCGACGACGTGCTGGGCGCGGAAGAAAAGGAACCGGACGGCGCGCGCCGCGCATTCGGCGACCAGCGCGACATCGCCGCGATCGAGCGGGTCAGCGGCAACATCCTCAGCGCGGAGGTGGACACCAGCCACCCGCTGGGCTTCGGGCTGCCGCGCACCCAGCTGGCGGTGAACAAGGAGAACGGCATCAGCTTCAAGCCGAGCCGCAATGCGTTTTCCACCGTGGTGCGGATCGACGACAGCCCACGCGTGAACGGCTACCTGTCCGAGAACAACCGCAGCCGCGTGGCCGGTGCGGCCTGGCTGCTGGTGTCGCCGCAGGGGCAGGGCAACGTGGTGCTGTTCGCCGATGACCCGGCGCACCGCAAGTACTGGCACGGTACCGAGCGGATCCTGTTGAACGCGGTGTTCTTCGGCAACCTGCTCAACCCGACCAAGGCGAGGGGGTAACGTAGCGACACGCCATGCGTGTCCATCGCACGCCCCGACCGTTACGCAGGACACGCATGGCGTGTCGCTACGTGGGGCGGTCCAACAAAAAAGGGCGACGCAATGCGTCGCCCTTTTCATGTTCCCGGTATCGCAACCGATGGATCAGCTGGCGCGCGCGCCGCCGCCCTGGCCGCGGCCACCGCCACGACGCTGGCCCTGCGGCTGGCCGCCGCGCGGCGCACCGTTGCCGGCGCCACGGCTTGCACCGCGGGCGGCACCGTCACGCTGGCCGCCACCGGTCTTGGCACCGGCATGGGCATGACGCGGCGCATCGCCGTGCGGACGACGCGCGTGCGCGCCGCGGCGCGGTGCGCGATCGCCACCCGGCACTTCAGCCTTGCCCGGCGCGCTGTTGCCCCAGCGGATCGGGGTCTGCGGCTCGAAGCCCGGCACGTCGCGGATGTCCATGTCCTTGTCTAGCAGGCGCACGATCTGGCGCAGCAGCTTGGCCTCGTCCTGCGCCACCAGCGAAATCGCCTGGCCGGTCGAGCCGTTACGGCCGGTACGGCCGATACGGTGCACGTAGTCTTCCGGCACCATCGGCAGGTCGTAATTGATGACCTTCGGCAGCTCGTTGATGTCGATGCCGCGCGCGGCGATGTCGGTGGCCACCAGCACGGTCACCCGGCCGGCCTTGAAATCGCCCAGCGCACGCAGGCGCTGGCCCTGGCTCTTGTTGCCGTGGATCGCCGCGGTCTTGATGCCGGACTTCTCCAGGAACGTGGCCAGCTTGTCGCAGCCGTGCTTGGTACGGCCGAACACCAGGGTCTGCTCACGGCTGTCCTGCGACAGCAGGTGCAGCAGCAGCTCGCGCTTGCGCGCGCCATCGACCGGGTGCACGCGGTGGGTGATGGTTTCGGCCACGGTGTTCTTCGGCGTCACCTGGATCTGCGCCGGATCGCGCATGAACTCCAGCGCCAGCTGCTTGATGCTCTCTTCGAAGGTCGCCGAGAACAGCAGGGTCTGGCGGTTCTGGCGCGGCAGCTTGGCCAGGATCTTCTTGATCGACGGCAGGAAGCCCATGTCCAGCATGCGGTCGGCTTCGTCCAGCACCAGGATCTCGATGCCGGACAGGTCGACGCTGCGACGCTCCAGGTGATCGATCAGGCGGCCCGGGCAGGCCACCAGCAGGTCCACGCCACGGCGCAGTACGTCGAACTGGTTGCCCATGCCGACGCCGCCGTAGATGCAGGCGCTGGGGATGCGCAGGTACTTGCTGTAGCCGCGCAGGCTGTCATGCACCTGGGTGGCCAGTTCGCGGGTCGGGGCCAGCACCAGCGCACGCGGCTTGCGCGGGCCGTTCACGGCCTGCGGGTTGGTGCCCAGGTGCTGCAGCAGCGGCAGGCCGAACGCGGCGGTCTTGCCGGTACCGGTCTGCGCGCCGGCCAGCAGGTCGCGGCCTTCCAGGGCCAGCGGGATCGCCTGTTCCTGGATCGGAGTGGGGGAATCGTAGCCCTGCTCGGACAACGCGCGCAGCAGGAACGGGGCCAGGCCCAGGTTTTCAAAAGACATCGGGTGGAAACTCCAAAGACAAAGTAACGCCAGGCCGACTGGCCGGACGCGAGGCAGATCGAAGAGATCGGCTTGACTCGGAGCGTTCCCGTGAACCGCGCTGCGAGAATTGGGTGCAGCCGGCGCGGTGCGCAGACTGGAATGCATGACGAATGGCGTCGGAGTGGGGGCGGGCGAGGGACGGAAATCCCGATCGCCGGCGATCCCGAAGGGAAACGGACGGCCGCTGCAGACCCCGGCATTGTAGCTGAACTGCGACAGCCATAACAAATGCCCCGTTCAGGTTGGCCAGCCGGCCCCGAACCATGCCGGTGTTCCCGGCGCCCGCAGCAACGCGGGGCGGCCGACGACCTGGGCGAGCGACCACGCCGCCCTCATTCGGATCGTTTATGGTCGCTCTGCGGCACTGCGACTTGGATTGACCGCGCATTTGGTTACACTCGAAACCTATTTTTCTGCGATCCCGGATACCCCACCCATGAAGCTTGGTTCTTTGAAGGAAGGCGGCCGCGACGGCACCCTGATCGTGGTCTCGCGCGACCTGCGCCATGGCGTGCGCGCCACCGGGATCGCCGCCACCCTGCAGCAGGCGCTGGAAGGCTGGAGCCAGCTCGCCCCGCGCCTGAACGCGTTGTCCGAGTCGCTCAACGACGGCAGTGCCGACGGCGTGTTCGACCTTGACCTGCAGGCGCTGGCTGCGCCGCTGCCGCGTGCCTACGAGTTCGTCGATGGCAGCGCCTACCTGCCGCATGTGGAACGGGTGCGCCGTGCACGCGGCGCCGAGGTGCCGGAAAGCTTCTACACCGACCCGTTGATGTACCAGGCCACCAGCGCCGGCTTCTACGGCCCGCGCGACCCGGTCAAGGTGGTCAGCGAGGACCAGGGCATCGACCTGGAAGCCGAGCTGGTGGTCATCACCGACGACGTGCCGATGGCGGTCACCCCGGAACAGGCCGCCGGCCACATCCAGCTGATCGGCCTGGTCAACGACGTCTCGCTGCGCAACCTGATTCCCGGTGAGCTGGCCAAGGGCTTCGGCTTCCTGCAGTCCAAGCCGCGCTCGGCGCTGTCGCCGGTGTTCGTGACCCCCGACGAGCTGGGCGAGGCCTGGCAGGACAGCAAGGTGCACCTGCCGCTGGTGACCCACGTCAACGGTGCCTGGTTCGGCGCGCCCGACGCGGGCGTGGACATGCAGTTCAACTTCGCCCAGCTGGTCGCGCATGCGGCCCGGACCCGTCCGCTGGGCGCCGGCGCCATCGTCGGTTCGGGCACCATCGCCAACGAAGACACCAGCAAGGGCGCGTCCTGCTTCGCCGAACAGCGCACCGTGGAAACCCTGCGCGACGGCAAGCCGAGCACCCCGTTCATGTCCTTTGGCGACGTGGTCCGCATCGAGATGTTCGACGCCGCCGGCGAGAGCATCTTCGGCGCGATCGAACAGCGCATCGAACAGGCGGCACGGCCCTGAACACCTCGGCCGACCGCATCGAGCTGTTCAGCTACTGGCGCTCCAGCGCCGCCTATCGCGTGCGCATCGGCCTGAACCTGAAGGGGCTGGAGCACCAGATCACCCCGGTGCACCTGGTGCGCGACGGCGGCCAGCAGCACAGCGAAGGCTACGCCGCGCTCAATCCGCAGGAGCTGGTGCCCACCCTGCTGCACGGTGAGCGGGTGCTGCACCAGTCGATGGCGATCCTGGAATACCTCGATGAAGTGTTCCTGGAACCGCCGCTGCTGCCCGACGACGCGCCGGGGCGGGCCCGCGTGCGCGGGTTGGCGCAGCTGGTGGCCTGCGACATCCACCCGCTCAACAACCTGCGGGTGATGCAGTTCTTCGCCGACACCTGGAACGTGCCGCAGCCCGAGCGCGACGACTGGACCCGGCACTGGATGCGGGTGGGGTTCGACGCGATGGAGCGCATGCTGGTGGAATCGGTGGAAACCGGTCGCTTCTGCCACGGCGACACCCCGACCCTGGCCGACTGCTGCCTGGTGCCGCAGGTGTTCAACGCGCGGCGATTCCAGGTGGACCTGGCGGCCTATCCGACCCTGGTCCGGATCGAAGAAGAATGCCTGGCCCTGGAGGCGTTTGACGCAGCCCGCCCGGAGAACCAGCCCGACGCCGGGTGACCCGTATCGACCAACGGTCGATACCTACCGGGAGGACATCCGCAGATGGGCGCCGTCGGTGGGACATCGGATGATGGGCGCCATGGGCGGGACACCGTCAATCGGTCCCACCGAGGGTAGGTGCCGACCGTTGGTCAGCACGCTTTCCGGTCAGAATCCGTGCGTGATCGCCGCCGGGGAACCCTGCTGCGAATAATCCGCGTACGGATCATGTTCGGCACCGCCCTCGGAGAGGCGGAACTTCAGCGCCAGGCCATCGCGCGAATCGGCGGCGCGCAGCGCTTCCTCCTGCTCGATGATGCCGTTCTTGGCCATCCGGAACAGGCACTGGTCGAAGCTCTCCATGCCTTCTTCCAGCGACGCTTCCATGGCCGCCTTGATCTCGTGCACCTGGCCGCGGCGCAACAGGTCGCGGATCATCGGCGTATTGATCAACACCTCGGTGGCCGGCAGGCGACGCCCGTCCTGGCCCTTGACCAGGCGCTGGGAAATCACCGCGCGCAGGTTCAGCGAAAGGTTCATCAGCACGTTGCGATGCGCGCTTTCGGGGAAGAAGTTCAGGATGCGCTCGATGGTCTGGTCGGCGTTGTTGGAGTGCAGCGTGGCCAGGCACAGGTGCCCGGTTTCGGCGAAGGCGATCGCCGCCTCCATTGTTTCCGCGTCCAGGATTTCGCCGATCAGGATCACGTCCGGTGCTTCACGCATCGCGTTTTTCAGCGCGTTGTGGAAGGCATGGGTATCCAGCCCGACCTCGCGCTGGTTCACGATCGACATCTTGTGCTTGTGCAGGTATTCGATCGGGTCCTCGATGGTGAGGATGTGCCCGGTGGTGGTGCTGTTGCGGTGGTCGATCATCGACGCCAGCGAGGTCGACTTGCCCGAGCCGGTCGAACCGACCACCAGCACCAGCCCGCGCGGGGTCATGATCACGTCCTTCAGGACCTGCGGCAGGTTCAGCTCTTCAATGCTGGGAATCTTGCTGCGGATGGCACGGATGACCATGCCCACCTCACCGCGCTGCTTGAACACGTTGACGCGGAAGCGCCCGGCGTCGGGCAGGGCGATGGCCATGTTGAGCTCCAGGTCGCGCTCGAACTGCGGCACCTGGCCTTCATCCATCAGCGAGTAGGCGATCTTCTTGACCATCCCGGGCGGCAGCCCGGTATTGCCCAGCGGGTACAGCTTGCCCTCGATCTTGATGTACACCGGGGCCCCGGTGGTCAAGAACATGTCCGAAGCGTTCTTTTCGGTCATCAGCTTCAGGAAATAGCCGATATCCATGCGAAATGTTTCCCCAACAATCGGCGACATGCCATTGCAAGCACGCCGCAGGCTTCCGACAATGGCCGCGCACCTACTTCAGGCGAACGGCACCCCCAATGAATCCTAGCTTCGCACAAATGCGGCGTACCCCGTATGTAGTTTTGACCAGTTGCGTGATGGCGTGCGCATTCGCACTGGCCGGGCCGGCCCTGGCCCAGGACGGCGCGCTGGAGCTGATGCAGGCCCGCCAAGCCGTGGACAAGGCCACCCAGGCCGACGCCGACCAGTACGCCCCGGACCTGATCGCCATTGCGCGCCAAGGCCTGGAGCAGGCCCAGCGCGCCGCCGGCGACCGCCGTGAGCGCAAGAACGCCCCGGCCATGGCCGAGCGTGCCACCGCCGACGCCGACCTGGCCCGCGCCCGCAGCGAAGAAGCCACCGCCACCGCCCAGCTGCAGCTGCGCCGCAACGAGGTGACCCAGCTCGAACGCCAGTTCGCCGACGGGGAGGGCCGCCGATGAAGACCGTCCTGCGCCGTTCCCCGCTGCTGCTGGCCCTCGCCCTGACCCTGTCGGCACCGTCCTTCGCCGCTGAAGACCCGGCCGTGGCCCAGCTCAGCCAGCGCCTGATGGCGATCCAGGCCAACCCGGACGCGTCCGAACTGGCGGCCTACGAGCGCCTGCAGGCCCAGCAGGCCGTTGCCAACCTGGCCAATGCCAAGCGCCGCGACCTCGACCAGGCCCGCTACCTGGCCGATCGCCGGGTCGAAATCGCCGAAACCAGCGTGCGCGCCGCCCTGGCCAAGCGCGAACTGGCCCAGCTTGAGCGCACCCGCAGCGACCTGCTGATCGAAGCCAGCCGCCGCGAGGCCCAGCGCGCCCGCCAGGAAAACGAACGCCTGCGCGTGCAGGCGCAGATCCAGGCCGAAGAGGCCGAGCGCCTGCGCCTGGCCGCCGAAACCGAGGCCCTGGCCCGCCAGGATGCCGAAACCGCTCTGACCAGCGTGGCCGGCAAGCAGACCGCGCGCCTCAGCGCGGCCCAGCAGAACGCAGCCAAGCTGGCCCGCGAGGAAGCCGAGCTGGTCTCGGGCAACAAGCTGCCGGGGTCGAAGTTCGACAGCCGCGGCGAGGTGTTCACCTTCCCGGGCGACGCCTTCGCCAGCGGCAAGGGCACGCTCTCCGGCGGCGCCCAGGGCCAGGCCAAGGCCCTGGCCGAGTACCTGAACATCGGCAAGAAGGGCCGGGTGCGGATCGAGGCCTACGACGCCGCCGCCGGGGTAGGGCAGCAGCGTGCCGAGGCCCTGCGCGATGCCCTGGTGGGCGCCGGCGTCAGCGCCAGCCGCCTGCAGGTGAGCGGCAAGAAGGCCGCGTCCACCAAGGCCCGCTCGGCCGACGTCATCATCGCCCCCTGATCGCGGCGGTCATGACCAACGGTCATGACCTACCCGTCGCAGATGCACAGATGGCTGCGGGTCCGCAGGTAGGTCACGACCGTTGGTCGTGACCCACGCCGAGCCGTGACGCAACCCAATGATTTTGTTTAAATTTTGTTGGATTGCGTGTTCAGGCTGAACCCCGCCTGCGCACCCTCCACGATTTCAGATGAAACCCTTGAACCGGTCCTGTGGCAGGCGTAGGGTCGATTGTCCGGGCCGCCTTCCGCGACCCGGACGATTGGAGGGCCGGGCCGATGTACCGAGGGCACGAACCAGCGCAGTACACCGTCCGGACGTTCCGGGCTGGGCGCATGGTGCTGCCTGCGGTCGCGGTTGACGCCGGTGCTCCACCCGAAGATACGCCCCGTGCCTCACCGGCCGGGGCGTTCTTGTTTGTGTTGTAGACGCGATAGGAGGTTCATCATGTTTGAAGGTCAGCCCCAGAGTGAAATCGACGCCCGCCGCCAGCGGGATCCGGAATTCAAGGCGCTCTACGAACGGCACCAGAAGTTGAACAAGAAGTGTATGGATGCCGAGCTGGGCGTGATTCCGATAGACAGTTACACCCTGGGTCAGATGAAGCGTGAGAAGCTGCTTGCCAAGCAACGACTGCTCCGGCTGTACGAGTCTTCCTCCCCTGCACATTGACGTTCCCCCGGTGCCGGCCTGACGCCGACACCGGATCCCCACCGCCGCGGGCGGTGTCCAGCTCCTCGTCGCCGGGCACCGTCCGCGTCGCTCCTGCGGGAAGCCGACCGGCCACACGCATGGCGTGTCTCTACCATCTGTCGGATAATCGGGGGTCCGGCCGCGTTGCGGCGCGAATCGATGTGACCCGATGGCAATCCACTCCTCCGTACTCGACCTCATTGGCAAGACCCCGATCGTCAAGGCCCAGCGCCTGGATACCGGTGTCTGCGAGCTGTTCCTGAAGCTCGAAAGCGCCAATCCCGGGGGATCCATCAAGGACCGCATCGGCCTGTCGATGATCGAAGCGGCCGAACAGCGCGGCGATCTCAAGCCGGGCGCGACCCTGGTCGAGGGCACCGCCGGCAACACCGGCCTGGGCCTGGCCCTGGTGGCCCAGCAGAAGGGGTACAAGCTCATCCTGGTGGTACCGGACAAGATGAGCCGCGAGAAGATCTTCAACCTCAAGGCGATGGGCGCCGAAGTGCGCCTGACCCGGTCGGACGTGGCCAAGGGCCACCCCGAGTACTACCAGGACATGGCCAAGCGCGTGGCCGAGGAAACTCCCGGCGCGTACTTCATCAACCAGTTCGGCAACCCGGACAACCCCGCCGCCCACGAGTTTGGCACCGGCCCGGAAATCCTCGAGCAGATGGACGGCGACCTGGACGCCATCGTGTTCGGCTGCGGCAGCTCCGGCACCATGACCGGCCTGTCCCGCGCCTTCGCCACCCTGTCGCCGAAGACCGAACTGGTCCTGGCCGACCCGGTCGGCTCGATCCTGGCCGAATACATCAACGACGGCGTGCTCAACGACAAGTCGGGCAGCTGGCTGGTGGAGGGCATCGGCGAAGACTTCCTGCCGTCCATTTCCGATTTCAGCCGGGTCACCAAGGCCTACGCCATCACCGACGCCGAAAGCTTCCACACCGCGCGCGAGCTGCTGGGCAAGGAAGGCGTACTGGGCGGGTCCTCCACCGGCACCCTGCTGGCGGCGGCCTTGAAGTACTGCAGGGAGCAGACCACCCCCAAGAAGGTGCTGGTGCTGGTCTGCGACACCGGCAACAAGTACCTGTCCAAGATGTACAACGACTACTGGATGCTGGACAACGGCTTCCTGGAGCGCCCACAGACCGGCGATCTGCGCGACCTGATCCTGCGCCCGTACGGCCAGCGCGACACGGTGGTGATCGGTCCCAACGACCTGCTGACCACCGCCTACCAGCGCATGAAGCTGTACGACGTGTCGCAGCTGCCGGTGATGGACGGCGACCAGCTGGTCGGCATCGTCGACGAGAGCGACGTCCTGCTGCATGTGTACGGCGACGAGACGCGCTTCCGCGACAAGGTCGCCACCGCCATGGTCAGCAAGCTGGACCGGCTGGACGTGAAATCGCCGATCGAGGCCCTGCTGCCGGTGTTCGACCGCGGCCAGGTGGCCATCATCATGGATGGCGGCAGCTTCCTGGGGCTGATCACCCGGATCGACCTGCTGAACTACCTGCGCCGCCGGGTGCAATGACCGCACATTGGCCGACGTTCAGCCTCCAACCTTCGTTTATCCGCGTCAAAGACTGATTAAGCCTGCGCTGGTAGACTTCCGCTCCATTTAAAGGGCCCCCGCTGGGGGCTCTCACTCGCTGGGAAACTCCATGTCCAACCCTGCATCCCCCGGGCACCCCGACCGTTCGCTTGCTCTGGCCACCCTGGCCATCCACGGCGGGCAGTCGCCCGACCCGAGCACCGGCGCGGTGATGCCGCCGATCTACGCCACCTCCACCTACGCCCAGTCCAGCCCTGGCGAGCACCAGGGCTTCGAGTACTCGCGCACCCACAACCCGACCCGCTTCGCCTACGAGCGCTGCGTGGCCGCGCTGGAGGGCGGCAGCCGCGGCTACGCCTTCGCCTCGGGCATGGCCGCCACCTCCACGGTGATGGAGCTGCTGGACGCCGGCAGCCACGTGGTGGCGATGGATGACATTTACGGCGGCACCTTCCGCCTGTTCGAGCGCGTGCGCAAGCGCACCGCCGGCCTGCAGTTCGGCTTTGTCGACCTGACCGACCTGGCTGCGCTCGAAGCGGCGATTACCCCGCAGACGAAGATGGTCTGGATCGAAACCCCGACCAACCCGATGCTGAAGATCGTCGACATTGCCGCGGTGGCGGCCATCGCCAAGCGCCATGGCCTGATCGTGGTGGTGGACAACACGTTCGCCTCGCCGATGCTGCAGCGGCCGCTGGAACTGGGTGCGGACCTGGTCCTGCACTCGGCCACCAAGTACCTCAATGGTCACTCGGACATGGTCGGCGGCATGGTGGTGGTCGGCGACAACGCCGAGCTGGCCGAGCAGATGGCCTTCCTGCAGAACTCCATCGGCGCCGTGCAGGGGCCGTTCGACAGCTTCCTGGCCCTGCGCGGCCTGAAGACCCTGCCGCTGCGCATGAAGGCGCACTGCGCCAACGCCCTCGCGCTGGCCCAGTGGCTGGACAAGCACCCGGCCATCGAGAAGGTCATCTACCCGGGCCTGACTTCGCACCCGCAGCATGAACTGGCCACGCGCCAGATGAACGGCTACGGCGGCATCGTGTCGATCGTGCTCAAGGGCGGGTATGAGGCGGCGAAGCGGTTCTGCGAGAAGACCGAGCTGTTCACCCTGGCCGAGTCGCTGGGTGGGGTGGAGAGCCTGGTGAACCATCCTGCGGTGATGACCCATGCCTCCATTCCGGTGGAGCGACGCGCGCAGCTGGGCATCAGCGATGCGCTGGTCCGGCTGAGCGTGGGCGTGGAGGAGCTGGGCGATTTGCAGGTGGATCTCGAGCGGGCACTGTCCGCAGGGAACGCCTGATACATGCAGAAGCACGCCAACCTGTTTTTCCTCTTCCGTCAGCTGCTCGGGCGGGAGCTCGCCGCGCGCTATCGCACCACCACCCTTGGCGTGCTGTGGCTCGTGCTGCAGCCGCTGCTGATGCTGGCCGTCTACACGTTGATTTTCAGCGGCATCTTCAAGGCGCGCTGGGCCGGTGCCGAGTCCACCGCCGATTTCGCCTTGATGCTGTTCGCCGGGCTGATTCCGTTCACGTTGTTGTCGGAAGTGCTGATGACGGCGCCGGGCATCATCGCGGGGCAGCCCAACTTCGTGAAGAAGGTGGTCTTCCCCCTGCCGGTGCTGTCGGTGGTGAAGGTGGCTGCGGCCCTGACGACGGCAGGCATCGGGCTGGTGATCCTGCTGATCGCACAGGTGTGGCAATCGGGCACGCCGTCCGCATGGGTGCTTGCCTCGCCGCTGATTCTCCTTGAGATGGTGCCCATGCTGCTGGCCGTGGCCTGGTCGCTGTCCGCGCTGGGTGTCTATCTGCGCGACATCGGCCAGTTCGTCGGCATCCTGAGCAGCATGCTGCTGTTCCTCAGTCCGATCTTCTTCCCGGCCAAGGCCATGCCGGAATCGGTGAAGGGCCTGATCTACTTCAATCCGCTGGTGACGCCGATCGAACAGCTGCGCGCGGTGACCGTGCAGAACCTGCCGCCGGATCCCATGGCCCTGCTTCCGCATTTCACCCTGTCGGTGATCGCGGCGCTGGTTTCCTACGCCCTCTTCCGTCGCCTGTCGCGCGGCTTCTCGGACGTCCTATGAACGGCTCGCACAACGCCACTCGCGCAGATCCCGACGCGGCGATCGAAATGCTTGCGGTGACCAAGGACTACCCGGTCTATTCCAGTCCACGCGAACGGCTGATGTCGTTGCTCAAGCCTTCCGGTGACCGCGCGCGGAGAACCTTCCGTGCCCTGGACGGCGTCAACCTGGTCGTGCCACGCGGGGAGACCGTGGGCATCATTGGACGTAACGGCGCGGGCAAGTCCACGCTGCTGCAGATCCTCTGCGGCACGGTCCAGCCGACCTCGGGTACGGTGGCCATCCGCGGTCGCTTCGCCGCGCTGCTGGAGCTTGGCGCGGGCTTCAACCCCGACTTCTCCGGCCGCGACAACGTGTATCTCAGTGCGTCCCTGCTCGGGCTGGGACGCAAGGAAGTCGATGAGAAGCTGGAGGCGATCATCGCCTTCGCCGACATCGGGGACTTCTTTGATCGCCCGGTGAAGACCTACTCCAGCGGCATGTATGTGCGCCTGGCCTTCTCGGTGGCGATCCATACCGAGCCCGACGTGCTCATCATCGATGAAGCCCTGTCCGTGGGCGATATCCGTTTCCAGATGAAGTGTCTGGCGCGTATCGAGCAGATCCGCGCGCGGGGAGCGACGATCCTGTTCGTCTCCCATTCGCTGGAGCAGGTGAAACGCTTCTGCCAGACCGCACTGTGGCTGGAAGGGGGCAAGGTCAAGCTGCATGGCGAGGCCAGCTTCGTGGCGGACCGGTTCCGCGATTACGAGCTGGGCCGTGAACTGGCGACCGATGCTGCCGTCGTCTGCCGTGAGCTGCCCGACGCCGAACGCCTTCCGGCGCACCTGGAGACGGTGGCGTTGAGTACCGACATGCTGGCGCCCTTCGAGCCGCTCAGCGTGGACATCAGCTATACCGTCACCGACGAGTCCATCCAGGGGCTCCTGCTCGGCGTTGCCATCAAGGGCATGGACGGGTTGCACATCTTCGGACCCAATACCTATCTGGAACGCGTGTCGATCCCCACCTCCCGGGGTTCGCACCGGGTCACGTACCACATTCCGTCGATGCCCCTGCTCACCGGGACGTATCGCGTCGACGTTGGCCTGTTCACCGACAAGGGCCTGGTCTGCCTGGACTACCTGACCGAGGCCAGCGTCTTCACCGTGGCCGCGCCGTATTTCAGCGAAGGCGTTGTCTACATCCCCCATGAGTGGAAGGTCCATGACCCCGACGCTGCTTGACATTCCGTTCGACCATTACCAGCGCTATGCCGCCGCTGCGCACCTGCTCACGTCGCTGGGCCTGCAGAATGCGCGCATCCTGGAAGTGGGGGCCAACCGCCAGCGCCTGCTCGGGCAGTTCCTGCCGTCGGCGTCGTTCCTGTACACCGACCTGCACGTAGAGGGTGACGAAACCGATTTCGTGGTCGCCGATGCGACCGCGTTGCCGTTCGCCGATCAGTCCTTCGATGCGGTCGTGTCCCTGGATGTGATCGAACATATCCCCGCGCATCTGCGTGCGCGTGCGATCTCCGAAATGGGCCGCGTGGCCGGCACTGCCGTGATCGTGGGCTTCCCGCCCGACCGGCCCTGGGTACAGCAGGCCGAAATCGTCGCCAACGAACGCTGGCGCGAATTGTTCGGCGAAGATTACGTGTGGCTGCAGGAGCACAAGGAATTCGGCCTGGTCGATACCGCCGAAGTGGTGCAGGCCTTCGAGGCCAACGGCCTGCAGGTGCAGCACTTTGGCCAGGGCAATGCAACGCTGTGGTCGAGCCTCATGGGCGCCCACTTCATCAAGGTCAAGTTCCCGGAGCTGGAGCCCCTGGTGGGCGCCGCCGACCGCCTGTACAACAGCCGGGTGTTCGCTGGCGACCACAGCGACGAGCCCTATCGTGACTACTACGTGGCCGTGCGCCAGCCCGAAGCGGTTGCCCAGCTGAAGGCGCGTCCGCCGTTCCAGTCGGAGAAAGACGAGGAAGCCACGCGCCTGTTGTCCGGCCTGGCCGAAAGTCTTCGCGAACTGGCGCTGCGCACGCAGAACTCCGAGCGCGAGTGGGATTCCACCGCGCGCATGCTGGACGCCTATATTGCCGACCTGGGCGTGGCCAAGTCGGAGTGGGCCGCGACCGCCGGCATCGTGCAGATGCTGCAGGCGGCGAAGGATGCCGGGGACCAGGCGCATGCGGAATGCCAGCGCGACTGGGAGGCGCGGCATGCCGAACAGCAGCAGGCCATCCTCGGCGGGCAGGCCGAGCGCGAGCGGCTTTCAACGGAGATGGCGGAAGAACGGCACCGGCTGGAACAGCAGCTGCTGGTAGAGGCGCAGGCCGCCGAAGCGCACCGCCTGCAACTGACCCAGGCCATGAACGATGCAGCGCAGGCGGCAGCCGACGAGCGCCTGCGGCTGGAGACGAAGATCGCTGACACCACGCAGATGGCGGCCGATGAGCGCCAGCGCCTGGAGCAGCAGATCGCCGATAACGCTGCGGCGTACCTGCGGTCGCGAAAGAAATGGAAGATGGCCATGGTGGGCCTGGCGGTGTTCGGTAGCGCGGCAGGTTTTATTGTCGCTTGGGTGATCCAGTGATGAATGCCGTCGATACCTGCATGGCGTACCGCATGAGCAAGGAGATTTTTTGATGGTGTCCAAGATTCGCAAGCTGTTCGTCGCCATGTACTGGAGCCTGCGCCGCGCGCAGTCCAATGGCGTGAGTGCGGGAAGCCTGATGTCGGCCGTGATCGCTGCGTCGCGCAAGGGCCCGCGCCACCTGGTCCGCAAGATATTCTCCTACGCCAGCGCGCCCGCCGCGCCGGCACCTGCGGCCACGCCGGACGCCTATGCGGCGTGGCTGGAGCGGCAGCCTGCCGTGGCGGTGCCCGCCAATCTCGGCCTGGTCAGCATCGTGATGCCGGTCTGCAACACGCCGGAAAATTTCCTGCGTGAAGCCATCGAAAGCGTGGCCGCGCAGACCTATCCGCATTGGGAACTCTGCATCCACGACGACGCCTCCGACCAGCCGCAGGTCGCCCGCGTGCTCGACGAGCTGGGCGCCCGGTTGCCGAACCTGCGGGTATCGCGTTCGACCACCCGCCAAGGCATCGCAGCCACCACCAATGCCGCCATCACGCTTGCAAGTGGACGCTGGATCACCTTCCTCGACCACGACGACCTGCTGGAGCCGGATGCGCTGGCGGCCGTGGTCGCATGTCACGCGTCGCAGAACGCCCAGATCGTCTACACCGACCACGATGTGCTGGGCGACGACGGCCGGCTGCGCCACCCGTACTTCAAGCCTGACTGGAACGAAGATCTGTTCCTGTCGCAGATGTACCTGGGGCACCTGGTCAGCTTCGATGCCGACCTGGTCCGCACGATGGGGGGGCTGCGCAGCGACTGCGACGGTTCGCAGGATTACGATCTGGTCCTGCGTTGCGTTGCTACCGGTGCCACTGTGGCCCACGTGCCGCGGGTGCTGTATCACTGGCGCGCGCATGCAGGCTCGACGGCCGCCAATGCGGACTCCAAGCCGTATGCCCACGATGCCGGGAAGCGCGCGCTGCAGGATCACGTGCAGCGACGTCATCCGGGCGCGCACGTGGACGATGGCAGCAACCTGTTCTGCTACGACGTGCGCTATCCCTATGCAGACACCGGTCCTCTGGCGAGCATCATCATTCCGACCCGGGATGGCCTGGATCTCCTGCAGACCTGCGTGGAATCCCTGTATGCGAAGACCAACTACCCGGCGTTCGAGATCATCGTCGTCGACAATGGTTCCAGCAAGCCGGAAACCCTGGCGTGGCTGCGCGACATGTCCCGCCGCGCGAACTTCCGGGTGCTCGCGGCCGATGTGCCGTTCAACTGGTCTGCGTTGAACAACCTCGCTGCCCGCGAAGCGAAGGGCGAGGTCCTGGTATTCCTCAACAACGACACCGAAGTCATCGACGGCGACTGGCTGCAGCGGCTGGCCGAGAACGCGCTTCGCCCCGACGTGGGCGTTTGCGGTCCGTTGCTGCTGTACGGCGACAGGACCATCCAGCACGCCGGTGTCGTTATCGGCATGGGTGGCTGGGCCGACCATGTGTTCAAGGGAGAGGCGCCGGTACACAGCCAGAATCTCTTCGTGTCCCCCGTGCTCCAGCGCCAGGTGCTCGCGGTCACCGGTGCCTGCATGGTGGTGGCGCGGGAAACCTTCGATGCCCTGGGCGGATTCGATGAGACCTTCATCGTGTGCGGAAGCGACGTCGAGCTGTGCCTGCGCGCCCGGCAGCGCGGCCTGTCCACGGTGTACGTGGCCCGTTCGGTGATGATCCACCACGAGTCCAAGACCCGCGACCCGCGCGCCATTCCCGAAAGCGACTTCGTGCGGTCGGCCCAGGCCTATTCGCCGTATCGCCAAGAGGGTGACCCGTTCTACAGCCCCAACCTCGATTACATGAAGTCGTCGCCGAGGCTGGTGGAGATGGGCCAGTGAAGCGGATTGCGCATCTGCTTCGGCGCGTCGCAGCGCGTCTGGATCGCGGCGCCCCGGGCGCTGCGGCCCCGACCACCCACGTCGGTGAAATCACCCCGTGCCTGCCGCGGCACGATCCCTGGGCAGGCAAGCGCCTCAACCTGGTGCTGCCCTCGATCAATCGCCAGCATTACTTTGGCGGTATCCATACGGCCGTGCTCATCTACCAGCAGCTGTCGCGGCACTTTGCCGCGTCGCGGATCGTGCTGGTGGACAGCAGTCCCGACGAAGAGGCGTTGTCCCGGTTCGCCGATCACGTCTGCGTGCCCTCCGACGCCACGTCGGCGGCACCCCGGCAGATCGTGCCGTTCAACGACCGCTACCAGAAGACACTGCCGGTCGCCGCTGAAGACATCTGGTTGGCCACCGCATGGTGGACGGCCTACGCGGCACAGCGCATGTCCACGTGGCAGGGCGAGAACGGCGGCGTGGACCGCCCGCTGGTGTACCTGATCCAGGACTTCGAGCCGGGTTTCTACGCCTGGTCCAGCCAATATGCGCTCGCACTGAGCACCTATCGTCCCGATCGGGACATCGGCGTGTTCAACACCGGTCTGCTCGCGGATTTCTTCGCCCGGCATGACATGCGCTACGTCAATCGCTCCGTGTTCGAACCGGTGCTGCACGACGGCCTGCGACCGGCACTGGCAGCAGCGCGCCAGCGCCTGGAGCCACGTAAACGACGCATCGTGGTCTATGCGCGTCCCGGAACGCCGCGCAATGCCTTCGAGTTGATCTGCGAAGGCCTGCGGCTCTGGGGCTGGAAGGACCCGCGTGCGGCGCAGTGGGAGGTTGCAGCGCCCGGCGAGCTCGAGGCGGATCTGGACCTTGGGCCGTTCTCGCTGAAGGCACTCGGCAAACTCGGCATCGACGCGTATGCGGCGCTGCTGTCCAGTTCCGCGGTTGGCCTGTCGCTCATGGTCTCGCCGCATCCGAGCTACCCGCCGTTGGAAATGGCGGCCTTCGGCATGCGGGTGGTGACCAACCGCTACGACAACAAGCGGCTGGACGACACCACGCCCAACGTGGTGTCGCTGGATGCCATGACGCCGGAGGCGATCTGCTCGGCGCTGGTGGCCCAGGTGGATGCCTGCGAGGGTCAGGGGATGGCGGCCGGTACGATTGCCGGCGAGGCGCACCCGCTGCTGCAGCCTGGCAGTTTTGACCGGGTCGCTGATGACGTCATGGACATGCTGCGCCTGGGGGCGTAAGCAGAAAAAGGAAGCGTAAACGTGGGTCAGTCAATCGCTTGGCCGCTGCGCGGTCAAAAATCGTCGTTGTTCGTGGTGCCGGTGCTGGTCCTGCTGCTGGTGCTGCCGTTCCTGCAGAGCCTGGCGCAGGCGGGGTTTGTTGCCCTGCTGGCGGTTGCCTTCCTGGGAATGGCGTGGGCCGGTGAGCTGTGCGCGCGATGGCTTCGCCTGAACAGCCTGCTCGATTCGCCCGCGTTGTTCACCCGCGCATTGTTGGGGCAGCTGGTATTCGTGCTTGCCTGGCTGTGCGCCTGGCCGCTGACCTGGGCGTGGAGCCAGCTGCTCGGGCTGCCGCATCCGATCTCGTTCCTGGTGCTTGCGGTCCTGGCGGCTTCGCTGTTCTTCAACCGCGCCAGGCTGAGGCAACGCTCCGGTGCGGCCGGCCTGGCTGCCACCGGCGCCTGGCTGCTGGTGGGCGTGCTGGCCCTGATGGTCCTCGCCAAGGCCGCCACCCACTATTCGTTTACGGCCGGTGCACTGGGGCTGGATACCCACCAGCACATCGCTTTCGCGCTGGACATGTTCAACGCCGGCTACCCGAAGCTGACCGCCGGCCACAGCGACTGGGTCGAGAAGTACCCGAAAATGCTCCACGTGATCGCGGCGCTGTGGGCTTGGCCCGGTTTCGGCGCGCACATCGGGCCGTTCCTGAAGATCCAGCCGGTCCTGCAGGCCACGCTGGCGCTGTTCGCGTTCATCGAATGCGTGCTCGTGTGGATGCAGCGGCGGCACCTCTCGCCGCTGTTCCAGCAGCTGTGGGCGGCACTGCTGGTGGTGGCGCTGGGTTACATGATCCTGCGCGGCACCCTGTTCCTGTACCCGACCGATGACCTCAACAGTACCGGACGCCTTGCGGCCATCTCCACCCTGCTGCTGCCGGTACTGGCTGCCATGCTGTGCTGGCAGGAGCCTGCCCGTTCGAGCCGACCCTGGGTGCTGGTGTGGGCCATGCTGCCGCTTGCCGGCGCCATGGCGGCAAAGCTCAATCCTTCGCTGGCCATCGCCTTCGTCAGCTTCACGCTCCCCGCATGGGCGGTGACGGTTGCCGGACTGTGGTGGCGCGCGCCGGGTGCGCGCGGCAAGCTGCTGTTGCCCGCGCTCGGGACGGTCTGTGGCGGCGTGGTCGGAAGCATCCTGCTGTTCAGCGACCCCTATTACCTGCAGCTGTTGGCGGAGACGGTGCCGGCCGTACGGGAGTTCGTGCAGCACACGCTGGGCCTGCAGCTGTTGATCGCGCCCGCTCAGCTTTCGACCTCGATCGGGGTGGGCGAACGGCTCCTGCAGGTCCTGCCCTGGGAGCTGTGGTATGGGCCACAGCCCGGCATGGGCATGCAGATGCTGCCCGAATCGCCGCAGATGCTCGGGCAGCGCCTGCTGCCGGCGACCCGGGTGCTGCTGGGGGCTACCCTGGTGCTGGGTGCCGCGATGGTCACCGTGGCGCCGGAGCGCATCCGCCGCCGCGGTGCCTTCTCGATGCTCCTGGTGATCCAGGTGGCACTGATGATCGCCGTTCCCGTTGCGCTGCGCGTGTCGAACATCGTCACGCTGACCCTGGGCCATGAAACCCTCGAGGCCAGCCTGCTGACCACCTATACGCAGCGCTATATCGGCCTGCTGGTGATGTACGTGCTGATGCTGCACTGGACGCTGATGCTTGGCACCGTCGTGATGGCGGTGGATGCGGTCGTGCAATGGCGGTGGCCGGGCATGCTGCAGCATCGCCGGTGGCCGCGCGTGTCCCGCGTGCTGGTGGGACTGTGCGCGCTGGTGGTGGTGGTCGCATTCGTCCGCGTGGACATCAAGGGCGTCACGCCCGCAGACCAGGGCTGGACCTTCCCGATCAGCGAAGCCGACGTGCGCGCGTTCCAGGCCACAGAGGCCAAGCTTCCCAAGGATGCGGTGGTGCTGGCGCCGGCCTACGCCATCGTGCTCAACGGTCGCGAGGACTGGGTGCTGCCGTCACTTTACGTCACCCCCTATCTGCCCTTCACGCAGCGCGACTACCTGTTCAACATCCGCCTTGGCGCGGGCTACGGGTACTTCGCCAAAGACCTGCGCACCATGTTCTGCCAGTCGCGGCCCGATGAAGCCCGTGCCATCCTCCGGCGCGCCGGCGTCACCCACCTGCTCGCGCATCGTTGGGAAGGGCAGAGTGATGCGGCCGTCCTTGATGGACAATACTGCCTCACGGGGTACCGCAAGCTGGGTGCCGAGGGTGCCGCAGTCGCCCACGGGCCGGACGGTCTGGTCTTCTACCAGCTGGATCCTTGAGGAATCATGGGCATGAGCCTGAAGGAAATCACGATGGACGCTGACGTCGCTGCCAAGTCGAACTCCGCCACGCACAAGATCGCGGTGGTGGTCCCCAGCTACAAGGTCATTCGCCACATCCTGGAGGTCATCGCCTCCATCGGACCGGAGGTCGATGCGATCTACTGTGTCGACGACGCATGCCCGGAGCAGTCCGGTCAGTTCATCGAGCAGAACAACACCGATCCCCGCGTCCGGGTGATCTACAACGCGGTGAACCAGGGCGTGGGCGGGGCGACCATGGCGGGCTATCGCCAGGCGGTTGCCGACGGCATGACGGTGATCGTGAAGATCGACGGCGACGGCCAGATGGACCCCGCACTGCTGCCGATGTTCGTGGCGCCGATTCTGAACGGTGATGCGGACTACACCAAGGGCAACCGCTTCTGGGACCTTTCGCACATCAGCCGCATGCCGCTGCTGCGACGCGTCGGCAACCTCGGGTTGTCCTTCCTGGCCAAGGCATCGACGGGGTACTGGCGGCTGTTTGATCCGACCAACGGGTATACGGCGATCCACGCCTCGGTTGCGCAGCGTTTGCCGATGGAGGCCATCAGCACGCGCTACTTCTTCGAGACCGATCTGTTGTTCCGGCTCAATGCGATGCAGGCGGTGGTCCAGGATGTTCCCATGGATGCGCTTTACGGCGACGAAGTGAGCAACCTGAAGGTAAGCCAGGTGCTGGGTGAATTCGCGCTCAAGCACGCACGCAATTTCTGCAAGCGCATTGCGTACCGCTACTACCTTCGCGACCTGACCATTGCATCGTTCGAGCTGGTGGCAGCGCTCGCGCTGCTGTGCGGCGGTGCGCTTTATGGTGGCTGGCACTGGGTGGCTGCCGCCGATGCGGGTGTTTCCGCGCCGGTCGGCACGGTCGTCCTGCCCTCCATCGCAATCGTGAGCGGACTGCAGTTCCTGCTGGCGTTCCTCAGCTACGACATCGCCAACCAGCCACGGATTCCCATCCACCGTACGTTGCGCGGAGTTCCCCGTCGATGATCCGAGATACAGCCGTTACAGGTCCAGCGGCGGGCGAGCGCGTAGCCGTCCTGGACGATGATGGCGGGTTGCGCAGCCGCACGTCAGCGTTGGGCTGGGCAATGTCGGCGGTCACTGTCGTGCTGCTGGTGCTCCTGCTGACGCCGTTCGCCACGCCCATGCCGAACGCGAGCCTCGATGGCTCGTGGGCACATGCGATGAACATGGCCACCACCGAGCACCTGCGCTTTGGCAAGGACATTGTCTTCACCTTCGGCCCATTGGCAGCGATCTACACCAATGTCTACCACCCGGGTACCGATGTCCTGATGCTGGTGGGATCGTTCCTGCTGGCGCTGGCGTTGTCGGCGGGATTGATTGCCGCCGTCCGTCCCGACAGACGCCCCCTGCTGCTCCTGTTTCCGCTCGCGATCGGTCTGATCTGGCTGCCTTACGGAACCGGTTGGCGGGACGCCACGCTCATGCTGGTGCCGCTCCTGCTGCCGCTGGTGGTTGCCCGCGGCGTAGCGACCGGGCGGTTGAACCATCCGGTGATCTTCCTCCTTGCAGCGACGATCCCGATCCTGCCGCTGGTCAAGGCAAGCTTCAGCCTGACCTCCGCTGTCGCCAGCCTGATCGCGATACTGCTGTGCTGGCGCGCATTTCCCCGCACGGCAATCGCCATTTTCCTCGCTGAGGTGGTGAGCCTGATCCTGGTATGGCTGATCGCAGGTCAGGCACTGCTTGACCTGCCCGGGTATTTCATCGCCCAGGCGCCCATTGTGTCCGGCTATACCAATGCGATGTCCTCGCCCGGTGATCCGCGGCCCATGAACATCGTCTTCTATATCGCGGCGGCAGTGCTCCTGCTTGCAATCTCGTTGAAGGGGGGGCTTCGCAGAAACTGGCACGTGACCCTTCTGATCGCGTTGTACCTGTTCGTGGCCTTCAAGTCGGGATTCGTGCGAGGCGACCAGGCGCATGCCCAAGGCGCGTCGACAGCATTGATGCTGCTGGGTGTCGTGCTGTTCCTTACGCAGGGGCGCGAGTACCGTCGTGGCGTGGCATCACTCAGCGTCGGTCTGGCGGGCTCTGCGCTCATCGTTTTTTCCTATGCATCTCCAGAACCGGTCGCAGCGCTGGCGCGACTTGGCAATGCGGTGAAGATTCCGGCCCAGGGCCTCTGGGTACGCCTGACCGATAACAGCGCCTATCCCGATCTCTATGAGGAGCGCATCAATCAGATTCGCGCGGAGTCGCCCTTCATGGGGGAAACAGGACAGGCCGACCTCTATCCGCACGACCTTGGCCTGCTGCTGGTCACCGGCGCGGAGTGGAAGCCGCGCCCGGTGCTGCAGAGCTACTCTGCGTATACGCCGTCGCTGCTGCGTGCCAATGCCGACCATCTGCGTGAGGCACCTCCGGCACGGATCTACTTCAAGATCGACCCGATCGATGGAAGGTATCCGTCCCTCGACGACGGCGCGAGCTGGCTGGAACTGCTTGGCAAGTACGAACCCAAAGGATTCAAGGGCGGCTATGCGGTGCTGGAACGCCGCACCGGCTCGCCGGCTGCGCTGAAACCGCAGCCCGTACGCTCTGTCGTGGCGAACTTCGACGAGGTCGTTCCCGTGCCGAACGGCGCAGGTCCGGTGTGGGCAACACTGGATATCAAACCCACGTTGCTGGGGAAGCTGTTCAGTGCGGTGTACAAGGCGCCGCAGCTGAAGCTGGAAGTGAAGTATGCCGATGGAGGTGTGTCGTCCTACCGCATGGTGGCCGGCATGGGGGCCACCGGCTTCCTGCTTTCGCCGTCGGTAATCGACGCCAACGGGTTCGTTTCGCTCAGTTCCGTTTACCGTGATGAACTTCCGGGGCAGCGCAAGGTCGTGTCGATGGCGGTGCGGGGTGACCCTGGCTCGGACTGGATGTGGAAACGCGCCTATCAGTTGCAGCTGTCCAGCTTGAATGTACCTTCAAGCAGTGATGCGGACGCCGCGTTGACCGGCGCATGGAAGGACGGGCTGCCGGGGGATGCATACCCGGCCGGCGGCAACTGCAACATTGAAGAGGTGAGCGGCGTGCCCGTGGGCGTGGTTCCACTGGAATTCCCGCCCCGTCTCGTGAAAGTGCGAGGCTGGGCGGCGCTGGACGCGCAGGCAGGCAAGCCGAACCAGGGCGTTTCCCTGCTGGCGGCGTTTGAAGACGGCCGCACCTTCGTCATACCGGCCATTGCGGTTGGCAGGCTGGACGTCGCCTACTACTTCGGGCACCCGGAGCTGGGTGACCATGTGGGCTACGAAGCCTATGTGGATGTCCGCAAGCTCCAGGGACTGGTTCACTTCCGCGTTCTCCAGAACGACGAAGGCGTTCTTCGCGCGTGCCACCCACCGCTCCTGTCCATCCGGCGGCAGGATGCGACCGTGACGCCGACGGTACAGTAGTCGGCACGCCTCGCCCGTGACACGACGGGCGAGGCAACGATCGTCAGGTTCTGAACGACAGGCGCTTGTGCCCGATGTAGCTGGTCACCGCCGGAACCATCACGCCGATGGCGTGCGCGATGGTGTCGTTGTGGAAGTCGATGTGGAGCGCGGGCAGCAGCCACCTGGCGATGACCAGGCTTACCGCTACGGTCTGCGCCACCGCGGCGAGGTTGATCGCCAGGAACCACAGGAACTGGTGGTGCAGCCGATGTCGCGACGCGCTGAACACGAAGATCTTGTTCAGTGTGAACGCCGTGATCAGGCCCAGGCAGAACGCGAGGATGATCGCCGGTACGTAAGGAAGCCAGTGGCTCAGTACGATCCGTGAGCCTACGTTGACGATCGCGGCAAATCCGCTTGCAACAAGGAAACGCAGGAACTGCGTGGAAGGAAGAGGTACGTTCATGCGTTGTCGATTGTGGGCTTTCTGTAAAATGCGCAGTTGCGGGAAGGAATAAAGGCCATCATTTGTCGACGGCCGGGGCGCGGCGCTCCACCTCGACGCGCCAATCGTAGGGATTGATGGGTATCGAATGTTTACCCGGCGTTTCAAGGATTGCCGAATGCCCGTGCCAATCGAAGTCCTTGAACGCCGCGCGACGCATCTGCGGCAGGTTCATGGTGGCGAACAGGCATATCAGTCCAGTGGTAACCAGAGTCGCATTGGCGCGGGTGCGGCGATTCCCTGCGCCCAGGCACATCCACACGGCCCACCACCAGACCACCTTCAACAGGTAGAAATAGCGATCACCGGAGAAGGGGTTCAATCCTTCCGGATCGGTCATGCGAAGCATCGGCAGGAAGCACTCGATCGAGGCGAATCCGAGGAACCCCAGCACCAACAGTCGCGCGCTTCCGTTCGCCGAGCGAAACGCAACCACGCCGAAAAGCAGGAGCGCGTATACGACCAGCCACGAGGTGCCGGTGAGGAAATCGCTGCCGAAGATGTGCGGTGGAACCAGCTCCGTGAACGTGGTCTTCAACACCCAGACCGGCCTGTCCTGGGACACGCCTCCCTGGGACGTCGTGGCGATGACGCACACCTGGACCACGGCGCCGACGGCGGTGGCCGCAATGGAATGCCAGTCGCGGTTGAGGTTGAATCCCGCGAGGGCGCCATCGAAGGGATCGATGTTCGTGCGCCTCGCCAGCCAGCTCAACCCGCACAGGCCTGCAACCACGAACAGCAACAACGCGGAGAATGGCCCGGTCAGCGCGATCAGGAGAACGCCACACGCCCTGATCCACGGGGATGCCGGTGAACGTGACGCAATCGCCGGGGCGAGACAGCACACCGCCATGAAGAACTGCAGGAACCACTGCACGTTGGTGAGGGTGCCGAATATCTCACCATTGGTGGGGACGGCCAGGAAGGACAGCGCGACGATCCAGGGCGGCAGGAAGAACCGCAGCCTCCGGCATGTGAACGTTATCGCGGCCGCGGACAGCAGGATCGCGCCAGCGTTGTAGACCAGTGGCGCCTTTGCAAACGGAAACCAGCTTGCGCACCACGCAATCAGCCTGGGAATGGTAAGCAGGTAGCCGGCATATGACGTGGTCAGTTGCGGCCAGGCATGCCCGAACTGCTCGCTGAAAAACACCCTGCCATCCTCTGCCCAGAACTGCGGATTGGTGAGTGCGTCATTGCTCTTGTAAGCCATGACAAGCAGAACAACCATGAACCATGTGAACCGTTCTCTGGCCGGCGCCTCGTTCGGGCTGGAGCTGGTGCTGGTCAAAAGGAACATGGGAACTCCACCAGGAATAACGCGTTGGGGGCTGTCGAGGGGCGGGACGCCCCCCGGGCGTGGTAATGGGATTACCGAGCCTGGCGCGATTGCCCGGACGCAATCCGGGCCAACGTCTGGCCCACCGCAATACTCTCGTTGATCGACCGGTCCTCGGGGTAGTAATAGGCGGTGTCGGCCATGTAAAACCCCTCCAGCGGCGTCTTCATCGGCGGCAGCATGTCCTGGAAACCGGGCGGGCAGATGGTCTGGGCGTACTCGTAACGATGGCAATGGGTGGCGAGAATCCACTCCGGCTTGAAGTCCGGGTTGATCATCGGCAGGTAGCCGAGCACTTCGTCGATCAGCTGCTGGTTGCTCCACTGCCACTTGGGGTGGGTGGTGGGCATGTAGTACGGCGCATAGACGATATGTTCGCCCGGCCCATTGCCCGGGTTGAGGTTGCTGTACTCAATCAGGCCCGGAATGGCGATCCGGTCGTCGCTGATGTTCATCCAGAAATTCTCGCTGACCGGGCGCGAGAGTTTCAGGATCACGCAGGCCACGGGAATGTTCTCGATGGCGCCAACCTGGGCGGCGAAGGCGGGCGGCAGGCCCGGAACCAGCTTGGGCACGTACTGGATCGGTGCGGTGGACACCACGGCGTCGTACGCGGCGTGCGCGGCCGTGGTGCGGATGCCGGTGACCTTGCCATCCGCCGAGGTGACTTCCTCGATGGGCTGGCCCAGCAGGATCTGGCCGCCCAGGCGCCGGACCTCCGCGGCCATGCGCTCCAGCAGGACGGACGAGCCGCCTTCAAGGTAGCCCATGCTTTCGTTGAACAGGTTGCGCCGCGAAAGCGCCACGCGCTTGATCCGGGTGCCGATCCAGGACGCGGAGAGGTTGTCCTGGTATTCGAAGAACTTCAACGCGAAGGCCTTTTCCCACATCACCTTGTAGGCCTTGGGGCCGATCCAGCGGGTGATCCAATCGCGTGCGTTTTCCTTGTCCAGTGCGGTCCAGTCCTTGATGCCCTTGGTATGCATCACATGCAGCGCGTAGCGGACCTTGTCGACGATGCCCAGGTGCGGGAAACCGAGCAGCGCGAACGGGGTACCCCATTTGTGCAGCTTGCCCTCGTAGTAATACCCCATCTTGGTGTCCGTCCAGTGCAGGCGGTCGGACAACTGCATCTCATCGAGCAGTTTGAACAGCGGGTAATCGGTCTTGCAGATGAAGTGGTAGTAGCGCTCGATGCGAAGGCCATCGAAATCGAACTCCGCCGACATGCCGCCAATGCGGTCATCGCGCTCGTAGACGGTGACCTGATGGCCCTGTTTGAGCAGCTCCAAGGCTGCCATCAGCCCCATGGGGCCGCTGCCGATGATGGCGATATTGCACATTCGAATGATTTCCGTAGGTATTGGGTCAGCGCTGCAGCACGATGTGGCTGTAGCGCGGATCGGTGTAGCTTTCGCGGATGGCGTCTTCGAACGGCGTCTGGCGGACGCCGAACACGGCTTCTGTGTCTACGCCTTTGAAGTCATCGCCGGCACTCAGCGCCGTGAGCTGATCGGCGGTGAAGGGGGGCTTGGCGCTGAACAGCGAGTAGGTGCGCAGCAGGAAGGCAAAGAAGCCGATCGGGATGTGCACGATCACCGTGCGCAGGTTCTTGACCCGCTTGATCGTGCGGATGATGTCCACGTAGTCCACGCGGGTGTCGCCCACGATGTCGAATACCTGTCCATCGGGCTCGGTTTCGATGCACCGGGTGATGCATCGACAGAAGTCACGCTCGTACAGCGGCTGGCGCATGAAGCGTCCGTCGCCAGGAATCGGGAACACCGGCGTTCGTGCCATGAAGCGCGACAGCCAGCCCAGGTGCTTGGGATCGAACCAGCCGAACATCAGGGTGGGTCGCAGCACGCAGTGGCGCTGGCCGCTGGCGACCACCAGGGCTTCCTGCTCGCGCTTGGTATGGGTGTAGTCGTCCTTGGCCACCGAATTCACCACCGACGAACTGATGTGCACCAGGTAGGGCACGCTGGCGGCCCGGCAGGCGGCCAGGACGCGCTCGGTGGCGCTGATGTTGTTGCGCACGAACAGGTCGGTGGTTTTGCCGGTGATCTGTGCGTGCAGCTGCACCACCAAGCGTGCACCTTCGAAAGCGCGGGTCCATTCGCCCGGCTCCGCCAGATCGGCCAGGATCGTTTCCACGTCCGGATGCAGTCCGCGCAGGATCGCCAGATTGTGCTCATGCTTGTCGATGGCCACCAGGTGCGTGTAGCCCTGCTGCTTCATCTCGACGATGAGGTTCTGCCCCACCAGGCCTGCGGCGCCGGTGAGGACGATCTTGTCATTCTTCTGTGCCATGGACGAACTCGGGTACCGATAGGAACGCTCAGCCGCGCTTGTAGGCGACAACCAGGGCCTGCTTGCCCAGGATGTGCCACGCCAGCGGGATGCGCAGGTAAAGGGACACCAGCCAGGGGGCCTGTGGCAGGCGGCTCTTGGTGGTGTAGGGGAGGAAGCGGGGAATCACCACGCGGGGTTCCAGTCCCGCCATCAGCACACCTTCCACCAGGCTGCGGTCGCTCAGCGCGGTGTGGTGGTCGAAGTAGTCCCAGTACTCGTCGTACAGGAAGCGGATGTTGGGCTGCAGGATGATGGCCCGGCCGCCCGGCCTGAGCATGCGGGCGCTCTCGCGCAGGGTCTGCAGCACCAGGTCCTTGCTGGGCAGGTGCTCCAGGAAGTTGCTCATGAAGACGGCATCCACGCTGCCGCTCGGAATCGAGCTTACCGCCGTGCACGACTCATTGATGATTTCGATGCCGTCCGCGGCAAACCTGCGCACGTCCGGGTTCAGGTCCACTGCGATCTTGCGGCCGGCCGGAATGTTGTTGATGAATTCGCAGTACCCGGCGCCGATGTCCACGACCGTGTCGCCGGCATCGACAAACCGGTTGAAGTACTGCGTGCACAGCACGTTCCAGATGCGGTTCTTGTTCGCAAGTTCTTCTTTCGGAAACCGGTGTTGATAGAGGACGTCAAGGTCGTGATCGATATCCGGCATCGCAGGGGTTCCTTTTTCGCGGGGGTCAAAGGGAGATACGGCGGAACACGAATTCGGGGATGTTCTTGATGACCAGCATGATCGCCCACCAGAACCCCGGCAGGTACACCACGGCCCGGCGGCGATCGGAGGCTCGCACGATACCCTGCGCCACCTTGTCGGCCGACGCCCACAGCGCGCCCTTCTTGAAGGCGTGGGTCATGGGAGTATCCACGAAGCCGGGCTTGATGTTCAGTACGTTGATGCCCTTCCTGCGCAGGCGCTGGCCCTGGCCGCTCAGGAATGCGGTCACGGCGGCCTTGGCGCTGCCATAGAGGTAGTTGCTGGCACGGCCACGGTCACCGGCGACCGAGGAGATCACGGCCAGGTTGCTGCCCGGCGCCAGGCGTTGCGCCAGCGCGGTGCACAGGGCGATGGTCGAGGTGCCATTGGTGAGGAACTCGCGCAGGGCCAGGTCCACCGAGGCGTCACAGGCGGCCTGGTCGGGGAGGGTGCCATGGGCGATCAGCACGGTGTCGATGCCGGCGCTGGCCGTCCAGGCGGCGTCGAGCATGCCCGCATGGCTGGCGATGTCATTGACGTCCAGCGGCCATGTCGCGACCTGCTGCGCCCCACGCACCCTCAGGTCGCTGGCGATCGCCTCCAGCCGGCCCGCGTTGCGCCCGACCAGGAACAGCGTCGCCGATCGCGCCGCGTACAGGCGGGCAACCGCCTCGGCGATGGCGGACGTAGCACCGATGATGAGTACTTTCTGCATGCTTACTCCATGACCCGGCGCCAGAAGCCGGATGAAAAACGGGGGTCGATATGGGACGCGAAGGCTTCCCAGGCGGGAAAGGCCTGGCGGAACAGCGCACCGGACATGCGCGCGTCCTTGGCCGGATACACCGCCCCGCCCGCCTCCGCGACGATGCGGTCAAGCCGCTCCAGCATCGTGAACAGGTCCGGCCCGGTATTGGGAAAATCCAGCGCCAGGGTAGTGCCGGGCCGCGGGAAGGACAGCATGCCCGCGGCCGGCGCGGTGCCGAATTCCTTCAATACCGCCAGGAACGAGCCCCGCCCGCTGCGGGAGATTTCCCGCAGCAGCTCGGCGGTGGCGTCGCGGGCGGTGGCCGGCGGCAATACGCACTGATGCTGGAGGAAGCCGGCCGGCCCGTACATCCGGTTCCAGTCGTTGATCCCGTCCAGGGGATAGAAGTAACTCTGGTAGTGCGCGACATGGCGCCTGCTGCGGGCGGGCTGGCGCCAGTAGTACAGGGAGTTGAACGGGCGCAGGGTCAGGCGGTTGACCATCGACACCGGCGGCACCACCGGGATGCTGCGGCGTGGCCGGGTGCTGGGGATGGCGGCCTGCGGATTGCCGCGCGCATGGTCGCCGCGCAGGAAGTGCCCGCGCCCCAGCTGCCTGCCCGTGGCCAGGCAGTCGATCCAGGCCACCGTGTACTCGAAATCCGCAGCGGACTCGCGCGAAAGCGTGAAGAACGCATCCAGCGAGTCGAAGCGGATCGATTCGGTTTCCATCCAGGGCCCGGGCACGCGCCGCAGCTGCAGTTCGGCCCAGGTGATCAGACCGGTGAGGCCCAGCCCGCCCACGGTGGCGCCGAACAGGCTGCTGCGGTCGGTGCCATCCAACGCAATCCGCAGGCCATCGCTGCGCAGCAGCTCGAGGCGGCGGACGTGGTGACCGAAGCTGCCGGCGCGGTGGTGGTTCTTGCCATGCACGTCGTTGGCTATCGCGCCGCCCACCGTGGCGTAGCGGGTGCCGGGCGTCACCGGCAGGAACCAGCCCTGCGGCAGCGCGATGTCGATGATGTCGGCCAGGGTCACCCCGGCCTCGCAGCGGATCACCCCGGTCGACGGGTCGAAGGCAATGAACCGGTCGAGCCCGCCGGCCATGAGCAATGCGCCGCCCGGGTTGAGGCAGCTGTCGCCATAGCTGCGGCCATTTCCGTGGGGCAGCAGCGATGCGCCGGTGTCCGGCAGCGCCGCCGCGCGGTCGATGACCGGCAGCAGCTGCTGTGCCGCCTGCGGGTAGCGACCCCATGACTGGCCACGGCCAGCGCTCATATCGCGGCCAGCACGATCAGGACGCACAGGGCGATGACCACCTGGCTGCCGCGGTCGGTGGCGGCGAACACGATCGGGTCATCGTGCATGTTGCCGCGATGGGCGACGATCCACATGCGGCTGATCCAATAGAGCAGCATCGGGCACAGCAGCCACAGCACTTTCGGGTGCCGATACAGTTCCAGGCTCTCGGGGCTGTTGATGTACAGCGCGAACACCAGGACCCCGATGTAACCGGCTGCCGCGCCAAGCGACTGCACCAGCGGGAGATCGGCCACCGAATAGCCGCGCCCTTGTGCCAGCTGCTTGCCGTTGGCCAGCGCCGAGGCAAGCTCCGTGTACCGCTTCAGCATCGCCAGGCTCAGGAACACGAACATGGAGAATGCCAGCAGCCAGAACGACAGCTCCGACCCGATCGCCACCGTTCCGCCAATGATGCGTACGGTGTACAGCGCGGCCAGCAGGACCACGTCGATCATCACGATCCGCTTGAGCTGCAACGAGTAGCTCAGGGTCATCACGTAGTAACAGAGCAGCACCACGGCGAACTCGACGCTGCACAGCAGCGCGAGTGCGAACCCCATCAAGGTGATCAACGGCGCGACCAGCAGGCCGTGCAGCAGTGGCAGCGTACCGGCCGCGAACGGTCGCCTGCGCTTGCGCGGATGCATCCGGTCCGGGGTCAGGTCGAGCAGGTCGTTGAGCAGGTACACGCCTGATGCGCAGAGGCCGAAGGCCAGGAATGCGATGCCGGCGTCGATCAGCGAGGCGGGGTCCAGGAAACGGTGGGCCGTCAACAGCGGCACCAGCACCAGCAGGTTCTTCAGCCACTGGTAGACACGCACGGCCTTGATCCAGGTCACCAGGCCGCCGTTCTGCGACGGCAGGTGGGCCAGCACCTCGGTCTGCCTGCCGGCGTCGCGGGCAAGCTGCGCCCCGTTGTTGACGACGATGGCGCCACCGGCACGAGCCCACACCAGCAGGTCCACGCGGCCGTTGCCCATGTAGTCGAAGCCCCGTTCGCCGAAACGCTGCGCCAGCGCGTCGCCCTTGTTGCGACCGGACAGGTTGGTCTGGCCATCACTGGCCATGACCTCATCGAACAGCCCCAGGTGATCGGCAATGGGCTGCACCAGGATCTGGTCCGACGCGGTGCACAGCACCCGCGGGCGCTGCGTGGTGCTGCGCAGGATCTCCAGCACGCGCTCGTCATATGGCAGCGTTTCTGCCGGCAGCGTGACACGGGATGCCAGCTGCCGCTTCACGGCGGCCTTGCCGCCCAGCAGCCAGAACGGGATCAGGAACAGATACAGCGGATTGCGGGCGAGCAGCGCCAGCAGGGACTCATACAGGATGTCCGAGCGGAGCAGGGTGCCGTCGAGATCCACGCAGAGGGCACGGGATTCAGGGGTCAAAGCGTGGAGCTCCTGGGCAGAAGGGCGTGGACGACACCGGGTGAACATGGGTCGGCCCGGAATTATGGCAGGAGTTACGTTACGTCACTGACCGCGCTCACGCTGCGCGCCCAGCTCAAGGCTGAGCATCGCCAGCATGCCGATTGCGATGGCGAACCACAGGCTGGCCAGCCGGATGCCGACTGCGACCGCCAGGGAAACGTCCAGCGGCGCGCCGATCGCGCCCAGCATCAGCACGATCGCGGCCTCGGTCGTGCCTACGCCACCGGGAACGAAGGACGCGGCGCCCGCCAGCATGGCAAGGGGATAGATGCCCAGTCCCTGCTGCCAGGTCAGGCTCAGGCCCATGGCCTGGCAGAGGTAGGTGAAGGCTGCTGCGGTCAACAGCCACGCCACGGCGCCCAGCGCCAGGCCCTGGGCGGCCAGCCGCGGGCGCAGGAGCGGGCCTGCCTGGGTCACGCCGTGGACCAGGAAGCCCGCAAGCCGGCGCGGCCGGGATCCCGGCACGCGCGAGGCCAGGGCGGACAAGCGCCGTTGAAGCCAGGGCCAGCAACTGGCCAGGCACAACGCCAGCAGCAGTCCAGACACCAGACCGGCCAACACGCCGAATGCGGGAATCAGCGTGGCTGCCGCGATGCCAAGCAGGGTCAGGATGGCCAGATCAAGGCCACGCTCGAAGATGAAGGCTGCCAGCACCTGGGCCGGTTGCACGCCCATCCGCCCGAAATACCGGATGCGCAGGAGCTCGCCGGCCTTGCCGGGGGACACCGTGAAGGCGAAGCCCGCCAGATAGGCGACAAGCCCCGACCACCAGCCGAGGTGCGGGTGACCCTGCGCAGCCAACGCCAGCCGCCAGCGCTGGTAGCGCACCACGAAGCTGGCCAGGACCAGGGCCACGCAGACGCTCATCGGGCCGGCGTGCGACGCAAGCCGGGCGAGGAGGCCAGTGCCGCGGTCGATGTAGAGAAGCAGGGCCAGGTAGGCCGCTCCGATGACCAGCAGGAAAAGCGGCGATCGCCTGCGCGACCCGGGCGATGCCGGGACAGCGGGGGACGCGGGAGGAAGCGGGCACACGCGGCAGGGCTCCGCTCAGGCAGGCGTAGTAGCGTACCCGAAGCGTGGGCGCTACGGCGCGCAGTGCCCGCTAGTGGACATCAAGCACCACGTCCATCGACTTGTAGCGCTCGATCAGGCGCTTGCCTTCTTCATAGTAGGAGCGCTGCTCCGGCGGCACGTAGTAATCGGAATACGAGCGGTCCGCATCGGTGAGGATGTACTGGCCGCCTATGCTCGAGATCCGGTCGAAGGCGCACGCTTCGAACAGGCTGCAGCCCAGGAACAGGTTGCGGCTCTTGCGCGCCTCCAGCAGGCTGAGCAGCGTTGGCGCCAGGTCCAGGGAGTTCTTGCCGGCCACGTCGACCACGCTGTGTTTTACGCCGGTCCAGTACATCAGCAACGGAATCGTATCCACGAAGTAGTTCTCGATCCGGGGGTCCGCCCTGGTCGCGTTGGGCGAGGGGTAGGTGGAATGATCGCTGGTGATGACCAGTACGGTGTTTTCGTGCAGGCGGCTGGCCTTGAAACGCTCGATGAAACGGCCGATGTCGCGGTCGTACGAGTGGAACCGGTTCAGCAGGGGGTTGCTGCCGTCGCCGTACCTGGCATCGCCGTCAAGAAACGCGTGGGTCTGGAAGTTGTAGGCCGCCGCAAAGAACGGGTGATCGGCCGGTTGCTTTTCCAGCTCGCCCAGCATGGCGCTGAACAGGTCCGCATCGCTCAGGACCTTCGGCCGCGCCCCCGGCGCATTCCCGGTGTAATGCTCGTAAAGGTAATCGCGCCCCAGCGTCCGGTCGAAGCCAAGCGTCTCGATCATGTTGTTGATGTATTCCTGCTGGGACAGGAAGAACATGCTGTGGTAGCGCTGCGACCGCAGCACGTTCGGAATGCTGACCCGGGGCACGGCGTTGATGTCCTGGGATACATCACGCTGGCCGGTACCCGTCCCTTCTTCGTTGTAGCCATCCATTTCCTGGTGGCCCGAGGTCAACTGGCCACGCAGGCCACGGAACGTGGCAGCGGTATGGTTGTAGTAGTTGCGGAAAACCAGCGATTCGCCGGCGAGGCGATCCAGGTTCGGCATCAGGCCGGGATGGGCGCCGCCGTAGGTTTCCATCCACCGCGCGGACATGCCCTCGGTGAAGATCACGATGACATTCGGCCTGTCAGGCAGCCCCTGCCGGTAGGTCGCCGGGAACTCCTCGCCGTAGGTCGTGCGCCGCAGGAACTCGGTTCGCACCTTGAGCAGTTCCGCCGCACTCAACTGCTCGGGTGCGTTCATGCCAAGGTAGGTCGACAGGGTCCGTACGAACGAAGACACCGGCGCCTCGCCCCGGGTGACCACGATACCGCGCGCCAACGGCTGGTTCACCAGCGTGGCTGCGTAAAGCAGCGCAACCGCGCCGATGCCTACGGCGGCAGCAGCCGAACGGCGAGGCGCTGGCTGCGGTCGGTGGAAGACGGCATGGGCGAAAAATGCAGCCAGGAACGCGGCCAGCAACCAGTAAATGCCGGTAAAGGAAATAAGTCCGGTCACTTCCTGGTTGGCCAGTGCGATCGGAGGAATCAGGCCGCCGGAAATCCAGACCGAGTACAGCTGCGCCATGTAGACGCACCCGATCAGCGCAGGGACCAGCAGTGCCGCCAGGCGCAACGGCGCGCTGCGCGGTTTGAGGCAGAGCCGTGTGAGCATCTCCAGCAGCACCAGTTCCAGCGTGCAGGTAACGGCAAATGCCAGCAGGTCGGTGGTAGCGTAGAAAGGCCGCATTCTCAGCAGCAGCGCCAGTGTCACCAGTGCGGCAAGACAAGTTCCCCAGCCCGGCAGGCGACGGAGGAAATTCGAAGATTCGTGCATGATCAGTAACAGTTCTGCTTCGCGCTGCATCCGGTGTTGCGACCTTGGCACGGTCGGGAAACAACGCGAATGGCGCGGCTAATGCGGGAGCGCGATCATACGACGACAGTCATAAAACTGAAATACAAAAAGGTGCAGATAATCCTCCCGCGCCACGAAGGCACTTCGGGGGGTAAGAAAATACCTACAAACGCATCGGGGGCGGCCGGTTCCGGTCCGCCCTCGCTCAGGCTGGCTTCCGGAAAACCAGTCGGGAGAAAATCAGGTAGTTCCATGAGGCGATCATGCCCATGATCAGGAACTTGGCCAGCAGGGGGTGGATGCCGATGCGATCCACCATCAGCAGGATCAGGAGATTGCCTGCCGCCAGGTTGACGGCAGCCACCACGGCGTATTTGGCGAGCTCGCCGCCTGCATTGCCACGGCTCTGGAATACCCAGCGCCGGTTCAACAGGAAACTCACGATAAAGCCGCAGCCGAAGCTGATCGACTGACTTGCCAGCAGCCACGCCGTGCCCAGGGCGAACTGGAGTGCGATGAACGCGGCATATTCCACGGCGGCAGCAGAGCCGCCCGAAACCAGGAAACGCAATACGCGCTGGTTCATGTCGCCGCCGATGCCAAGGCGTCCGAAGACGCCCTGGCAACGAGAGAACCCAAGGTCAAAGCGCTGCTTCCAGCTCGGGCAGCAGGGTGAACAGATCCCCCACCAGGCCGATATCGGCGATCTCGAAGATCGGCGAATCCGGGTCCTTGTTGATCGCCACGATGGTGCCGGCGTCCTTGATCCCGGTCAGGTGCTGGATGGCACCACTGATGCCCACGGCCACGTACAGCTCCGGGGCGATGATCTTGCCGGTCTGGCCGACCTGCAGGTCGCTGGGCACATAACCGGCGTCCACGGCGGCGCGCGAGGCACCCACGGCGGCGCCCAGCTTGTCGGCCAGCTGGAAGATCACCTTGAAGTTCTCCTCCGAGCCCACGCCGCGGCCACCGGAGACCACGCGCTTGGCGCTCTGCAGGTCCGGGCGGTCGGTGGCACCGGCGGCCAGGCCGACGAAGCGGGTGTGCGAGGGCAGGGCGGCGTCCACGCTGGCGGCTTCGACCGGGGCGCTGCCGCCCTTGGCCGCTTCCGGCCAGGAGGCCGCACGCACGGTGGCAACCACGATCTGGTCGGCCGGGACCTCCACGGTGATGATGGCGTTGCCGGCGTAGATCGGGCGCTTGAAGCTGTGGCTGCCTTCAACGGTCATCAGGTCCGAGACCTGGTTGACCCCCAACAGGGCCGCCACGCACGGCATCAGGTCCTTGCCGAAGGTGGTGGAGGGACCGAACACGTGGGTGTAGCCGGTGGCCAGCTGCGCGATCTGCGGGGCCAGCACCTGGGCCAGGGCCTGGGCGTTGGCGGCATTGGCCACCGTCAGGACCTTGGTCACGCCGGCCAGCTCTGCGGCCTGGGCGGCCACGGCGGCCGGGTCGGCGGCCAGCACCAGCACGTCGATGCTGGCGCCGCTGATGGCAGCGGCGGCGCTCACGGTCTTGGCGGTGGCGGCGTTGATCTTGCCGTCGTGGTGCTCGGCAACAACGAGGATCTTGGTCATTACAGCAACCCCTTCTGCTTGAGTGCGGCAACCAGTTCGGCCGCGTCCTTGACCATCACACCCTTGCTGCGCTTGGACGGCGCGGCGTACTGGGTGGTCTTGAAGGTATCGGCGGCGTCAACGCCGAGGTCGGCCAGCTGCAGCGTTTCCAGCGGCTTGGCCTTGGCCTTCATGATGTCGGGCAGCTTGATGAAGCGCGGCTCGTTCAGGCGCAGGTCGGTGGTGACCACCGCCGGCAGGTCCACTTCCAGCGTTTCCAGGCCGGCGTCGACCTCGCGGGTCACCGTGGCCTTGCCATCGGCGATCTCCAGCTTGCTGGCGAAGGTCGCCTGCGGGCGGCCCCACAGCGTGGCCAGCATCTGGCCGGTCTGGTTGGCGTCGTCATCGATGGCCTGCTTGCCCAGGATGACCAGGTCCGGCTGCTCCTTCTCGACCAGCTTGAGCAGGGTGCGCGCGGCGGTCAGCGGCTGGATGGCCTGGTCGGTGACCACGTGGATGGCGCGGTTGGCGCCCATGGCCAGGCCGTTGCGCAGGTGCGCCTGGGCATCGGCCGGGGCGATCGTGGCAACCACGACCTCGGTGGCGATGCCCTTGTCGCGCAGGCGCAGGGCTTCTTCCAGGGCGATTTCATCGAAGGGGTTGGGGGACAGCTTGACGCCGTCGGTGACCACGCCGGAACCGTCCGGCTTGACCTGAATGCGGACGTTGTAGTCCACCACGCGCTTGTACGCGACGAGGATTTTCATCTGGTGCGGGATCCTTCAATAACGGGGAACGTCCGGTCGCGGAACACGGCAACCGGTTCGGGGGTGGGACCGCGATTCTAACTGCCTGCGAGGCACCATGCGAATGCGTATGGTATTTGTGCATCGCAGCAATGAACGCCCTCCCGCTGCGGTTCCCGTTCACTTGGGGAATGAAGTGGTGAAGACACTGCCGTTGTATGCTGTTCCGCTAAATAGGGCCGGTGCCGACGCGCCGCCCGGGACGAATATCAGACAGGAGACGCAGTAGTGCCCACATGGCTTGTCACCGGCGGAGCCGGATTCATTGGCGGAAATTTTGTCCTGGAGGCGGTGTCCAAGGGCAACCGCGTCATCAACCTTGACGCGCTCACCTATGCGGGCAATCTCAAGACCCTGTCCAGCCTGGAAGGCAACCCGAACCACGTCTTCGTCGAGGGCGATATCGGCGACCAGGCCCTGGTGGCCAAGCTGCTCGCCGAGTACCAGCCCGACGCCGTGCTGAACTTCGCCGCCGAAAGCCACGTCGACCGCTCCATCGACGGCCCGGGCGCGTTCATCCAGACCAACGTGGTCGGCACCCTGGGCCTGCTTGAGGCGGTGCGTGACTATTGGAAGGCGCTGCCGGCCGACAAGGGCCAGGCATTCCGCTTCCTGCATGTCTCCACCGACGAGGTGTACGGCACCCTGGGCGAGACCGGCAAGTTCAGCGAAACCACCCCGTATGCGCCCAATTCGCCGTATTCGGCGTCCAAGGCTGCTTCGGACCACCTGGTGCGTGCGTTCCACCACACCTACGGGCTGCCGGTGCTGACCACCAACTGCTCCAACAACTACGGTCCGTACCACTTCCCGGAGAAGCTCATTCCGCTGGTGATCGCCAAGGCACTGGCCGGCGAGCCGCTGCCGGTTTACGGCGACGGCAAGCAGGTGCGCGACTGGCTGTTCGTGAGCGACCACTGCGAAGCCATCCGTACCGTGCTGGCCAAGGGCCAGGTGGGCGAGACCTACAACGTGGGCGGCAACTCGGAAAAGGAGAACATCGAAGTGGTGCACGCGATCTGCGCGCTGCTCGATGCGCGTCGTCCGCGCGAGGATGGCCAGCCGCGCAGCAGCCAGATCACCTATGTCGCCGACCGTCCGGGACACGACCGCCGCTACGCCATCGACGCATCCAAGCTGAAGGACCAGCTGGGCTGGGAGCCGAAGTACACCTTCGACCAGGGCATTGCCTTCACGGTCGACTGGTACCTGGACAACCAGGAATGGGTGAACGGCGTGCTCGACGGCAGCTACCGCCTGCAACGCATCGGCACTACGGCCTGAAGGATTTCCCATGACTCAACGCAAGGGCATCATCCTGGCGGGCGGCTCCGGCACCCGCCTGTATCCGATCACCAAGGGCGTCAGCAAGCAGCTGTTGCCGGTGTACGACAAGCCGATGATCTATTACCCGCTCAGCGTGCTGATGCTCGGTGGCATCCGCGATGTGCTGATCATCAATACCCCTCACGAGCAGGCGCTGTTCCAGGCCATGCTCGGCGATGGTTCGCAGTGGGGCATGAACATCGAGTACGCCGTGCAGCCGAGCCCGGACGGCCTGGCCCAGGCGTACCTGATCGGAAAGGACTTCGTGGACGGCAAGCCGAGCTGCCTGGTGCTGGGCGACAACATCTTCCACGGCCATGGGCTGCGTGAAGTGCTGCGCAGCGCCGACCAGCGCGAAACCGGTGCCACGGTCTTCGGCTACTGGGTGACCGATCCGGAGCGTTACGGCGTGGCCGAGTTCGACGCGTCGGGCAAGGTGATCGACCTGGTCGAGAAGCCGGCCAATCCGCGTTCCAACTATGCGGTTACCGGTCTGTATTTCTACGACGGCAATGCCAGCCACCATGCGGCCGAGCTCAAGCCGTCGCCGCGTGGCGAACTGGAAATCACCGATCTCAACCAGCGCTACCTGCGCGAGGGCAACCTGCACCTGGAAGCCCTGGGGCGCGGTTATGCGTGGCTCGATACCGGTACGCACCAGTCGCTGCTGGAAGCGTCCAACTTCATTGAAACCATCCAGACCCGCCAGGGCCTGCAGATCTGCTGCCCGGAGGAAATCGCCTTCGGCCAGGGCTGGATCAACGCCGAACAGCTGGAAGCGCTCGCCGCGCCGCTGATCAAGAACGGATATGGCCAGTACCTGCATGCGCTGGCCGTGCGTGGAGTCGTGCCATGAAAGTGATTGAAACCAAGCTGCCCGGCTGCGTGGTGATCGAACCGGCGGTGTTCGGCGACGAGCGCGGCTTCTTCTTCGAAACCTGGAACGCCGAACGCTTCGGCCAGCACGGCCTGCCGACGAAGTTCGTGCAGAGCAACGTGTCCACCTCGGCCAAGGGCGTACTGCGTGGCCTGCATTACCAGTGGCCGCGCCCGCAGGGCAAGCTGGTCAGCGTGCTGGAAGGCGAGGTGTACGACGTGGCCGTGGACATCCGCCGTGGCTCGCCGACCTTCGGCCAGTGGGAAGCGGTGGTGCTGAGCGCGGAAAACAAGAAGCAGTTCTGGATTCCGGAAGGCTTCGCCCACGGCTTCGCGGTGCTGTCCGAGCGCGCCGTGTTCAGCTACCTGTGCACCGAGGTCTACCTGAAGGACTTCGACGCCGGCGTGCGCTGGAATGACGCCGACGTGGGCGTGGACTGGCCGATCAGTGGCCCGACCCTGTCGGCCAAGGATGAGGCTGCGCCGTTCCTGAAGGACATCGCCGAAGACCGCCTGCCGGACTACGCCGCGCTGCAGGGTACCCCGTGACGGTGCTGCTGTTTGCCGGCAACGGCCAGCTGGGCCAGGAACTGCTGCGCGCCCTGGCGCCGGTGGGCACGGTGGTGGCCACCACCCGCAGCGGCACCCTTGCCGACGGCACGGCGTGCGAGACGGCGGATTTCAACCAGCCTGAATCGCTGGTGGCGCTGCTCGACCGCGTGCAGCCCGGCATCGTGGTCAATGCGGCGGCCTACACCGCCGTGGATCGCGCCGAGGAAGATCGCGACGCGGCCTGGCGTGCCAATGCGGAGGCGCCTGGCGTCATCGCCCGCTGGTGCGCGGCGGCGGGCGTACCGCTGGTGCATTACTCCACTGACTATGTGTTCGACGGGCAGGGCACGCGCCCGTATCGCGAAGACGACGCCACCGCACCGCTGGGCGTGTACGGGGCCAGCAAGCTGGCCGGTGAAGACGCCATCCGCGCGGCCGGTGGGCGTCACCTGATCTTCCGCACCGCCTGGGTGTATGCCTCGCACAGCGCCAATTTCCTGCGCACCATGCTGCGTGTCGGCGCTGAACGCGATGTCCTGCGCGTGGTCGCCGACCAGGTGGGCACGCCGACGCCGGCGGCATTGATTGCCGACGTGACCGCGCAGGTGGTGCAGCATCCGGCGCAGCTTTCCGGCACCTGGCACCTGACGGCCAACGGCGAAACCAGCTGGCATGGCTTTGCCGAGGCGATCTTTGCCGAGGCAGTCGCGGCGGGCAAACTGGCCCGCGCGCCGAAGGTCGAGGCGATCACCACGGCCGACTACCCGACCCCGGCAAAGCGCCCGGCGTATTCGCACCTGGACGTGGCGAAACTGGAATCGGATTTCGGCATCACCCTGCCGGATTGGCGGACGGGATTGCAGCGCGTGGTTGCAGAGCTCTAGGAAAAAAAGAACCCGGCCAGAAGCCGGGTTTTTTTTTGGAGCAGGCGTCCGATTCAACTCCGCCCGTACGTATCCTCGAACCGCACGATGTCATCCTCGCCAAGATAGCTGCCGGACTGCACTTCGATCAGCTCCAACGGCAGCTTGCCCGGATTGCGCAACCGGTGGGTAACACCCAGCGGAATGTACGTGCTCTGGTTTTCGCCCAGCAGGATGACCTCGTCGCCACGGGTCACCTCCGCCGTGCCACTCACCACCACCCAGTGTTCGGCGCGATGATGGTGCATCTGCAGGCTGAGCGTGCCACCGGGCTTGACCGTGATCCGCTTGACCTGGAAGCGCTCACCGTTGTCGATTGAATCGTAGGCGCCCCACGGGCGGTAGACCTTGCGATGCCAGGTGGCTTCCGGGCGCGCATCGGCCTTGAGCTGGGCCACCACCTGCTTGATCTCCTGCATGCGGTCGCTGCGGCCGACCATCACCGCATCGTCGGTTTCCACCATGATCACATCGTCCAGCCCCACCAGTACGATCAGGCGCTCGCCGTAGGCATAGGTGTTGCGGCAGTCGATGGCGATCACGTCGCCGTGGTGGGCGTTGCCGTCGGCATCCTGCTCGGACACATCGCGCAGTGCCGTCCACGACCCCACGTCGTTCCAGCCGGCGTCCAGCGGCACCACCACGGCGTCGCGGGTCTTTTCCATCACCGCGTAGTCGATGGAGTCGGCGCGGACGGCAGCGAAGGCGTCCTTGTCCAGGCGGGTGAAGTCGGCATCGCGCCGGGCCAGCTGCCAGGCGTTGCGGCTGGCGGCCAGCATGTCCGGCTGCAGCCGTTCCAGTTCGGCCAGGTAGCGCGAGGCGCGGAACAGGAACATGCCGCTGTTCCAGAAGTACTCACCGGACTGCACGTACTGCTGCGCGGTTTCGGCGTCGGGCTTCTCGACGAAGCGGTCCACCGCGCGGACCGCGCCGCCCGGCAACGCCTTGATGTAGCCATACCCGGTTTCAGGTCCGGTGGGGACGATCCCGAACGTGACCAGCTTGCCGTCCTGCGCGGCAGGCAGTGCGCTGAGCACCGCGGCACGGAACGCCGCCTCGTCGGCGATCACATGGTCCGACGGCAGCACCAGCAGCACCGGGTCGCCTTCCAGCGTGGCTTCCAGCGCGGCGATCGCGATCGCCGGCGCGGTATTGCGCCCGACCGGCTCCAGCAGGATCGCCTGCGGCTGCACGCCCAGCTGCTGCAGCTGCTCGGCGGCGACGAAGCGATGCTCCTCGTTGGCCACCACCAGCGGTGCGCGCCCGGCAATGGGCGCCACGCGCTGCCAGGTGGCCTGCAGCATGGTCTGTTCGCCGGCCAGGGCCAGGAACTGCTTGGGGTACGCTTCGCGCGACAGCGGCCACAGCCGCGTGCCGGAACCGCCAGACAGGATGACCGGAAGGATGTCGTTCATCGGGTCGTGCCTCAGGATGCCTTGAGCAGCTGGGAGATCTCATCGGTGCGCTGCTGCAGCAACGCGGCATCGCCGCGCGATTCCACGTTCAACCGCAGCAGCGGTTCGGTGTTGGAGCTGCGCAGGTTGAAGCGCCACTGGCCGAAATCCGCGCTGATGCCGTCGGTGTGGTCCAGGGTCGGGGCATGCGGGGCGAAGTGTTCCATCACCCGCGCCACCGCCAGCTTGGCGTCGCTGACCTTGAAGTTGATCTCGCCGCTGCAGGGGAACTTCTGCATGCGTTCTTCGACCAGGTCGGCCAGCGAAAGCCCGGTTTCGGACACCAGCGCGGCAATCAGCAGCCACGGGATCATGCCGGAGTCGGCGTAGGCGAATTCGCGGAAATAATGGTGCGCGCTCATCTCGCCGCCGTAGACGGCGTCTTCGGCCCGCATCTTTTCTTTGATGAAGGCATGCCCGCTCTTGCACAGCACGGCCTGGCCACCGGCCGCTTCCACCATTTCCACGGTGTTCCACAGCAGGCGCGGGTCGTGGACCACCTTGCCGCCGGGCTGGCGGGCCAGGATGGCCTTGGCCAGCAGGCCGACCAGGTAATAGCCTTCGATGAAGCGGCCGGTATGGTCGAAGAAGAAGCAGCGGTCGAAATCGCCATCCCAGGCGATGCCGAAGTCCGCACCGTGTTCGAGCACGGCCTGTGCGGTCATCTCCCGGTTCTCGATCAGCAGCGGATTGGGAATGCCGTTCGGGAAGCTGCCATCCGGTTCGTGGGCGATGCGCACGAACTCAAACGGGAGGTGCGGGGCCAGCAGGTCGACGATGGTGCCGGCGCCGCCATTGCCGGCGTTGACCACCAGCTTCAGGGGCTTCAGCGCGGCGCGGTCCACGTAGCTCAGCAGGTGCTCGATATACGCGCGCTTGTCCGGATGCGACTGGATGCCGGCCTTGGGCTCGGCGGCCGGTGCGGTATCGGCTTCCACGGCATCGGAGATGGCGAACAGGCCGGTGTCCGAACTGATCGGCCGGGCCTGCTGCTTGACCAGCTTCATGCCGTTGTAGTCCATCGGGTTGTGGCTGGCGGTCACCATCACCCCGCCGGCGGCATTGAGGTGGTCGACCTGGAAGTAGACCTCTTCGGTCCCGCACAGGCCGATGTCCAGCACCTCGCGCCCGGCGCCACGCAGGCCGGCGGCCAGGGCGTCCTGCAGGGCGGGGCTGGTCAGGCGCACGTCATGGCCCACCACCACGGTGCCCGGCTCCAGCTGGGCCGCCAGCGCCACGCCGATCTTCCGCGCCAGGTCTTCGTTCAGCTCGTCCGGCACGCGGCCGCGGATGTCATACGCCTTGAATGCGGGGAGGGTCATCGGGGGTCCTTTCGGTAGTCAGTAGGCGAGTTTAGCCGCTGCGATGTATGGGAAGCGTTTTCAGCCGGGGACGCTACCGGCAATGGCTACAATGGGCCCTTACATCAACGAGGTGAGGGCGTAGATGAGCAAGTCCCCAGACAACGGCCGGCGCGGCAAACGCTACGCCAGCGCTGCCGACGCGCTGCAGGGTGCGGTGGCCGATGGCCAGACCCTGGCCGTCGGCGGCTTCGGCCTGTGCGGCATTCCCGAGGCGCTGATCGCCGCGCTGCGCGACACCGGGGTCAAGGGCCTGACGGTGATTTCCAACAACGCCGGCGTGGACGGGTTCGGCCTGGGCCAGCTGCTGGAAACCCGCCAGATCAAGAAGATGATTTCGTCCTACGTGGGCGAGAACAAGGAATTCGAACGCCAGTACCTGGCCGGTGAGCTGGAGCTGGAGTTCAACCCGCAGGGCACCCTGGCCGAGCGCCTGCGCGCCGGCGGCGCCGGCATCCCGGCCTTCTTCACCGCCACCGGCTACGGCACGGTGGTGGCCGAAGGCAAGGAAACCCGCGAATTCGACGGCAAGCACTACGTGATGGAAACCGCCCTGCGCGCCGACGTGGCGCTGGTCAAGGCGTGGAAGGCCGACGAGGCCGGCAACCTGGTGTTCCGCAAGACCGCGCGCAACTTCAATCCGGCCTGCGCGATGGCCGGCAGGCTGTGCGTGGTGGAGGTGGAAGAGGTGGTGCCGGTCGGCAGCATCGACCCGGACCAGGTGCACCTGCCGGGCATCTACGTGCACCGCATCGTGCACAACCCGACTCCCGAAAAGCGTATCGAACAGCGCACCGTGCGTGCGGAGGGCAACTGAGATGGCCTGGACCCGCGATGAAATGGCGCAGCGCGCCGCCCGCGAGCTCACCGACGGTGCTTACGTGAACCTGGGCATCGGCCTGCCGACGTTGGTGGCCAACCACATTCCCGACGGCGTGGACGTGTGGCTGCAGTCCGAGAACGGCCTGCTCGGCATCGGTCCGTTCCCGACCGAAGCCGAAGTGGATGCGGACCTGATCAACGCCGGCAAGCAGACCGTCACCGCGCGTGCCGGGGCCAGCTATTTCGGCAGCCACGACAGCTTCGCGATGATCCGCGGCGGCCACGTCAACCTGGCCATCCTCGGCGCGATGCAGGTCACCGACAAGGGCGACCTGGCCAACTGGATGGTGCCCGGCAAGATGGTCAAGGGCATGGGCGGCGCGATGGACCTGGTGGCCGGTGTGCAGCGCGTGGTGGTGCTGATGGAGCACACCGCGAAGAATGGCGAGCACAAGATCCTGCCCGAGTGCACCCTGCCGCTGACCGGCGTGGGCGTGGTCGACCGCATCATCACCGACCTGGCGGTGTTCGATGTCACCGACGGCGGGCTGAAGCTGGTGGAAGCCGCACCGGGCGTGGGCGCGGATGAGCTGAAGGAAAAAACCGGGGTCAGCTTCAGCTGAGCCGTCGGGAGGGGAATGACCCGCAGGCCGTCCGGCCTGCGGGTCAGCTGCGTCTGGCGTACGCGTAGCTGGGCGCGGTCGTGGCGCTGCCGAGCGTTTCCACGCGGTAGCCGGCGTCCTCGCACACCGCACCGAGCACGCGTTCCACCGCATGCGCCAGCGTGCCATCGATCTGGCCCTGCTCGTCCTCGAATGCGCCGGGGGCCAGGTGGGCGTCCAGCAGCGGGCGCAGCGCGGACAGGCGCACCCAGAACATGCTGCCGGAGCTGAACATGGCATCCAGCACCTCGGCCTGCAGTCCCAGGCGTACCGAGAGGCGTTGCAGGGCGGCTGCGTTGCCGCCCAGGTAGTCGCGGACGGGCAGCAGGTGCCCGGCCGGTGCCAGCATGCCCAGTTGCCGATCCTGCGTGAACCGGCGCATGGCCTCTTCGCCGCGTCCCTCACCCAGCAACTGCTGCAGCAGCTCCTGCCGCCATTGCACGCCCTGCGGCATGTGGGTGGAGCGCTTGGTATGCAGCTTCAGCACCACGTCCTCGCCCTGGTCGAGCAGCAGGTTGGCCACGTGCAGGAACGGCAGGATGTCGCGGCCGTGGTTGGCGAAGGCGTGTACCTCGCCCTGCAGCGAAGCCGCCTGCAGCAGGGCTTCCACCCGTGCGCGATGCTCCGGCGCGGTGGTGATCACCAGGCGGACCGGCAGCGCGCTCTGGCGCACGTGGGCCAGCAGTTCGACCAGTTCTTCCAGGTACCACGCATGGATCACCACGCACGCCCGCGCCGACGCGGAGGGCGACGAGGGCAGCCGCAATGCCTGCCGGGTCGCCTCGAGGTACCCGTGCCCCAGGCGCACGTCCGGTTCCAGCACGGCGCCCTCCGCCCACTCGTTCCACGCATTGATGAACACCAGCCGTTCGGCCGACGGCACCGTGGCAAGGCGCTGGTGGATCGTGGTCGACAGCCAGTCGCGGTAGCCGCGCGGCGAGGCATGCAGGTACACGCGCCCCTTGCCGGACCGGCGCGCTTCGTTGTCCCAACCGGGGTTCACACCCGGGTACAGGGGATACGCCGGCAGCGTGCGCGCGCCGATCTCGCTGGCCAGCGCGCGCCAGTCGCGCACGTCGCCCTGGAACGCCGGGTTGATCAGATACTGGTCCGCGGTCAATGCGCGCGGGTTGCTCATGTTCGGCGGGAACTCCACGGCGGCATCGAAGCCGATATCGCGTGGGTCCGGGCGCTCGAAGCCCTGTACATAGGCCAGGTGGATCTCGCCGATGTCGTGCTCGCGGCACCACTGCCGCCAGCGCTGCGCGGTGGCGCGTGCATCGGGGAACAGATGCGGGCGGTACACCAGCAGCATCGGTTTGCCGTCCACCTTGAGCGCACGCCGGTCACGCAGGTAGTCGGCGATGTGCGCGATGAAGGCCAGGTCATCTTCGGCACTGTGCTGCTGCCCGATCAGGATGTCGTCGTTGCGTCCGTCCCAGCGCCGCGCCCAGTTCTCGTTGGCCCAGCACAGGCAGAACGGCATGTCGATGCTGTCGTCTGCAAGCCACTGGCGCAGCGGGTCCTCCATCAGGGTGGTACCGCTGAACCAGTAGTAGTAGAAGCAGAACGCGCCGATGCCGTACTCGCGTGCCAGCGTGGCCTGGTCGCGCATCACCTGCGGGCTGCGCAGATCGTAGAAGCCCAGGTCGGCCGGCAGGCGCGGCTGTACGTGGCCCTCGAACTGCGGCAGGGCACGGGTGACATTGCGCCATTCGGTGAAGCCCTTGCCCCACCAGGCATCGTTCTCCGGGAACGGATGGAACTGCGGCAGGTAGAACGCGACCAGCGTGGCCGGCAGCGGCGCAGGCAGCGCGCCGGGGCGCCAGGGTACATGGCCGATGGCGGCTTCGTCGGCACGCAACAGGGGGCGACGCGAAGCGCCGTGCCCGGCATCCTCCACGCGCCCGCGCGCAGGCGGCGGTACCCACGCCGAGTGCCGGTCCAGGAAGCGGGTACGCAGGCGGTCGCGCTGCCCGTCGGAGAGCGGCAGGGCGCGGAAGCCCGCGCGCATCGCCGCATACACCACCGAGCGCAGCCGCGCTTTCAGGGTATCCATGCAGGATGGCGCTCGGTGGGGACGGGTGCGGCGGCAGGCATGCGGGGTCCAGTACGGCAGGGGTGGCGGACATTCTCGGGGTTGGGCCGGGCAGCGGCAAATCGCGACACCTTGGCGGGGTCCCCGCGACGATCCGCGCCGACGGCCTGCTAGACTTTCCGGCTTGGCTTTCGCGAATACTGGAATGTTGTCGTGATCACACCCTGGAAGGGAAAATACCCCGTGGCGCAGCGCTGGCTGGCCGGTCTGCTGATCGGTGCGGCACTGCTGGTGGGCCTGCGGGGCATTGCCAAGGACATCGAATTCGACCGCTCGCTGCTCGGCCAGGCCTTTGTCGCCGACGCCGGGTGGACCCGGTCGGTACCGGTCGAGGCGGTTGAAGCCCGCGAACTGCTCGCCGTCCACGACCCCGACCGCCGCCCGATCGCGCTGGACCGGAGCCTGTGGGAAGACCCGCTGGTGCGCGAGCGCCTGTGGGACGGTCTGTACCCCCGCCGCGTGGTGTGGGGCGAACGCGGCCTCATGCTGTTCCGGGCCGGTGCGCCCGTGCCCGATCGCTGCACGCACATCGCAAGGAGTGAGCGCATTGTTCTCGTTGACTGCCGCTGATACCGGCGCGCGCGCTGCGCTGGCGATGCTCGCCGGCGTGCTGCTCTGCTACGCCTTCGCCGCCCTGGGCTGGATCGGACTGCCCACGCAGCTGGCCTTCATTGCCGTACTCGGCTGCGCGGTGTGGTCGCTGCTGGCCCTGCGCGACGGCCGCATGGCCTGGATGATCGGCATCGTCGCGGTGCTGCTGGTGTTTGCCCTGGGCAGCCCCACCGACGAATGGGACCCGCGCTCGATCTGGCTGTTCCATGCCAAACGCATCTACCTGGACGGGTCGCTGTATACGCAGCTGGACGACTACGCCGTCTTCAGCCACAACGACTACCCGTCGCTGTTCCCGCTGTGGTCGGCCACCGCCGCCAAGCTGGTGGGCCATTGGAATGAGATCTTCCCCAAGGCCGCCGGCACGCTGCTGCTGTTGCCGCCGCTGCTGCTGATCGCGCGCAGCGTGCGCAGCGGGTGGGTGGCCGGGCTGGTCGCGGTGGTGGTGCTGAAGGTGGGCGGACGGTATCTGGTGGACGGCTACATGGACGCCTTCCTGGCGGTCTACGCGGTGGCCGCGCTGGCGATGGCGGTGCAGCCGCGTACGCAGCCCACCGGCGTGGCGTGGTTCACCCTGGCCGCCTACGCAATGGTGTCGGCGGTGCTGACGCTGACCAAGAACGAAGGTGCGGTGCTGGCGATCCTGGTGGCCATCGTCGCAGTGGCCACCTGCCTGCTGCGCGACCGTCGCATGCCGTGGGGCCTGCTGGTCGCCTTCGCCGTGTCGATGCTGCCGCTGCTGGCGTGGAAGCTGGCCGTGGCTGGCGCGGACCTGGGCAACGACCTGGCCCGCAGCGACCTGAAGGGGCAGTTGCTGGCGCGCCTGCCCGACCTCTCGCAGAGCGTGCTGATCCTGAAGGCGCTGCTGCGCAGCGACGCATGGATTCCCCTGGTGCTGCTGCTGGGCCTGTGGACGCGGACCTGGCGCACGCCGGCCGCGCGCGCCGCGCTGCTGGTCGCCGTGGCTTACCTGGGCGTGCTGTTCGCGGTGTACCTGAGCACCCCGCATGATCTGGAATGGCACCTGGCCACCAGCGCCCGCCGCGTCGCGCTGCCGATGCAGCTGCTGTTGATGTATGGGGTGCTGGTGCTGCTGGACCAGTGGAAGTCGGCTGCATCGCCCAAGGCGGCAGGGGAACAGCATGCGTGAGTCCAATGAGTCGTTCGTGGTGGTGACCCCGGTGTACGAGGACCACGTGGCCTCGACCCGGCTGTTCAGCGAGCTGGCGCGCCTGTACGGCGACCGCGTGTACGTGGTGGCGGTGGACGACGGTTCGATCCGCGAACCGGTGCAGCCGGAGCAGCTGTCCGCGTCGGGCGTCAACGGGGTGGTACTGAAGCTGCGCCGCAACGTGGGCCACCAGAAGGCCATCGCGGTCGGGCTGGGCTATGTGGAAGAGAATCTGCCCGACGCGCAGCGCGTGATCGTGATGGATTCGGACGGCGAGGACCTGCCGGAAACCATCGCCGAGCTGCTGGCAGCGACCCGCGACGAGAACGTCGACGTGGCCGTGGCGCGGCGCCGCAGCCGGGTGGAAACGCTGCGCTTCCGTGCGTTCTACGTGGTCTACAAGTTCATTTTCCAGCTGCTCACCGGGCGCACCATCAGCTTCGGCAACTTCATGGCGATCAAGGTCGGTGCGCTGCACCGGCTCAACGCCATGCACGAGGTCTGGACCCATGTGGCGGCCGGCCTGATTGCCAGCAAGCTGCGCCTGGCGGTGTGCCCGATCGACCGTGGCCCGCGCTATGCCGGGCAGAGCAAGATGAACTTCGTAGGGCTGACCCTGCACGGCTTCCGCGCGCTGATGGTGTTCGCCGAGGACGTGCTGGTGCGGGTCGGCCTGATCTGCGTGCTGGTGTCCTCGGCCTCGATCGTGCTGGCGGTGGTGGCCACCCTGCTCAAGCTGGCCGGCTACGCCACCCCGGGCTGGTTCTCGATGGCGCTGGGCGTGCTGTTCCTGGTGTTCCTGCAGACCGGCACGCTGACCCTGATGACGCTGATGCTCAGTGGCATCGTCCGCGGCACCATTCCCAAGCCGGGTGCCTATCGCGAGTACCTGGCCGGGGTGATCGAGGTCACGGCGGATGCAACGCCGCGCTGACCTGCGCCAGCTGGCGCGCTACGTCATCAATGGACTGGTGGCCACCGGCGTGCACTTCCTGGTGCTGACCCTGCTGGTGGAAGTCGCGCACGTGCCGTCCAAGGGCGTGGCCAACCTGCTGGCGGCGGCCGTGGCCATCATCGCCTCGTTCCTGGGCAACCGTTACTTCGTGTTCGCCGCCACCCAGGCCCGCGCCAGCGGGCAGCTGTGGCGGTTCGTGGTGCTGTACGCTGCGATCGCGCTGCTCAACGGCGGCTTGATGGCGCTCTGGTCGGACCTGCTGAGGTTCGATTACCGCGTGGGCTTCGTGCTGATCAGCATCGTGCAGTTCATCCTTTCGTTCCTGGGCAACCGCCTGCTGGTATTCAAGCCATGAAAACCCTCCTCAAGGCGGCACTGCTGACCCTGGTCTACATCGGGCTGCTGCTGGGCATCCACTACCTGCACGTGCGCTTCTTCACCGTGGACGTGGTGTTCTACGCGGCCATTGGCGATGCCCTGCTGGCGGCGGTGCTCACCGGCCTGGTGCTGCTGGCCTCGCCCTTCCGCGCATTCACGCCCGCCGAGCGGGTGCTGCTGGCCCTGGTCTGGCTGCTGGGTGGCTACGCGTTCGCGATCTCGGTGCCGACGGTGATCGACCGTTCGCTGTCGTTCTACATCCTGGAGAAGCTCGACCAGCGCGGCGGCGGCATCCGCCAGGACGCGTTCCAGGACGTGTTCACCAAGGAGTACATGGTCGAACACCGGCTGGTGGACGTGCGCCTGACCGAGCAGGAAAGCTCGGGCACGATCCACATTGAAAACGGCTGCGTGCTGCTGACCGACAAGGGCCGGCGCGTGGCTGGCATGAGTCGTTTCTACCGCCAGCATTTCCTGCCAAAGCAGCGGTTGCTGCTGGGCAAATACTCCGACGACCTGACCGACCCCTTCCGCCACAGCCGCCAGGACGTCACCTACCAGTGCCGGTAACGCCTACGGCTGAAACATCAACGCGGTCGTAGCGCGGACGTAGCGCCGATGGGTAGCGCCGATGGGTAACGCGGACGGGTAGCGCGGACGGGTAACGCGGACGGGTAGCGCCGACGGGTAACGCCGACGGGTAACGCCGACGGGTAACGCGGACCGGTAACGCGGACCGGTAACGCGGACCGGTAACGCGGAGGTAGAGCGGACTGTTAGTCCGCTGCTCTTCGCGCAGAAAGCAGCCGTCTAACAGACGGCTCTACCCCGCAAAAGCAGCCGTCTAACAGACGGCTCTACCGCGCCACATGCAGTCGTCTGACAGACGGCGTTACCGGGATTCGCTCAGCAGGCCGTCAAAGTACGCGATCGTCCGGCGCAACCCTTCTTCCAGCTTCACCTGCGGCTCCCACCCATTGAGCCGGCTCTTGGCCAGCGTGATGTCCGGCTGGCGCTGCATCGGGTCGTCCTGCGGCAACGGCTTGAACACCAGCTTCGACCCGGAATTGGTCAATGCGATCACCGCCTCGGCCAGCTCGCGGATGGTCATTTCCGCCGGATTGCCCAGGTTGCACGGCCCGGTGAAATCCCTGTCGGTGGCCATCAAACGCATGAAGCCCTCGATCAGGTCATCCACGTAGCAGAACGACCGCGTCTGCTGGCCTTCACCGTAAATGGTGATGTCCTCACCCCGCAGCGCCTGCACGATGAAGTTGGACACCACGCGCCCATCATTGGGATGCATGCGCGGGCCGTAGGTGTTGAAGATGCGCGCCACCTTGATATCCAGCCCATGCTGGCGGTGGTAATCGAAGAACAGCGTCTCGGCGCAACGCTTGCCTTCGTCGTAGCACGAGCGCGGACCGATCGGATTCACGTTGCCCCAGTACTCCTCGCGCTGCGGGTGCACGCTCGGGTCGCCATACACCTCGCTGGTGGAGGCCTGGAAGATGCGGCAGTCCAGCCGCTTGGCCAGGCCCAGCAGGTTGATCGCACCATGCACCGAGGTCTTGGTGGTCTGCACCGGGTCGTGGCTGTAATGCACCGGCGACGCCGGGCAGGCCAGGTTCCAGATCTCGTCGACCTCGATATACAGCGGGAAGGTCACATCGTGGCGCAGGAATTCGAAGTGGGGGTTGCCCAGCAGGTGCGCGATGTTGCGCTTGGTGCCGGTGAACAGGTTGTCCGCGCACACCACTTCGTGGCCCTGGTCGAGCAGGCGTTCGATCAGGTGCGAGCCGAGGAATCCGGCGCCACCGGTGACCAGGACGCGCTTGCTGCTGTCGTGACTTCTCATGCAGGAACCTTGTGACAATGCGGCGGGTGGGGGCGCAACGGAAATGCGCCTCAGGCCGCAGATTGTAGTGGACTCCACGGGGAGCTGACGCGTGCCCGGTCCGACCGGCCCGGTAGCGCCGGCCGTTGGCCGGCCCAGGCGGTCCCCGCAACCCCGTACCCTCACGGCATCGGCTGCCGCCGAACTCGCCTGCGCCTCACCGGCCGCAATTCCACCGACACCGGCGGCTCCACCACCCGCAGCAGCACGGCCCCTTCATACACCTCCACCGTCATCCGGGCCCCCGGCTCGATGCCGGCCTCGCACAGCCACATGCCGCGCAGCTTCAGGCAGGGAATCAACAGCGCGCCGGGCTCGGGTCGCTCGCGGCACAGCGTGCCGACCCGCACGCGCTTGGGCTTGTGCCAGTGCAGGCGGGTGCGGGGAGCGGAGGCGGTGGAAGTCGGGGTGGAGGGTGTTTCGACATCGTGGGAATGCATGGTGGCGCTCTCCAGGAAATCTCCCTCGCCGGAATGGCGAGGGAGTCGGGAGGCTGAAAACCGTGCAAAGATCCGGTGCGACGTATTCCCCGTTAGGGTGTTGTATTAGCCACCCTCCCGACGCAGAACGTCCAACTTTTCTTTACGGAGTTTTCAGACTCCAGGGCGAACCATGCGGCACCTGCAACGATACCTACAGTAGATTTTTTCTGTTGATTCGCGCGTGTTGGAAGGCAGTGTGAATAGTAGTGACGTAATGCGCTCGATCTCTGGCGTGGCGCCTTGCGGCGCAAGGCACACCACGGAATGCGACGTAGTTGGCAGTGTGGGCCGACATGGCATTTTTTCACGGTGGGAACGCCACACGCCCAGGTGGCGCTTTCAGCACCACGTCGCGACACGCGGTGGGCGCCGGCAGCCCGTTGGCCAGCGGCGGCGTGCTAGCGTTCCGCCATGGACCTGCATTTGCCCGACGCTTCCGTTCACTGGCATCGCCACTGGTTGCCGGCCGCCGAGGCCGACGCGCTGCAGCGCCAGCTGCGCGGCGAGGTGCCGTGGGAGGTGCACCGGATCCGCATGTTCGGCCGGTCCGTCGACTCACCCCGGCTGAGCTGCTGGATGGGCGACCCGGCCGCGCGGTACCGCTATTCGGGGACCGATTTCGTGCCGCACCCCTGGCACCCGGCCCTGGTGCCGCTGCGCGAGGCGTTGGGCAGGTTCTGCGGCCAGCCGTTCAACAGCGTGCTGCTCAACTGCTACCGCGACAACGACGACGGCATGGGCTGGCACAGCGACAACGAACCCGAACTGGGACCCACGCCGGTGATCGCCTCGCTCAGCCTCGGCGCCGCCCGGCGGTTCCTGCTGCGCCGGCGCGATGACCACGCGCGCAAGGCCGAGGTCACCCTGGGTCATGGGGACCTGCTGGTGATGGGCGGGCGCACGCAGACCTTCTACCAGCACGCCCTGCCGAAGAGCGCACGGCCCTTGGCCGAACGCATCAATCTCACCTTCCGCTGGATAGAAAACCCGGCGTAGAGCCACGCCGCGCCCCATGACCGGCGGGCGCCATTTCGATGAACGGATCGCCACGCGCCCGTAGCAATTTGCCATGGCACGGGAGGTGGCTCTGTTGCGTGGCTTCGTGGTGCCGGACGGGCTCAGCCACGCAGGGCGTGGCTCTACGATGGGTCGCCGGTTCGGCCAGGAGGGCCCTTCCGCTTGATGGGTTCACGGCGGATCTGGACCATGATGTGCGGCATATCGAACATTTTTTGAATTCATAGTAAAAATGTTCGATATGGCTCACATGGACACGCTCGCATCCCTCAATCCGCTCATGCTTGGTCGGGCCTATCGGGCAGAGCGCAGGGCGCTGGGCCAGACCCAACAAGAGGTTGCCGACGCGGCAGGGTTGCACCGTCGGGTCATCCTGGACCTTGAAGCGGGTCGGATTGTTTCCTTGCACACGGTCTTCTCTGCCGTGGCAGCGCTGGCAAAGGCTTGCTGATTGCTGATTGCTGATTGCGGATGCCCGCCCGCAGCTGGGGCGTCCTCGGGTGCTCGCGGACCCAGAGGATGAAAGTCAAGCATCCTGCAGACTGCAACCATGGCTGACCGGACAGGGGCGATGCTGCACGGAGCGCAGTACCTGTTCAATTACACCGGTAAGGGTGCCTGGTCAGCCGTCCCCGAGACGTCAGTGAGCTACGCAGGGCGTGGGCGCATGGGTCAGCGCAGCCTGGTGGGGATGACCTTGGCGGTCTGGCTGTCGGCCTGGCCGGTGGTGAGGGTCCAGCCCACCAGTTCGGTGGTGATCGCCTGCAGACCCTGCTCGAGCGCCCGGGCAACGTCGCCGGTGGCGGTGCTGCCTACCGGCTGCTCCTGGCGGAAGGTGCGGTCGGCGACCACGCGCTGGTCGATCACGTGGATCAGCTTGGCGTTGATTTCGATGACGGCGGTCGGGGTGGGCTGGCCGCGGTAGTCGGATTCGAAACGGCGCACATCCAGCGCAAGCTTGTAGTCGGCGCGGATGCCGGTGGTGGCACGCGCCACGCCGGTGATGCGGCCTGAATCCTCGAAGGCGCGGATCAGGGCGTCGTCGACCATGTCGGTGGCCGGCTGCGCCCAGCTCACGCCCTTGTAGACCTCAAGCTCGCCCGGGTTCGGCCGCACGTTGATGCGCGGGCTGTCGACCACGCGCGCGGCGGTCGGCTTGACCAGCACCAGCGCCCAGTCAACCTTCGGCCAGGACGGGTCGGGCTGGATCTTGACCACGGGTGAGTAGATGGTGACCTGGCTGCGTTCGCCGCCGCCCAGCAACGAAGAGCAGGCGCCGAGGGCGATCATAAGGGCGGCCGGCAGCAGCAGGCGGGGCAGGGCGGCGGGCAGGAGAGGGATGCGGCTCATTTGGGTTCGAACTCCTTCGGCGCGTCACGGCCCAGCAGGTAGCGGGCCGGGTTGTTGTCCAGTTTGTCGCTGACCCGGCGCAGGTCGCGGATCAGCCCGCGCAGTTCGGTCAGGGTCGGGCCCAGCTGGGCCAGGCCGTCGTTGGCGAAGCTGTTGATCGCCGCACGGTTCTCGCCGAGGATCGAATCGGCACTGCCGGCCGCCGAATCGAGCTTGGTCAGCGTGGTTTCCAGCTTGTCCAGGATCGGCGGCAGCTGCTGCACCAGGTTGGTGTCCAGGCGCTGGATGGTGCCGTTGGTGGTCTTCAGCGTGGCGTCCAGGCTGCGCGCGGCGTCGCGCGCGCTCAGCAGCAGCGCCTGCGTGCCCTGGTCGCGGTCGGCCAGGCCACCGCTGATGGTTTCCAGGTTGGCCAGGGTGGCGTTGATGCTGGCCACGTTGCGGTCGCTCAGCACCTGGTCCATGCGCTCGACGATGCGGTTGGCCACGTCGGTGATGTTCTGCAGCGCCGACGGCGTGGTCGGGATGATCGGGGCCGGGTCCTTGTTCACTGCGGTCAGCGCCTGCGCCTGCGGCGTACCGCCGCTGAGCTGGATGATCGACGGGCCGGTCAGGCTGGTGATGGCCAGCTTGGCGCGGGTGTCGGTCTTGACCGGGGTGTTGGAGTTCAGGCGGATCCGCGCGACCACCTGGCGCGGGTCGTCCGGGACCAGGTTCAGTTCGGTGATCGAGCCGACCGCGATGCCGTTGTATTGCACCGGGCTGCCCACCGACAGGCCGGTGACCGCCTCGCGGAACACCACCCGGTATTCGGTCCAGGTGCGGTCGGAGGAGTACTTGGCCGCCCACAGCCCGAACGCCAGCAGGGCCAGCCCCACGATCAGGGTGAACGCGCCGATCAATACGTAATTGGCTTTGGTTTCCATGGTCTATTCGCTCTTCTGCTTGGCGTCGCGTGCAGCGCGTGCGCGCGGTCCGTGGAAATATTCCTGGATCCACGGATGATCCAGTTGTTCGATCTCGTGCAGCGGGGCGGTGGCGATCACTTTCCTGTCGGCCAGCACCGCCACCCGGTCGCAGATGGCGTACAGCGTGTCCAGGTCATGGGTGATCAGCAGCACGGTCAGCCCCAGCGCTTCCTGCAGGGTCTTGATCAGGCGGTCGAAGGCGGCCGCGCCGATCGGGTCCAGCCCGGCGGTGGGTTCGTCCAGGAACAGCAGCGGCGGGTCCAGCGCCAGCGCGCGTGCCAGGCCGGCGCGCTTGCGCATGCCCCCGGACAGCTGCGACGGCAGTTTGTTGATCGCGTCGGCCGGCAGGCCGGCCAGCTTCACCTTGAGCAGGGCCAGTTCGTAATGCCAGCGCTCGGGCAGCTCGCCGTGGTGTTCCTTCAGCGGCACCTGCACGTTTTCGCCCACGGTCATGGACGAGAACAGCGCCCCATCCTGGAACAGCACGCCGGTATTGCGTTCGATGTGCAGGCGGTCGGCGCGGTTGTCCGAGCGCGCATCCACGCCCAGCACTTCGATCTCGCCTTCATCCGGATGGCGCAGGCCCAGGATGCTGCGCATCAGCACCGATTTGCCGGTACCCGAGCCGCCGACCACGCCGAGGATCTCGCCACGGCGCACGTCCAGGTCGAGGCGGTCATGCACGGTCTGGCTGCCGAAGCGGTTGGTCAGCCCGCGCACGCGGATGGCCAGGCCGTCTTCGTCGGCCCGCTCCGCACGGGTGTCCTGGTCAGGGGCGGCTACGGTCGTCATCACCAATCCATGTGCATGAACCACAACGCGGCGAACGCGTCGATGATGATCACCAGCGAGATGGTCTGCACCACGCTGGACGTGGTGCGCTCGCCCACCGACTGCGCGGTGCCCTGCACCTTCAGCCCTTCCAGGCAGCCGATCAGGCCGATCACCGCGGCGAATACCGGCGCCTTGGACAGGCCGACCAGCATGTGCCGCACCTCGATGGTGTCGTGCAGGCGCGCCAGGTACATCTGCGGGGGAATATCCAGGTCGAACGCGCCCACGGTGACGCCACCGGCCAAGCCGGCGACCATCGCAATGAAGGTCAGCAGGGGCAGGGTGACCAGCAGCGCGATCAGGCGCGGCAGCACCAGCAGGTCGACCGGGTCCAGGCCGAGGGTCTGGATGGCGTCGATTTCCTCGCGCGCCTTCATCGAACCGATCTGCGCGGTGAATGCACTGGCGGTGCGGCCGGCCAGCACGATCGCGGTCAGCAGCACGGCGAATTCGCGCAGGAAGGCGATGCTGACCAGTTCGACCACGTAAATTTCAGCGCCGAAGTCGCGCAGGATGGTGGAGCCGAGGAAGGCGATCACCGCGCCGACCAGGTAGGACAGCAGCGCTACCAGCGGCACCGCGTCCAGTCCGACCTGCTCCATGTGGTGCACGGTGGCGGTGAGCCGGAAGCGGCGCGGCTCGCGGACCAGGCGCCCGGCCTTGACCAGGTTCTCGCCCAGGAAGCTGGCCAGCGCCACGATGTTGTGGCCGGTGGCATGCACGCTGACGCCCAGCCGCTCCAGCGCGGCCAGCACGCCGAAGTCGCGCTTGGCCTTGGGGCGGTCGTCGGCGACCTCTTCGATGGTGCAGACCAGCGCGCGGTGTTCTTCGCGGAAGGTCAGCGCGTCTTCGCCCAGATCGGCGCGATGGGCCACGCGCAGCACCTGCAGCACGCCGGCCGAGTCCAGCTGGCTGATGCCGCTGGCATCGATGCCGGTCACCTTCTCCGGCGCAGCGCGCAGCACTTCGGCCGCGTCCAGCGCGGTGCGCAGCGTCCACTGACCGGACAACCGGATCTTGCCGGGGTCCTGTGGATCGTGTTCGAGGTGGGGGGCTTGGTCTGGCGTCATGGGCGTCCTGCGCAGCATAACCTGTCTGCGTGGAGGCCAAGTATGCGCAGTCGGCAACAGCGCTGTTCAGCCGGGGTGGGCTTCGGGTAATACTACCGCGCATGTCTGCCGACGCACCCGCCATCGCAACCCCTCCGGCCACCTACGCACAGCGGGTGGCCTTCGTATCCGAAATCGCCGGTCGGCTGCACAGCTATGGCACCACCGCCCAGCGGCTGGAGGCGGCGGTGGTGGCGCTGGCGCAGCGGCTGGACCTGGACTGCGAGCCCTGGTCGAACCCGACCGGGTTGATCCTGAGCTTCAGCGACCCGACCAAGGCGATCGGTTCGTCGGACATCACTCGCGTGATCCGGCTGGCACCGGGCGAAAACGACCTGCACAAACTCAGCATCGCCGACCAGATCACCGACGCGGTCGCCAACGGCACCATGAGCATCGCCCAGGGGCATACCGCGCTGCGGCAGCTGGACAAGGATCCGGGCCGGCGCGGCAAGATCCGCATGATCCTGTCCTACAGCCTGGGCGCGGCCGGCGTGGCCGGGTTGTGGAAGCTGCCGTGGCTGGACATCGCCACGGCCGGGGCGATCGGGTTGCTGATCGGCCTGATGACGCTGCTTACCGACCGTCGCCCGGCCAGCCGCGAAGCCAGCGAGGCACTGGCGGCCCTGCTGGCCGGTACCGTGGCGGCGCTGGTGGCCTCGTTCGTGGGCGCGCTCAACCTCAACACGGTAATCATCGCCTCGCTGGTGGTGATGCTGCCTGGCATGTCGCTGACCAATGCGGTCAACGAACTGGCCAGCCAGCACTGGGTATCGGGCACGGCGCGTTTTGCCGGTGCGATCACCACCATTCTCAAACTGACCGTGGGTGCGGTGATCGCGGTGACGTTGTCGGGCATTCTCGGCCTGGACCCGCTGGTGCGCGCGTCACGACCGCAGGCGGACTGGGTGGAATGGAGTGCATTGCTGCTGGCGGCGTTCGCCTTCGCGATGCTGTTCAAGGCCAGCCGTCGCGATTACCCGTGGGTGATCGCCGCATCGGTGGCCGGGTATGCCATTTCCAAGTTTGCCGGCCAGGCGTGGGGCATGCCGGCCGGCATTTTCATGTCGGCGATGGTGATGACGGCGGCAGGCAATCTGTTCGGCCGCCTGGTGCAGCGTCCCGGCGCGATCATCCGCCTGCCGGGCATCATCATGCTGGTGCCGGGCAGCACCAGCCTGCGCGGGGTGTTGACCCTGGTCCAGCAGCAGGACATGAGTGCGGGGCAGGTCGTGCTGATGACCGTGCTCAACGTGGTGATGGCACTGGTGGCAGGCCTGCTGTTCGGCAACCTGCTGGTGCCGGCGCGAAAGAATCTGTGAGTTTCTGAAAGTTTCAGCGCGACCCGCACCGCGCCTCCCAACCCAACACATTGCGCAGAATCCCCCAAACCCAATCGACCAAGGATCGTAGTGACACGCCACGCGTGTCAAAACCATGATCCCGCGCACATAACCCCAAAAAAAAAACGCCAGCCATCCCGGCCGGCGTTTCAAAACGCGCGCCATCGGCGCATCGCTTACTTCTTGATCAGGAAATCTTCCAGCTTCTTGCCCTTGCCGGTGTGCGCGGCCAGCCAGCGCGGCTGCTTGCCACGGCCGGTCCAGGTTTCCTTCGGGTTGGCCGGATTGCGGTACTTCGGGGCCACCTTGCCGAGCTTGCGCACTGCCTTCTTTGCCGGCGCCGCCTTGCTGGCGCGGCCGCGGGCGGGGGCCTCAACGCCCGCCACTTCTTCCAGGGTGTATCCGTTGGCTTTGGCCAGCTTGGCCAGCTGGGCGCGGACCTTGGTGATGGCCGGGCGCTTGGCGACGATCGTCTGCTGCTTCTTGGCGTTCTTGATCAGGGCGCCCAACTCTTTGGCGGACAGACCACTCAAATCAATACTCATCAACTACTCCGGAATCTAAAAAAGAAGGACGGGGTGTGGGCCGGTCCCTGGCATCGGGCAACAGCATACATTCTCATTTGCCCCATGCACAGCTTGTCGGAATAATCAATGGAAATGGGATAATTAAATGCCGGGGTATTTCACCCGGCATCCGTCATCCGTCATTCTTTCGTCAGCCTGGCGACCAGCGCGTCGCGGTCCAGGTTTTCGGCCTCGCTGGCCGTGCGCGCGCGGTACTCGAACGTGCCGGCGGCCAGGCCGCGTTCGGACACCACCACCCGGTGCGGCACGCCGATCAGTTCGATGTCGGCGAACATGTTGCCCGGGCGCAGGCCACGGTCGTCCAGCGCCGCATCCAGTCCCAGTGCCTGCAGCTGCGCCAACAGCTCGGCGGCGGCAGCGGAAACGGTTTCGTCCTGCTTCGGGTTGATCACGCACACCACCACCTGCCACGGCGCCATGGCGTCGGGCCAGATAATGCCGGCGTCGTCATGGTTCTGTTCGATCGCGGCGGCCACGATGCGCGAAATGCCGATGCCATAGCAGCCCATCGCCATGACCTGGGCCTTGCCGTTTTCGTCGAGCACGGTGGCATTGAGCGCCTGCGCATACTGGCGGCCCAGCTGGAACACATGGCCCACTTCGATGCCGCGCGCCACGCGTAGTTCGCCGCCGTCGGCGGCGCGGTCGCCTTCCTTCGCATTGCGGAGGTCGGCCACGTCCGGTTCGGCCAGGTCGCGACCCCAGTTGACGCCGGCAAGGTGGGCGCCGACCTCATTGGCGCCGACGACGAAATCGGCCATCGCCGCTACGTCGCGATCGGCCACGATGCGGATCGGCTGCGCCGGATTGACCGGGCCAAGGAAGCCCGGTTCGCTGCCCAGGTGGGTGGCGATCTCCGCTTCGCTGGCCATGCGGTACCCCTGCAGGCCCGGCACCTTGCCCAGCTTGATTTCATTCACGTCATGGTCGCCACGCACCAGCGCCAGCACGAAGCCGGCCTCGGTCATCACCGCGACCGACTTGACCGTGCGGTCCAGGCCGATGCCCAGCAGGGCGGCTACCGCCTCGCAGGTCTTCTGGGTGGGGGTATCGACCTTGCGCAGGGCTTCGCTGGCGGCCGGGCGCGGGCCGGGTGCGGCGGCAACCGCCGCTTCCATGTTGGCCGCGTAGTCCGAGCCGGTGGAGAACACCAGTGCGTCTTCGCCCGAGTCGGCGATCACATGGAATTCCTGCGAGGCGTCGCCGCCGATCGCGCCGGAGTCGGCCTGCACCATGCGGAAATCCAGGCCCAGGCGGGTGAACACGCGGGCGTAGGCGGCCTTCATGTTTTCGTACTCGCGCACCAGGCAGGCATCATCCAGATGGAAGGAGTAGGCGTCCTTCATCAGGAACTCGCGCGCGCGCATCACACCGAAGCGCGGGCGGATTTCATCGCGGAACTTGGTCTGGATCTGGAAGAAGTTCACCGGCAGCTGCTTGTAGCTGGACAGCTCCTGGCGTGCGAAGTCGGCCGCGGCCTCTTCGGCGGTGGGGCTGTAGCAGAACACCTGCTCCTTGCGGTCCTTGATCTTGAGCAGCTGCGGGCCGAACTTTTCCCAACGCCCGGTGGCTTCCCACAGTTCCTTTGGCTGGATGGTCGGGACCTGGAATTCGACCGCGCCGGCGCGCTCCATTTCCTCACGCACGATGCGTTCGACCTTGCGCAGCACGCGCAGGCCCAGTGGCGACCACGTGTAGAGCCCCGAGGCCAGCTTGCGGATCATGCCCGCGCGCAGCATCAGCCGGTGGCTGGTGAGCTCGGCATCGCTGGGGGTTTCCTTGGTGGTACGCAGGTGGAACTGGGAGAGGCGCATCGTCGGCTTCGCTGAACGGCGGAAAGGGAATATTCTGCCAGCCCGGCCGCCCACGTGCCCAATCCTGGCGCGAACGGCGTATCGACCAACGGTCGATACCTACCGGCGATGCGTGGAAAATCCCCCCGGCAATGGCACCACACCCGATCCCACGGGCAAGGGCGCCACGCCCGATCCCACGGGCAAGGGCGCCACACCCGATCCCACGGGCAATGGCACCACACTCGATCCCACGGGCAAGGGCACCACACTCGATCCCACGGGCAAGGGCACCACACTCGATCCCACGGGCAAGGGCGCCACACCCGGTAGCCCCCGACCGTTGGTCGGGGGAGGCCGCTCAGGCGGCTGGCGGGCAGTACGCCTTGATCGCCGCTTCCGCCAGCGCTTTCTGCGCCTGGCGCTGGTTGTCGTCCAGCGCCGTGTCGGGCTTGCCGTCGCCATTGGTGTCCTGCATCACCGCGCCCTTGCCGTTCAGCAGGGTCAGGTTGGCGCGGGAGGTGGTGCAGTCGGCCGATTCGGCCGGGGCCGCGGCGACGGTGGCCTTGGGCGCGGCCGGGTCGCGGTTCTGCACCTGGCGCTGTTCGGCCTGCTGCCCGGTGGGCGGCTTCTCCGAATACTGGGTCACCCCGTTGGCGTCCTTCCACTTGTAGACGGTTCCGGCGCTGGCCGAAGCGCTGGCGAGCAGCAGCAGGCAGCACACGAGGGGCAGGGCACGCATGGCAACTCCGGGTAGCAGGGGACAGTGCGCGATTGCAGCATCCCGGCCCGGCGCTGGCAAGCCTCCCCCCAAACGGGGTCGCAGCCACTAAACTGGCCGGCATGGATCAGATGAAACCCCCGCCGCGCTCGCGCAGCATTTACCTGTTGCCCAACCTGTTCACCACCGCCGGGCTGTTCGCGGGGTTCTACGCGATCATCGCCGCCGCCAACGGGGATTTCGTCAATGCCGCCATCGCCGTGTTCGTGGCCGCGGTCATGGACGGCCTGGACGGGCGGGTGGCGCGGTTGACCGGCACCAGCAGCGAATTCGGCGTGCAGTACGACTCGCTGGCCGACCTGGTCAGCTTCGGCATGGCCCCGGCGCTGGTGATGTACCACTGGTCGCTGTCGTGGCTGAAGTTCGACGACCCGGTCATGGGCCGGGTCGGCTGGGCGGTCGCCTTCCTGTATGCGGCGTGCGCCGCACTGCGCTTGGCCCGCTTCAACACCCAGGTCAGCGTGGTCGACAAGCGCTGGTTCATCGGCCTGGCCAGCCCGGCCGCGGCCGGGCTGATGATGTCCTTCGTGTGGGCCTTTGCCGATGGCCAGCTGGGCTGGGATGGCAATGAGCTGCGCTACGTGGCGCTGGCGGTGACGCTGGTGGCGGCCCTGCTGATGGTGAGCCGGATCCGCTTCTGGAGCTTCAAGGGCAGCGGTGAAAAGGGCCCGCGCGCGGATCGCGTGCCGTTCCTGGCGCTGGCGCTGGTGCCGATCGCCATTGCGATCATGGTCATCGACCTGCCGCGGGTGCTGTTCGCGGTGGGCGTGATCTACGCGCTGTCCGGGCCGGTCAGCTGGCTGTGGCAGCGCACCCGCAAGTCGGCCGGACCTGCGGCGTGAGCACGCCGGCTGCCCCGTCGCTGTGGACCCCGGCCCAGCAGTCCTGGCTGCAGGCGATGGGGTATACGGTGTTCGTGGACGGCAGCGTCGAACCGGCGCCGGCATCGCAGATCGACCTGGGCGCGGTACCGGCCCCCGACCGGCAGGACACCCCGGCCCCAGGGCGCGACGCACCGTCCCGCAGGGAAGACGCTTCGCTGCCAATGCGCGGCAACGCGCCCAGCGATGATGCTCCCGCCCCGCAGCGCCGCACTGCACCCGCTGCCGAAACGCCTGCCGCACCGGCACGCCCCGGGGCCCGTCGCCCGGCCGTACGCATGCCGCCGCCGCTGCAGATCGCGCTGCTGCGCGCCTCCGGCTGCAATCCGAATGATCCGGAGACCCAGGCGCTGATGGCCGGCTGGAAGCTGGACGAACTGCGCGGCAACGCCGCCGCCAAGCGCGCGCTGTGGCCGCAGTTGAGGGCACTGCGCAAGCGGGGCCGGGCATGAGCGCGGTCAGCGCGCCGCGCCCGATGACGCTGCGCGCGTTGCGCGAAAGCGACCTGGACGCGGTGATGGAGATCGAGCTGCGCGGGTATCCGTTCCCATGGACGCGCGGCATCTTCGTCGATTGCCTGCGTGCCGGTTATCCGGCGCTGGCGCTCGAAGATGACGGTGTGCTGGTGGGGTATGGGGTGCTGAGCATCGCCGCCGACGAAGCGCACGTATTGAATGTCTGCATCGATCCGGCCTGCCAGACCCGCGGGCTGGGCAGGATGTTGTTCCGTGCGCTGGTGAAGCTGGCGCGCGAACATGGCGCGCAGCGGGTGTTCCTGGAAGTGCGGCCGTCCAACACGCCGGCGGTGGCGCTGTATCACAGTGAAGGCTTCAACGAGATCGGCCGGCGCCCACGCTATTACCCGGCCCGTGATGGGCGCGAAGATGCGCTGGTGATGGCGATCGAACTGGTCGACGACGACATCCAGACGATGCCGCCGTTGTAGGGGGCAGCCACGCAGGGCGTGGCTCTACCCACGCAATCGAATCGTGCGAACCCCGGCAGGTGGCGACCGTTGGTCGCCACGCGCCGTCCGCTTACAGCTTCGCGCGCTGCGCGACCAAACCATCCAGCTGCGCGGTCCAGTCGACCAGGCGCACGCGCTCCTGCTCGATCACCGCTGCCGGTACCTTGTCGGTGAACCTGGACAGCTTCACCGCGCTCTTTTCCTTCTCCGCTTCCACCCGCGCGATTTCCTTGTCCAACCGGGCGCGCTCGGCGCCCAGGTCGACCAGGCCTTCCAGCGGGACCAGCAGCCTCAGCTCGCCCACGATGGCGGTCGCGGCCGGCGGGGTGTCCGCATCGCCGGCCAGCCATTCAATGCGCTCCAGCTTGAGCAGGAACGACAGCGACGAGGTGAAGCGCGCAACGCGGTTGCGGTCGTCCTCGCTGCCGCCCTGCAGCAGCAGGCCCACCTGCTTGGCCGGCGGCACGTTCAGTTCGCTGCGCACGCGGCGCAGTGCACTGACCATCGACTTCAGCCACTCCACGTCGGCCTCGGCGCGCACGAAATCGCCGGCGAACTCCTCCGCGGTGGGATAGGGGCGCAGCGAAATGGTGTCGCCGTCCAGGCCCAGGCGCGGCGCCACCTGGCGCCACAGCTGTTCGGTCACGAACGGGGTGAGCGGGTGCAGCAGGCGCAGCAGCGCTTCCAGCACGTACAGCAGGGTGTGGCGGGTGCTGGTGGCGTCCTCGGCGTTGTCGCCGTTGAGCGCCGGCTTGGTCAGCTCCAGGAACCAATCGCAGAACTCGTTCCAGGCGAACTCGTACAGCGCCTGCGCCAGCAGGTCGAAGCGGTAGTTGGCGTAGTGGGCCTGCGCCTCGGCCGACACCGCCGCCAGGCGCGCCAGGATCCAGCGCTCGGCGTCGGTGCGCGGCTGCGGCACGCCGGTGAACTGCGCGCCTTCGGTGTTCATCAGGGTGAAGCGGCTGGCGTTCCACAGCTTGTTGCAGAAGTTCTTGTAGCCTTCGGCGCGGCTCATGTCGAACTTGATGTCGCGACCGTGGGTGGCCAGCGCGGCGATGGTGAAGCGCAGCGCGTCGGCACCGTGGGCGATGATGCCGTCCGGGAAATCCTTGCGGGTCTGCTTCTCGATCTTCGGCGCGTCCTTGGGCTTCATCAGCCCGGTGGTGCGCTTGGCGACCAGGTCGTCGATGGAGATGCCGTCGATGATGTCCAGCGGATCGAGCACGTTGCCCTTGGACTTGGACATCTTCTGGCCCTGCGCATCGCGGATCAGGCCGGTGATGTAGACGTCCTTGAACGGAATCTTCCCGGTGAAGCTGTCGGTGGCCATGATCATGCGGGCCACCCAGAAGAAGATGATGTCGAAGCCGGTGATCAGCACCGACGACGGCAGGTAGCGCTCGAAACCGCGCTCGGCCATCGCCTGTTCGTTCGGCCAGCCCAGCGTGGAGAACGGCCACAGCTGCGAGGAGAACCAGGTTTCCAGCACGTCGCTGTCCTGGGTGAGCACCACATCGGTACCCAGCCCGGCGCGGGCGCGCGCATCGGCTTCATCGCGGCCCACGTAGCAGGTGCCGGCGGCGTCGAACCACGCCGGAATGCGGTGGCCCCACCACAGCTGGCGGCTGATGCACCAGTCCTGGATGTTTTCCATCCAGTGGCGGTAGGTGTTGATCCAGTTGGCCGGGACGAACTGGATGGACCCGTTTTCGACCAGTTCCAGGCCGCGCTGGGCCAGCGCGTCCATCTTCACGAACCACTGGTCGGTCAGGTAGGGCTCGATCACCTGCTGGGTGCGGTCGCCGCGCGGCACCTGCAGCTTGTGCGCCTTGGTCTCGACCAGGATGCCCAGGTCTTCCAGCTCGGCCAGGATCACCTTGCGCGCTTCGTAGCGGTCCAGCCCGCGGTACTTTTCCGGGGCGTTGTCGTTGATTGCCGCCACCGGAGTGAACAGGTTGATCATCGGCAGGTTGTGGCGCAGGCCGACCTGGTAGTCGTTGAAGTCGTGCGCCGGGGTGACCTTGACCACGCCGGTGCCGAACGCACGGTCGACGTACTCGTCGGCGATCACCGGCACGCTGCGCCCGGTCAGCGGCAGGGTCATGCTGCGGCCGATCAGGTGCGCGTAGCGCTCGTCTTCCGGGTGCACCATCACCGCCGTGTCGCCCAGCAGGGTTTCCGGGCGGGTGGTGGCCACCACCAGATACGCGCGGGTTTCGCGCAGGGTCTCAACGCCGTCGGCGTCGCGCTCGACATGCTCGTAGCTGGCACCGTCTTCCAGCGCGTAGGCGATCGACCACAGGAAGCCGTCTTCCTCCACGCTTTCCACTTCCAGGTCGGAAATGGCGGTCTTCAGCACCGGGTCCCAGTTGACCAGGCGCTGGCCACGGTAGATCAGGCCCTGCTCATGCCAGCGCAGGAACGCCTCGACCACGGCTTCGGACGGCTGTGGGTCCATGGTGAAGGTGCTGCGCGACCAGTCGGCCGAGGTGCCCATCCGGCGCATCTGCCGCTCGATGATGTCACCCGACTGCGCCTTCCATTCCCACACCTTTTCGATGAACCCCTCGCGGCCCAGCGAATCGCGGCTCTCGCCGGTGCCGGCCAGCGCCAGGTTGCGCGACACCACCATTTCGGTGGCGATGCCGGCGTGGTCGGTTCCCACCTGCCACAAGGTGTCGTAGCCGCGCATGCGGTGGTAGCGCACCAGCGCGTCCATCAGGGTCTGCTGGAACGCGTGGCCCATGTGCAGGGTGCCGGTCACGTTCGGTGGCGGCAGCAGGATGGTGTACGGCTCGCCCTTGCCGGACGGCTTGAAGTGCCCGGCCTTCTCCCAGGCGTCGTACAGCGCCGTTTCGAAGGTCTTGGGGTCGTAGCTGGAGGCAAGTTGGGTCATGCGGGGGCAACCAGGAGGCAATCGGTAAAGGATCAGGGCGGCGGCGGGCCCGATCAAGGGCGCCGCCGCGGGCTTACATGTCGTACTTGTTCAGCACGAAGTCCAGCGCCTTGTACTGGCGCCAGCGTTCGCGCAGCGGTTCGCGCGCGGCCGGGTCGGCCGGCACCACTTCCAGCACCCGGTCGCAGGCGCCCAGGTAGGGATCGTCGCGCAGGTTGATCACCAGCGGCCGGCTCGGCGCCTGCGCGCCGGGCACCGCGATCAGCACCAGCGCTTCGTCCTCGTCGGCATCTTCCCCGGCGATCTGGTGCGGAATGTAGGCATCGTCGTCGAACGACCAGAGCAGCTCGTCCAGTTCTTCGGCCTGCGCCTGGTCGCGGGCCAGCACCAGGGTCTGCAGGCCGGCGTCGTTGGCCTTGCGGGCCAGTTCGCAGACCAGGCGCAGCGGCTCGGTGAGGAAGCGCGGCTTGGCGATCAGGTAGAAGTCGGCGCGGGACATCAGCTGCGCGCGACCTGGTCCAGCAGCCACTGGGTCAGCAGGCCGACCGGACGCCCGGTGGCCATGCCACGCTTGCCTTCGTCGCTGGCCACGCCGGCGATGTCCAGGTGCGCCCAGCGCTGGCCTTCGGTGAAGCGCGACAGGAAGCAGCCGGCGGTGATCGCGCCGGCCCAGCGGCCGCCGATGTTGTAGACGTCGGCGAAGCTGGAATCCAGCATCGGCTGGTACTCGTCCCACAGCGGCAGGCGCCAGGCGCGGTCGAACACGTGTTCGCCGGCGGCCAGCAGTTCATTGGCCAGGTCGTCGTGCTTGGTCATCAGGCCAGCGGTCTGGTGGCCCAGCGCGACCATGCAGGCACCGGTCAGGGTGGCCACGTCGACCAGCGCGGCCGGCTCGAAGCGCTGCGCGTAGGTCAGCGCGTCGCACAGGATCAGGCGGCCTTCGGCGTCGGTGTTGCCCACTTCGATGGTCTTTCCCGACATCGAGGTGATCACGTCGGACGGGCGGTAGGCATTGCCGTCGATGGCGTTCTCCACCGCCGGCACCACCACCACCAGGTTCAGCGGCAGCCGGGCGGTGACCGCGGCGACGAAGGTGCCGATGACGTTGGCGCCACCGCACATGTCGTACTTCATTTCTTCGATGCCGCCCTGGGTCTTCAGGTTCACGCCACCGGTGTCGAAGGTGATGCCCTTGCCGACCAGCACGTACGGCTTGGCGCTGCCGCCGTTGTTCCACTTCAGCACCACCAGGCGCGGGCGGTTGGCCGAACCGCGGGCCACGGCCAGCAGCGAGCCCATGCCCAGCGCTTCCATCTGGGTTTCGTCCAGGATCTCGGCCTCGGCGCCGGCGTGGGCCTGGGCGAAGGCCACCGAGGACTCGGCCAGGTAGGCCGGGGTGCACAGGTTCGGCGGCAGGTTGCCCAGCTCGCGGGCGTGCTGCACGCCGGCGGCGATGGCCTGGCCCTGCAGCAGCGCCTGGGTGTCGGTGCCGGCGATGGCCAGGCGGGCCAGGCCCGCGGCCTCGGGCTTCCGGGTGCCCAGGGTGGCGGTGTAGCGGTAGCTGGCGTGGTCGGCGGCGATCACTGCCTGGCGGATGTTCCAGGCCGCATCGCGGCCCTTGATCTCCAGCTCGGACAGGGTGAACAGCGCGTGGCGGTTGACCCCGCTCTTCAGCGCGCGGCTGGCGTCGCCCACCGCCTTGATGTACTGCGGCACGCCGAACTTGGCCGGCTCGCCCAGCCCGACCACCAGCACGCGGGGGGCCGACACGCCGGGCAGGTCATGCAGCAGGGTGGTGGCGCCGGTCTTGCCGCTGACATCGCCGCGGGCGACCAGGGCGGTCAGGCGACCGCCGGACGCGGCGTCCAAGGCCTGCGCCGCCGGGCTCAGGGTCTGGTCAGCGTAGGCGCCGACGATGACGCAGTCGACCTCGGCCGAGGCCGGGGCAGCGTGGTTCAGGGTAAATTCGAGGGCCATTGATCAGATTCCGTTGGCAAATCCGTACAATCGCGAGCTGTTTACGTCCCGTCAGTAGACTGGGCAGCCACGCGAACGAATCCGAGAGTTTAAACCACCGCCCCATGTCGAAGCTCGATCGCTACCTCCTGCGTGATTTCGTCCAGAGTTTCCTGGCCACCCTGATCGTGCTGCTGGTGGTGAGCGTGGGCGGGGTGCTGGTGGATATCCTGGGCAACATCGCCGACGGCCGCCTGCCGGCCCGGCTGCTGTTCTCCCAGCTGGGCCTGCAGTTCATCGTCTACATGCCGCTGATCCTGCCGCTGGCGCTGATGCTGGGCCTGCTGCTGGCCACGGCGCGGCTGTACCGGGACTCGGAAATGGCGGTGCTGACCGCCATCGGGGTGGGGCCCAGGCGGCTGCTGCGGCCGGTGCTGATGCTGGTGCTGCCGGTGGTGGTGCTGGTGGCGCTGTGCTCGATGTGGCTGGGGCCCTGGGCCGATCGCACCAGTGAACGGCTGATCGCCGAGGCCAACCGCAGCCTGGTGATGGCCGGGCTGGAATCGGGCAAGTTCACCATTCTCCCCAACGGCGGGGTGGTCTACCTGTCCTCGGTGAGCGCCGACGGCAGCCGCCTGGGCCGGGTGTTCCTGCAGCGCACCCGCGGCGACCGGATCGAGGTGGCTTCGGCCGAGAGCGGCAGGATGTTCTTCGAAGGGGACCGCCAGCGCTACCTGCAGCTGGAAGACGGCCACCAGATCGAGGGCCCGGCCAACGGCGGGCTGGACTACCGGCTGATGACCTTCGCCCGCAACGACGTGGCCCTGCCCGACGGGGCCGACACCCGCGACGACAATGATCCCGAACTGCTGCCGACCAGCCGCCTGTTCGGCGACGCGCGGCCCGAGGCGCAGGCGCAGCTGCACTCGCGCCTGACCCCACCGCTGATCGCGCTGGCCTTCGCGCTGATGACCGTGCCGCTGGCACGCAGTTCGCCCCGCCAGCAGCGCTACGGGCGCATGATGCTGGCCTTCCTCGCTTACATGGTCGGCACCAACCTGATGTTCATCGGTACCCGCTGGATCGCCGACGGCAAGCTGCCGACCTACGTGGGCCTGTGGTGGCTGAGCCTGCCGTTGCTGGCGCTGGCGATCTGGATGTACCTGCGCGATGGCCGGCTGTCGCGCCCCCGGAGGACCGCATGAGGCTGCTCCCGATGCGGTTCGACGTGTACCTGGGCCGGGCGGTGTTCGGCACCGTGCTGCTGACCTGGGCGGTGCTGGTGGGCCTGGACGTGGTGATGGCGCTGTCCGGCGAGTTCAAGGACGTGGGCAAGGGCAGCTACACCCTGGGGCATGCAGTGGCCTGGGTGCTGTACACGGTGCCGCGCCGCGCCTACACGTTCTTCCCGACGGCGGCGGTCATCGGTTCGCTGATGGGGCTGGGCCAGATGGCCGCCACCTCGGAACTGACCGCGCTGCGTGCGTTGGGCCTGTCGCGCAAGCGACTGAGCGCCTCGGTGGCGATCGCGCTGTCGTTGATGACCGCGGTGATGGTGCTGACCGGTGAAACCCTGGCGCCGTGGGCGCAGGACCGCGCCGACAACATCAAGGCCAGCGCCAAATCGGGGCAGAGCCTGTCCGCGTCCCGCTATTCGGGGGTGTGGGTGCGCGAGGGCGACACCTTCCTCAGCGCGGGCAGCGGTGAAGAACAGCTGTTGCCCGGCGGGGGCACCCAGCTGACCCTCAATGACGTTCGGCTGTACCAGATCGCGGCCGACGGCGGCATTGCGACACTGACCCACGCCGCCACGGTGGTGCACGGCGCGGACGGCTGGACCCTGAACCAGGTGCGCCGCGATACCTTCGGCGAACGCTCGGCCACCCGCACCACCGCGGCGTCGGAGAAATGGGATTCGCAGCTGGACGCCGGCGCGCTGGCGACCGGCTTCTCCAAGCCGCGCAACCTGGCCGCGCGCGACCTGCGCACCAGTATCGAGTACCGCAAGCGCAACGGGCTGGACGCGCGCGATTACGAAGACATCTACTGGAGCCGCTGGTTCTACCCGGTCAACGTGCTGGCGCTGTGCCTGGCGGCGGTGCCGTTCGCGTTCGGTTCCCTGCGCAGCGGCGGCATGGGCAAGCGCCTGTTCCTGGGCATCCTGTTCGCGCTGGGCTTCTGGCTGCTGCAGCTGTTCTTCGGGCGCATGGCCGGTGCGCTGAAGTTCGATTACCGCATCGCGTACGCGCTGCCGCCGATCGTGATGCTGGTGGTGTCGGGCATGCTGTTCCGGCGCAAATCCGGCTGACCTGGGCCGGGTCCGTCCGACGGTAGGCAACGACCGTTGGTCGTTGCGCCCTAGTTCGTACCGACCAACGGTCGGTACCTACCGCTTGGGCAATCGCAACAACCGGGTGCCGCTTGCCCGGTCGTGCCACGTCAGCCGTTGCCGATCCACCAACGCCCACCACAGCCCAAGCCCGGCCAGCAGCACCGACACGGTTCCTACCGCATAACGCACCCACAACTGCCCCAGCGTAGGCGCACCCCCATCGGCCCTCACCACCTGCAACCGCCACGGCCGCATGCCCAGCGTCTGGCCGCCGCGCCGCCAGCTGAGCGTGGCGTACAGCCCGGTCACCCCCCAGCAGCACCCCCACAGCAGCCACTGCAGCGCACTGAACGGCGCGATGTTGTCGCGCGCGGCGTGGCCCGTGGCGTAGCCGGCAGTGAACAGCGCGCCGACCAGCATCCACAGCGCCAGCGCCGGGAAAAAGTCGTACAGCAGCGACAGCAGCCGCCACACCAGCAGCGAGGCAGGGCGGGCGGTATCCGTGGCGACAGCGGTAGGTGCGCTCATGCGCCGAGCATACCCGCGCCGGCGTTCGCTGTGGATGGCCGGCGCGGTCCCGTCTCCGTATCCTGTGGGCATGTCCGACACCGCCACCCCCGCCGCACGCCGCCAGCTGGTGCAGCACCTGCCCGAACTGCGCGCCGACGACGCCGCGCTGATCCGCCGCTTCCTCGACGCGATCTGGGCCGAGCAGGGGCTGGCCCGGGCCAGCCTGGACAGCTACCGGCGCGACCTGGAAGGACTGGCACGCTGGCGCAACGGTGCCGGCGGTGGCCTGGCCGGCATCGACCGCGCCGGTCTGTTCGATTACCTGGCCTGGCGCGCGACGCATGGCTGGTCGCCGCGCAGCAACGCGCGGCTGCTGTCGGCGCTGCGTGCCTTCTTCGGTGACGCGCTGCGCCGCGGCCAGCGCAGCGAAGACCCCAGCGCGCTGCTGGACCCGCCGCGGCTGCCACGGTTGCTGCCCAAGGCCCTGGCCGAAAGCCAGATCGACGCGCTGCTGGCAGCACCGGACGTGGCGCAGCCGCTGGGCCTGCGCGACCGCGCCATGCTTGAACTCATGTACGCCGCCGGCCTGCGCGTGAGCGAGCTGGTGGACCTGCCGGCCAATGCGGTCAACCTGCGCCAGGGCGTGCTGCGGGTCACCGGCAAGGGCAGCAAGGAACGGCTGGTGCCGCTGGGCGAGGAATCGCAGCACTGGCTGGAACGCTACCTGCGCGAAGCGCGGCCGCAGCTGGTCGGCACGCGCACGGTGCCGGCGCGCGATGGGGAGGTGCCGCTGTTCCTGGAACCCTCGCTGCAGCCGCTGAGCCGCCAGCAGTTCTGGACGCTGGTGAAGAAGTACGCCGCGCTGGCGGGGATCGATCCGGTGCGGATCAGCCCGCATGGGCTGCGCCACAGCTTCGCCACCCACCTGCTCAACCGCGGCGCCGACCTGCGCGCGCTGCAGATGCTGCTGGGCCACAGCTCGCTGTCCACCACCCAGATCTACACCCTGGTGGCTCGAGAACACCTGCAGAAACTGCACGCACGGCACCACCCCAGAGGGTAGTGGCGCACGGCGCTGCCGCTCAGGCGTAGCTTTCCCGGGGCGCGCCGATCGCCACCCAGGCGGTGGAGGCGGTGCTGCAGCTGCCCGCGTCGGATTCCGCGTCGCTGTCCGAACCAGTGGGCGCGTCGGACAGCATCGCGGTAGTCCACCACGCGTTTACCGCGTCGCTGCGTGATCCACGGCTGGGCGACAGCGATGCAACCGAAGGACGGTGCTGGGGTGCCACGCGGGCGCCGAACGCGAACAGCAGCGCCTTTTGGCCGCTGTGTTCAACCGCCGGGGCCTTCGCGTAGAGATGTTCCATGGCCGCCCGGTGCAGGTCTGCGGCACGGTCCGGGTCATTGATGTCCGGTGGATTGGCATGCAGGTAAGCCGCTTTGAAGTCAGCGGCCGTGGTCAGTTCACCTTGCCAGAACAGGGTCGCCAGCGCAGCGCGCGCCCGCGCGAGCACCGCGTCGGGCGCAACCAGCGCCTGCATGCTCTGCGCGCGGGGCCCGGTATTGCACACCCAGCGCGGCCGGCATTCGCCACATCTCTCCAGGACCTGCTCCAGGTGCAGGATGCGGTCGGCGACATGTCCGGACGGCATGAGCCGTTCACGCAGCCGGGCCAGGTGGGCGGCGCGGTCCACCAGCTTCGGCGCACTCAACGCGCCGCTCCAGAAGCGCCGGGACAACCGGTCTTCGCTGTTGTGAATGCTGTCCATGGCACGGAAGAAGCGTTTGCCGTCCTCGGAATCGGCCGCCAGCGCCACGCGGGCGGAGGTGCGGCGGAGGACATGGGCCTTGAACGAAAGCGCGATCGATGAAAGGGAATGCACGGGAAGGCGGGACGGGCGGGCGGAGGGGCGACGAGCGTGCACGTGCCGGTGAGCGATCGCTTCCAGGATTCGCTCGCCGCCATCGCAGGCGTGCCCATCGCGACCGCCGTGACATCCCGGCACGGGCGGCTGTGCGAGAATCGGGCACCTTTTACCGTGGAACTGCAGATGCTTCGAGTCCTTACCGTGGCCCTGTGCGGTGCGCTCAGCCTGACCGCCTGCGCCCAGCCGGCGCCGCCGGCCGCCAAGCCGGCCGCCACGCCGGCCAGCAGCGCCGCCCCGGCCAATGCCAACGCCGACCAGACCGTGCGCAGCGCGCTGGCCGGCCTGGACCCGAAGTTCAAGCCGGACTACATCGGCGCGGCCCCGTTCCCGGGCTTCCGCGAAGTGCTGGTGGGCGGGCAGGTGCTGTATGTGTCCGACGATGGCCGCTACCTCATGCAGTCGCAGCCGTACGACATCCAGAACCGCGCCCCGGCCAGCAGCGCCGGCCTGCTGGCCTACCGCAGGCAGCTGCTGGACAAGGTGCCGCGCGGTGAGCGCATCGTGTTCGCCGCAGCCAATCCCAAGCACACCCTCACCGTGTTCACCGACATCGAGTGCGGCTACTGCCGCAAGCTGCACCAGGACCTTCCCGAGTTGAACCGCATGGGCATCACCGTGGAGTACCTGGCCTTCCCGCGCATGGGCCCGGGCAGCAAGGACTTCACCGACATGATCTCGGTCTGGTGCGCGAGCGACCGCCGCAAGGCGCTGACCAGCGCCAAGCAGGGCCAGCCGGTCGCGCCGAAGAACTGCACCAGCCCGGTGGCCATGCAGTACAACCTCGGCCAGCAGGTGGGGGTCAGTGGCACGCCGGCGGTGTTCGCCGCCGACGGGACCCAGCTGGGCGGCTACGTGCCGCCGGCGCAGCTGCTCAAGGCGCTGGAGCGCCAGGCCAACTGAGTCGGCGCCGCTCCGGGTCGCAGCATCCGGAGCGGCAGCTCTATCACGCGGTGGAATCGCCCCATTCGTCGTCGGCGACGACGTGGTCAGCGCCTGCCTCGCGTATGACCAGTCCAGGGGACGCTGCCGTAGTGAACTCCAGGATGCCGCTCCCGCGTCCGGAGTCGCCAGAGATGGAATCGGAATCGGAAGCGTCGGCATCGGCGTCTTTGGCCTTGGTGAGCTCGAACCTGCGGTCCATCTGGGCGAAGGCACCGAGGAAGGCGGCTTCCACGTCGGAGCGCACCGCCTTCTGCGTCTGCGCAACCGGGCTGAGCGGCTGACGTTGCGAGAGTGCTGCAAGAAGTTCCGCCATCAGGTCGGCGTGTGCCGGTCGGGAAGGAGAAACATTTCCCGGGCTGAATGGCGATGTCGGCGGTGAGGACGGCGTAGAGCGAGTCGAAGGCGACACGCTGCGGCTGTGTGTTTCAGGCATCGCGGGTGGCATCGGCGGCGGCGGCGGGGTGCTGTCGCCAGTCGCAGCCACGTCCTCACTGTAGTCGCTCAGCATGGCATCGAAGGCGTCGATCTCGCGCGTTTCCATGTCAAACCACGGGTCTGATGCCGCCACCGGTTCCTGCGTCAGCGCGTCCGACACCACCTCGACATCACTATCGCGCGGTGACGTTGTCGGTTCGCTGTCACTGGCGCATGGGTCATCACGCATCAGGGTGTCGGTCTGGCGGGCCATCAGAACGTTATGCGCGGTATGAATCGCCTCCGCTGGGCGCTCGCCCACGTCGCCGAAGAAGCTGTGCGGATCTTTCTCTGCCTGGATCAGCGACATGGCCTGGCGGTCCAGCGTATCCATCGGTCCCGGTGCTTCCCGGGCAGCGGATGGCCGATGCAGGCCCAGCGGATGCAGCTCCCTGCCGTTCTGCGCCACCGGAATGCGCGCGCCCGGCCCGTGATGCAACCAGCTGGTGTCCTTGCTGTCGACAACGGAGGCCAGGCGGTTTGATACCGACGTTGGAATGCACGGGGGCGGCGCGGCCGCAGGCAACCCGGGATGCAGCGGCAGCGCTGCCAGCTTGGCGCGGGGAATGTTGACCACAACGTCGGGATCGATGCGGGGTGGGCGCGACCACCCGGTGGGCAGGTGGTTGCGGATCTCTTTGAGCGTGATTGGCTTGAGCTGATCCCGGATCGAGACCTTTTCTTTGGCGTTCTGGTTGCCGAGAAAAGCGCAGATGCGCAGCAGGGCGGTAGGAGTCCGCATGGAATGCAAGCGCCATAAGGGAAAGGACCGCCATTATTGAGTGGCAGTCCCCGGCAGCTTTCATAAAATGCTCAGACCGTTGCGGGTGTGCACGGCTGCGTCGCGCTCAGTCGCGATTGACCCTTTCCTGCGAAGGTGGCGCAAACCAATCGCGTTGCGCGTTGGCAATCTCCAGCGCTTCGTGCGCAAAGCGGACATCGAATTCCGCCTGTTCCACCTCGGTGTAGGCCCCATCTTCGAAGTCGCTGCCCCAGACGTCGTGATCAAGGATGGCGTCGGGTGACATGGCGATGGTGTTCGTCAGATCACGCAGTGGCGTCGGCTGGTTCGCCACCGTCGCGGGCGAAGTAGCGGCCCACTGCGCGTTCGACGCTGTCGGTCGCGGTGGTACCCGTGGCGGGGTACTGGAGAACGTGCGAAGCCATGGAGCGGCAGCGGCGGTGCTGGCAACGGTGGCAGGCGGGCTGGGCATGCGGGACGTCCCGAGGTGGGTCGAGTCATTGACCGCATCATTCTGTCTACTGCACCCGCTCACCACTTTCAAAAACGGCTCACTTCAAGGCGTTTGCGACTTGGCCGTCGCACAAAGAAGCGCCCGGAGCGTCATCACTCCGGGCGCATCATTTCTTACTTCAACCCATTGCTGATCGTGTTCACCAGCGTGCCCTGGGTGTCATCGCCGCTGAACTCCCAGAAGAACGCACCGCCCAGTCCCTGGCTTTTCACGTAGCCCATCTTCTCGGTCACCATCGCCGGGGTGTCGAAGCTCCAGAAGGTGGCGCCGTTGTAGCTCCAGGTGGCCCGCGCGGTGGTATCGGTGAAGACCGGATGGTTGAGGGTCTTCAATACCTTCCAGTCTTCGATGCCCGCCTCGTAGGTACCCGGTGCGGCCGTGCCGGTCTGGTACAGCCCGTTGTTGACGTTGGGCACGTTGGTCCAGCCGCGGCCGTAGAAGCCGATGCCCAGGTTGAGCTTGCTGGCCGGCACCCCGCGGGCGAGGAAGGCCTCCATCGCATCGTTGCTGTTGTACAGCTTCACGTCACCGGTGGACGGGTCGGCCGGCGAATCGAACAGCGCCGAATGGTGCCCGGTCTTCGGATCGAACGCGCCGTGGAAGTCGTACGTCATCACGTTGATGAAATCCAGGTACGGGTGGTACGCCGCCGGATCCGTCACGCGGATCTTGTCGATGCCCGCACCCACCGCCACGGTCAGCAACAGGCCCGGCCGCACCGCATCGAGCTGGCGGCGGAATTCAGCCATCAGCGCGGTGAAGTTGGCATTGTCGGCCGCGGTCCCGCAGGCGATGCCGCACGCCACCGGGTATTCCCAGTCGATGTCGATGCCGTCGAACACGCCGGCCGCCGCGCCCACGCCACCGGCCCCGTCGGTCACCGGCAGGTTTCCCTTGATGTAGGCGTCGATGCACGAGGCCACGAAGGCCTGGCGGTTGGCCGGCTGCGCCGCGCTGGAGAAGCCGCGCGACCAGGTCCAGCCGCCGAGCGAGATCAGCACCTTCACGTTCGGGTGCTTGGCCTTGAGCTGCTTGAGCTGGTTCCAGTTGCCGCGCAGCGGCTGGTCCCAGGTGTCGGCGCTGCCACTGACGCTTTCGCCGGCCTGGAAGGCCTTGGTGTAATCGGCGAACGCGTCGCCGCCGGCACCGGTGTTCGGGTCGGAGGGCTGGGTGACGCCCACTTCGCAGCGGTTGTTGCGCACGTTGCCGAAGGCGTAGTTGATATGGGTCAGCTTGCTGGCAGACCCGCTGGTGTCGATGTTCTTGACCCGGTAGTTGCGTCCGTAGATGCCCCACTGGGTGAAGTAACCGATCACCCGCTTGTTGCCGCCACTGCCGCCACCGGCACTGGTGGTCACGCTGATCGTGGCGCTGCGGGCCGAGGCGTTGCCGGCGTTGTCGCGGGCCCGCACGGCGTAGGTGTAGGCGGTGCTGGCGGTGAGACCGCCGTCGGTGTACTGGGTCGCGCTGGGCGAGCCGACCAGGGCGCCGTTGCGATACACGTCATAGCCGGCCACGCCGCTGCCACCGCTGTTGTCGGTGGCCGCGTTCCAGGCCAGGTTGACCGTGGTCGCGGTCTTCGACGGCGAGGCGAGGCCGCCGGGCACGCTGGGCGCGGTGGTGTCGTTGCTGGCCGCATTCACCGTGACCGTGACCGTGGCCGACGAGGTCACCGCGTTGGTGTTGTCGGTGGCGACGGCCTTGAAGGTATGGCTGCCGGCGGCGGCATTGGCCCAGCTCACGCTGTAGGGCGCGCTGGTGTCGACGCCGAGCGAGGTGCCGCCACGGAAGAATTCGACCTTGCTGACGCTGCCGTCGGCATCGCTGGCATTGGCGCTGACGGTGATGGTGCTGCCGGCGCTGAAGCTGGCGCCGTTGGTCGGCGAAGTGAGGCTGACGCTGGGGGCCTGGTTGCTGCCGCCGTTGTCGCAGGCGCCCAGGTTGGTGTAGTACGGCGCGCCGGCCGGGTGGTCGGGCGGGGCGTTCCAGATGTCCTGGTTGGCCCGGTACAGCACGCCGCCCTTCTGGAGGGTGGTGCCCTGTCTGTAGATCACGTTGCCGTCCCAGACCGGCACGCCGGTACAGCTGGCGGCCTGCGCCAGGCTGGGCGCCAGCGCCGCCGAGGACAGGGCCAGGGCCAGCAGCCAGCGTCGGTGCCGGGCGGAACGGAGGGGGGATAACGATGTCACCTTACTGCGCGCAATCGGGTCAGCCATGGTCGTACTCCGATCAGGGTGATGGGCACTGGGCGACGGGGTGCCGCCCAGCGTTGCAGCAGGTCCGGGGCCGGTGAGAGAGGCCGGCGACAGCTCAGGGGGCGGACATGGGACCCCGCCGGCAAGCTCTGCCGGCGGGTCGTGGCAACGTTGTCATGGATTGCCGTGGCATTCCGTGCGCCAGCGCAAGGTTCCGAACGCCCGATCCGAGCCGTCCGGGGCGGAGCGGGGTCCGGGCGGCGACCACCGGCGGGCGCGGACCGGTACAATAGTGGGCCCCGTTCCCAACCACGGTTCCCCGGACATGATGGTCCTCGAGGGCGCATCCGCCCTTTCGCCGTTCCGCCGCGAACGTCTTGAATCCCGCCTCCAGTCCCTGGCCGCCGATCTGCGCATTACCGGTGCCTGGCATGTGTATTTCATCCAGACCGAGGGCGACGCCGCCCCGGACCCGGTGGTCCTGACCCGGATCCTGGAAGCCGAGCCGGCCCCGGCAGTGCGCGAGGACGGGGCCATCACCCGTTTCGTGGTGCCGCGCCTGGGCACGCTGTCGCCGTGGTCGAGCAAGGCCACCGAACTGGTGCGTGGCGCCGGGCAGCCGATCCGGCGGGTGGAACGCGGCCTGCGCATCGACCTGGCCGGCTGGCCGACCGACGCCGCCGCGGTGGAGGCGGTGGTGCGTGCGCTGCACGACCCGATGACCCAGTCGGTGCTGGACGACGCCGCCCAGGCCCAGGCGCTGTTCACCGCGCCGGCCCGCGGCGAGCTGGAGCGGGTGGCGCTGGACGACCTGGAAGCGGCCAACCGCCGCCTGGGCCTGGCCATGGCCCAGGACGAGATCGACTACCTGCGCCAGCGCTTCGGCGAGCTGGGCCGCACGCCGTCGGACGTGGAACTGATGATGTTCGCGCAGGCGAACTCGGAACACTGCCGGCACAAGATCTTCAATGCCAGCTGGACCATCGATGGCGCCGACCAGGCCCATTCGCTGTTCCGGATGATCAAGAACACCCACCAGCAGACCCCGCAGCACACGCTGAGCGCGTACAGCGACAACGCCGCGGTGGTGGCCGGCTTCCCGGCCGCGCGCTACCGTCCGGACCCGGCCACGGGCGAGTACCGCAGCGAGGCGGTGGTCGATTCGGCGTTCTGCATCAAGGTGGAAACGCACAACCACCCGACCGCGATCGCGCCATTCCCGGGCGCCTCGACCGGTGCCGGCGGCGAGATCCGCGACGAAGGCGCCACCGGCCGTGGCGGCAAGCCCAAGGCCGGCCTGACCGGCTTCTCGGTCTCGCACCTGCGCATCCCGACCCTGCCGCAGCCGTGGGAAGCGCCGCGCGCGCTGAACCCGCGCATGGCGCCGGCGCTGGACATCATGCTGGAGGGCCCGCTCGGCGGCGCCGCGTTCAACAATGAGTTCGGCCGACCCAACCTGCTGGGTTACTTCCGCAGCTTCGAGCTGCCCGAAGGCGAGGGCCTGACCCGCGCCTACGACAAGCCGATCATGCTGGCCGGCGGCCTCGGTGCGATCGACCAGGTGCAGGTCGAGAAGCTGAAGCTGCAGCCGGGCGATGCGGTGATCGTGCTCGGCGGCCCGGCCATGCTGATCGGCCTGGGCGGCGGTGCCGCCAGTTCGGTGGCGTCCGGCGAAAGCGCCGAGGACCTGGATTTCGCCAGCGTGCAGCGCGACAACCCGGAAATGGAACGCCGTTGCCAGGAAGTGATCGACCGTTGCGTCGCACTGGGCCTGGACAACCCGATCCGCTGGTTCCATGACGTCGGCGCCGGCGGCCTGTCCAATGCCATTCCGGAGCTGCTGCACGACTCCGGCGTGGGCGGTGTGATCGACCTGGGCAAGGTGCCCACCGATGACCCGTCGCTGTCGCCGATGCAGCTGTGGTGCAACGAATCGCAGGAGCGCTATGTGCTCGGCGTGCCGCAGGCGCGCCTGGCCGAGTTTGCCGCGCTGTGCGCGCGCGAGCGCTGCCCGTTTGCCGCGGTCGGCGTGGCCACGGCCGAAGAACGCCTGGTGGTCGCCTATGGTGCGACGGTCGGCAACATTCCGGCCGACGCCCCGATCGACCTGCCGATGGACGTGCTGTTCGGCAAGCCGCCGAAGATGCACCGCGACACCGCGCACCCGTCGGCGCCGCGCTGGCCGGCGCTGAAGACCGGCGGGCTGGACCTGCACGAGGCCGGCCTGCGCGTGCTGGCGCACCCGTCGGTGGCGTCGAAGAATTTCCTGGTCACCATCGGCGACCGCAGCGTGGGCGGCCTCACCGCGCGCGAACAGATGATCGGTCCGTGGCAGCTGCCGCTGGCCAACGTCGCCATCACCCTGGCCGGGTTCGACACCCTGGCCGGTGAAGCCATGGCGATCGGCGAACGCACCCCGCTGGCGCTGCTTGATGCCGCGGCATCGGCGCGCATGGCGGTGGGCGAAGCCATCACCAACCTGTGCGCGGCCCCGGTCGACGCACTGGACACGGTGAAGCTGTCGGCCAACTGGATGGCCGCCGCCGGCCACGACGGCGAAGACGCGCTGCTGTACGACGCGGTGCGCGCGGTGGGCATGGAACTGTGCCCGCAGCTGGACCTGAGCATTCCGGTCGGCAAGGACTCGCTGTCGATGCAGGCGCAGTGGCATGACGCCGGGCAGGCGCACAAGTCGGTGTCGCCGGTGTCGCTGGTGATCAGCGCGTTCGCCCCGGTGGCCGACGCCAGCACCCAGCTGACCCCGCTGCTGGACCGCGAGACCGACAGCGAGCTGTGGCTGATCGGCCTGGGCGCCGGCAAGCAGCGCCTGGGCGGCTCGATCCTGGCCCAGGTGCATGCCGACCACAGCGCGCTGCCGGCCTTCGCCGGCGCGGTGCCGGACCTGGACGATCCGCAGCGCCTGCGTGCGTTCTTCGAACTGATCCGCGACGCACGCCAGGCCGGCCTGCTGCTGGCCTACCACGACCGCAGCGATGGCGGCGCGTTCGCCGCGCTGTGCGAAATGGCGTTCGCCTCGCGCCAGGGCCTGGACATCACCCTGGATGCATGGGGCGATGACCCGTTCCGCAGCCTGTTCAATGAAGAGCTGGGTGCGGTGGTGCAGATCGCCCGCGAAGACCGCGCGGCCTTCGCCGACCTGGTCGAGCGTCACGCCCTGACCGAATGCGCCCAGCGCATCGCCCGCCCGACCACCGCCCCGGTGGTGCGCGTGTCGCTGCAGGGCGAAAGCCTGGTCGAGTGGCGCTGGGAAGCGCTGTTCGACGCCTGGTGGTCGGTCACCCACGCCATGCAGACGCTGCGCGACAACCCGGACAGCGCCGACCAGGAACGCGCCATCGCGCGCAGCTTCACCGCGCCGGGCCTGAAGCCGAAGCTCAGCTTCGACCTCAATGAGGATGTGGCAGCGCCGTTCATCAACACCGGCGCACGTCCGCGCGTGGCGGTGCTGCGCGAGCAGGGCGTCAACGGCCAGATCGAAATGGCCAACATCTTCGAACGTGCCGGCTTCCGCAGCGTTGACGTGCACATGAGCGACCTGATCGAAGGCCGCGTGGACCTGGCCGATTTCACCGGCCTGGCCGCCTGTGGCGGCTTCAGCTACGGCGACGTGCTGGGCGCGGGCCGTGGCTGGGCGACCTCGGTGCTGGAGCGCGGCGCGCTCCGCGATGCCTTCGCGGCCTTCTTCGCGCGCCAGGACAGCTTTGCGCTGGGCGTGTGCAATGGCTGCCAGATGATGAGCCAGCTCAAGGACATCATCCCCGGGGCCGAGCACTGGCCGCAGTTCCGCCGCAACCGCAGCGAGCAGTTCGAAGCCCGCACCGCGTTGCTGGAAATCGTGGAATCGCCGTCGATCCTGCTGCGTGGCATGGCCGGTTCGCGCCTGCCGGTGGCGGTGGCGCACGGCGAAGGCCAGGCCGTGTTCGCCAACGCGGTCGACCAGGCTGCGGCGCGGGTGTCGCTGCGTTACGTGGACGGCGACGGCCACGTGGCCACCCAGTACCCGCTCAACCCGAACGGGTCGCCCGACGGCATCACCGGCCTGACCACCACCGACGGCCGGGTGACGATCATGATGCCGCACCCGGAGCGCACCCCGCGCGCGGTGAACCTGAGCTGGCGTCCTGCGGACTGGAACGGCGACTCGCCGTGGCTGCGCATGTTCCGCAACGCAAGAGTATGGTGCGGCTGAACGTCGGTGCACGCCACGTGAAAGACGAGTGAAAGAGAAGTGAAAAAAACCGCCGACCTGTTCGGCGGTTTTTTTTTCGCCTGCATCAAGTCCAACGCCGCCAACGAGTTACAGGACGTTACATGCGTGAACGCGCGTGATGGCGAACGCTCACATCGATCTAACAAAATGGCGTGATGAATAGTCGAATGTGTGACGCCTTGCGCGTTCAAACACTTTCGACTGTCAAAGTCTTGACGCCATGGAAACCGTGCGTTAACACTGAGTTCTCAGTTTGCAATCGTTCAGTTCGGAATCAACCGCAAGGATGGCGAGTTCTCTGTTCGTCGATCGCGCCGATAGCGCGCCATCCGGCACAACGCAGTAAATCAAGCGGAAAACGCCCCCAGGGGACGTTGGACCATGCGGTCCGACGTTGGCGTCGCTTTGCCTAAAACCAGCCAACCAGGAGTCGCATCGATGAATCGGATTTATCGCAAGGTCTGGAACAAAGCACTGGGGCAGATGGTCGTTGCCTCCGAACTCGCCAGCAGCCAGACCCCGGGCGTGGTCATCGACCAGCGACGATCTTCCGACACGCGCGGGGGTGCCGTGCTCTCGGCCGCCATTGCGTTGACGCTTGGGTTGGGCATGGCCGGCGCGCCCGCCAGTGCGCAGGCGCAGTCGGTGGAAGTGGGGGGCAACGCCAACTGCGTGGTGCTCAACAGCAACGTGATCGACAGCTGCGTGGTGGACGGCAACGCGACCGCATCGGGCGCGAACGCCGTGGCCATCGGCAGCAACAGCACCGCCTCGGCGGCCAACAGCGTGGCGCTCGGCGCCGGCTCGCGCGCTGCACGCGCCAATACGGTGTCGGTCGGTGATGCCGGCAAGGAACGCCAGGTCACCAACGTGGCCGCCGGTACTGCGGCCACCGATGCGGTGAACAAGGCGCAGCTGGACACCGTCGCGGCAACGGCCGCCAGCGCCACGCGCTACTTCAAGGCGGATGGCGAAGGCAACGACAGCGATGCAGCGCGCATCGAGGGCGAAGGCGCACTCGCTGCCGGCGCCAGTGCCAACGCCGACGGCGACGGTGCGACCGCACTGGGCCGCAACAGCCAGGCGCTGGCCAACGCCACCACGGCGGTAGGCAGCGATGCCGTGGCCGCCGGCCTGGGCGGCAGCGCATTCGGCCAGAACAGCCTGGCCATCGGCGACGCCACCGTTGCGGTGGGCCAGAGCGCGGCGGCGTTCGGACTGGGTGACGTGGCGCTGGGCGCATCCGCGTTTGCCGCCAGCGAAAATGGCGCCGCCACCGCGATTGGCGGGCTGGCCGAAGCCAGCGCCGATGGCGCTACCGCCATAGGTGGCGGCGCATTGGCGATCGGCGCGGGCAGCACCTCGCTCGGCCGCGGCGCCGGCAGCGGCGGCGAAGCCTCGATCGCGGTGGGTGCGTTCAGCACGGCGGTGGCCGAGTTCAGTGCGGCGTTGGGCTCCAACTCCGCAGCGGTGGCGGTCGGCAGCGTCGCGCTGGGCGCAGGCTCCTACGCCGACCGCGTGGACACCGTGTCGGTCGGCAACAACAACGGCCTGCAACGGCAGATCACCCACGTCGCCGCCGGCACCGAAGCCGATGATGCGGTGAACAAGGCCCAGCTCGACGAAGTGGGCGAGGTGGCAGGCACCACCGCGAAGTACGTGCAGGTTACCGGCAGCGCCGACAGCGACGCAGGCGCCTTTGCCGACGGCGACAACGCCACGGCGGTGGGCGAAGCCACCAATGCGCTCGGCACCGGCACCACCGCGCTCGGCAGTGGCGCCACGGCGGTTGCGCAGAACGCCACCGCCGTGGGCTACAACGCGCTGGCCAGTGGCCAGAACAGCGCCGCGTTCGGTACCAACGCGCAGGCCAACGGCCCGGGCAGCGTGGCCGTGGGCGGCACTGCCGTGGATGAGGACGGCAACCCGCTGATCACCAACGGCGGCGTGCCGGTCGATACCGGTGCCACCAGCGCCGGCGTCGGTGGCACCGCCGTCGGTGCCAGCGCGGAAGCGGCGGGCTTTGCTGCCTCCTCGTACGGTGTTGGCGCCTACGCGGCCGGCGCGCAGTCGTCGGCGTTCGGCGCGGTGGCCAATGCCACCGGCGACTACGCCACGGCGGTGGGCACGCAGAGCGCGGCCAGCGGCACCAGCAGCACCGCCATTGGCGGTCCGGCCGACCTGATTCCGGGACTGGGCTTCTTCGTCGACACCCAGGCCAGTGGCGAGGCCGCCACCGCGGTCGGCGCCGGTGCCATTGCCAGCGGCGACTACGCCGTGGCCAACGGCACGCTCAGCGAAGCCTCCGGCACCGAAGCAACCGCACTCGGCTACTTCGCCTATGCACCGGGCGAAGGCGCGTCCGCACTCGGTGCGGAAAGCTGGGCCAGTGGCGAACTGAGTACCGCCGTCGGTTTCTACAGCACCGCGCGCGGCGCCAACAGCGTCGCCCTGGGCGCCAACTCCACCGCCGTGCGCGACAACACGGTGTCGGTCGGCGATGTCGGCAACGAACGCCAGATCGCCCATGTCGCCGCCGGCACCGAAGACACCGATGCCGTGAACAAGGCGCAGCTGGACGCTGTCGCCGACACGGCCGACGGCACCGCGTACCGCTTCAAGGCCAACGCGTCGCAGGACAGCGACGTGGGAGCCTTCGCCGATGGCGATGGCGCGCTGGCTGCAGGCGAGGCCAGCAATGCCATCGGCGCAGGCGCCACCTCGGTGGGCAACGGTGCGTCCGCAGTGGGCGATGACACGGTGGCCGTGGGCCGCAATGTCGCCGCCACCGGCAACGGCAGCGTCGCCATCGGTGGCGTCGGCCAGGCCTACGACCAGTACAACGCGCCGATCGTGGATGCCGATGGCAACGCGGTGACGGTGGGCACCACCGCCGCGCAGGATGCGGTCGCCGTCGGTGCAGGCGCACAGGCCACCGGCGCGCAGAGCAACGCGTACGGCAGCGGCGCACAGGCCACCGGCGACAACAGCCTGGCGCAGGGCTACAAGTCGCGCGCCACCGGCGAATACAGCGTGGCGCAGGGCGACAATGCCTTCGCCAGCGGCAGCGAAAGCACCGCCACCGGCGCCTATGCGTGGGCCACCAGCGATGGTGCCACCGCGTTCGGTTCCAGCGCGTGGGCCACCGACGCCAACGCCACCGCCGTCGGCTATGCGGCCTGGGCGGACGGCAGCGGCGCCACCTCGATCGGCTACAACAGCTGGGCGCGCGGCAACAGCGCCACCGCGCTCGGCCGAGGTGCGTTCGGCTATGGCGACAACAGCGTGGCCGTGGGCTACCAGGCGCTGGGCAACAGCATCAACACCATCGCCATCGGCACGAATGTCGTCGCCGGCGGTGAAAGCGCGATCGGCATCGGTGCGGGCAGCAACGCCAGTGCCGCCAACGCGGTGGCGCTGGGTGCCGGCGCGCGTGCCGACCGTGCCTACACGGTGTCGGTCGGCAATGACGACCAGCAGCGCCAGATCACCCAGGTCGCGGCGGGCACCGAGGGTACCGACGCGGTAAACGTCGACCAGCTCACTGCCGCCACTGACAAATTCCAGGCCAGCGGCGATGGCGTGGCGGTCGTCGGCGGAGCGGAAAGCGTGGCGGCCGGTTCCAACGCCGCCACCGATGGCGACTACGCCACGGCGGTGGGTTCCAGCAGCTTCGCCAGCGGCACCGGCGCCTCGGCCGTCGGTAGCGGTGCGTTCGCACTCGCTGACGGCGCCACCGCGGTTGGCCTGAATGCACTTGCCAGCGCGGGCAATGCCACGGCCAGTGGTGCCGATGCACAGGCCACCGCCGAATACGCCACCGCCAATGGTGCCGAAAGCCTCGCCTCGGGCGAGCAGAGCACCGCCAACGGCGCGGCCAGCATCGCCTCGGGCGCGGGCAGCCTCGCCAGCGGCGCGCTGTCCGAAGCGGCCGGTGAGGAGTCGGTGGCACTCGGTTACTACAGCACCGCCAGCGGCTCGGGCGCCACTGCGGTCGGCGCCGAAAGCGTGGTCAGCGGCACTCTGTCGGCAGGCTACGGCTTCGCCTCGGAAGCGACCGCCGGCTACACCACCGCCATCGGTGGCTATGCCGCGGCCACCGCGTTCAACGCCACCGCGCTGGGCAGCTTCGCGCAGGCCACCGGTTCCAACAGCGTGGCGCTCGGTGGCGATGCCGAAGCGACCGGCGCGTACAGCACCGCCACCGGCCAGGGCAGCCTGGCCAGCGGCACCAACAGCGTCGCCATCGGCGGTGCGCTGTTCGGCCTGCTGCCGACCGAGGCCTCGGGCAACTACTCCACCGCCGTGGGCGGCGGTGCATGGTCGCCCGGCCTGAACAGCACCGCGCTCGGCAACGCCGCGACCTCCGAAGGCGAAAACAGCGTGGCGCTCGGTGCGGATTCGATCGCAGACCGCGATGACAGCGTGTCGGTCGGCAGCGCCGGCAGCGAGCGCCAGGTCACCAACGTGGCCGCCGGTACCGAAGGCACCGATGCGGTGAACCTGGACCAGCTCAACGCGGTGGCCGATACGGCCGCCACCACCAGCAAGTACTTCCAGGCCAGCGGCAGCGATGCCAGCGATGCCGGTGCCTTCGTCGACGGCGACGATGCGCTGGCGGCCGGTGAGGCCAGCAATGCCATCGGCAACGGCGCCACTGCGCTGGGCGCCGGCAGCACCGTGGTGGCCAACGAGGCCACCGCAGTGGGCGTCAATGCCACCGCGACCGAGGACTATGCGGTGGCGATCGGCAGCAACGCGGCCAGCAGCGGGCAGGGCGCGGTCGCCCTCGGTGACCTGAGCACGGCCAGTGGCGGTGCCGCCATCGCCATCGGCGGCGGCGCGCTGTCGCAGGGCTTCGGCTCGGTGGCGGTCGGTGCGGGCGCCGAATCCAGTGGCCTGGCTTCCACCGCAGTGGGTTACGGCGCGTGGGCGCTGGGCCGCGAAACCACGGCGATCGGCAACTTCGCCACCGCCGACGGCTGGGCCGCCAGTGCGTTCGGCGCGGGCGCCACGGCTGCCTTCTTCGGCACCGCGATCGGTACCTACAGCTACGCGGATGAAGTAGCCACCGCAGTGGGCCAAGGCACGCGTGCCAACGTGGCCGGTGCGGCGTTCGGCGTGCAGGCCAATGCCGGCGAGTACGGCGTGGCGCTGGGCAACAACGCCGCCACCGCACAGAACGGCGTGGCAGTCGGCTTCAACGCCCTGGCCGGCGCCGATGCCAACAGCAGCACCCAGGGCATCCAGACCACGGCGGTCGGCAGCGAAGCCTGGGCCACCGAAGACGGCGCCACCGTGGTCGGCTACAACAGCTACGCGCAGGCGCTGGACTCGACCGTGGTGGGCAGCAACACCTGGACCACCAAGGACGCCGACAACAGTGTCGCGCTCGGCGCCGGCACGCTGGCCGACCGTGCCAACACGGTGTCGGTCGGCGCGGCCGAAGCGTGGACCGATGCGGCCGGCGTGGTGCACGACGCCATCGACCGCCAGATCACCAACGTCGGTGCCGGTACCGAAGACACCGACGCGGTGAACGTGGCGCAGCTGAAGGAAGTGGCTGCGGTCGCTGAAACCACCAGCAAGTACTTCCAGGCCAGCGGCAGCGACGACAGCGACGCCGGTGCCTACGTCGAAGGCGACAACGCCTTGGCGGCGGGTGAAGCGGCCAATGCGATCGGCGATGGCGCCACTGCGCTGGGCAGCGGTGCCAATGCGCTGGCCAACACGGCCACCGCCATCGGCTTCAACGCGCTGGCGACGGCCGAAGGCGCGGCGGCCCTGGGCAGCGAGGCCCAGGCCACCGGTGAGAACAGCGTGGCGGTGGGTACGGGCGCGGCGGCCAGCGAGATCGGTGCCAGCGCCCTCGGTGCCGGCGCGCAGGCCTCCGGTGCCTACAGCACCGCCAACGGCAGCGAAGCCATCGCGTCGGGCCAGCAGGCCACCGCGAACGGCTTCCGTTCGAGCGCTTCCGAAGCTGGCGCGTCGTCGTTCGGCAGCTACAGCGAAGCCACCGGCGAGCTGTCCTCGGCACTGGGTTATGGCGCAGTCGCCTCCAATGCCTATGCAACCGCGGTGGGTGCGGCCGCCACGGCCTCCGGTGCCAGCGCGGTTGCGGTGGGTGAGTTCAGCGAGGCCACCGGCGATGAAAGCGTCGCGGTCGGCGGCAGTACGTTCTTCGGCTTCATTCCGGCGCGTGCATCGGGGACCGGCGCCTCGGCCTTCGGTGCCGGTGCGTGGGCCACCGATGACTACGCCACTGCGGTCGGCTGGAATTCGTGGGCCGATGCGGCCAGCGCCACCGCGCTGGGCGAAAGCGCCACCGCCACCGGGGTGAACAGCGTTGCGCTCGGCGCCGGTTCCAGCGCCGACCGCGACAACAGCGTCTCGGTGGGCACGACCTCGTCGCAGCGGCAGATCACCAACGTTGCGGCGGGTACCGAAGGCACCGACGCGGTCAACCTCGACCAGCTCAACGCCGTGGCCGATACTGCCGAGGAAACCAACCGCTACTTCAAGGCTTCCGGCAGCGGCAATGGCGATGACGTGGGCAGCTATGTCGATGGCACCTATGCCACGGCGGCAGGCGAAGCGTCCAACGCGTTCGGCACCGGTGCATCGGCCTACGGCAGCGGTTCGCTGGCGTCGGGTCGCTATGCGTCGGCATCGGGCTACAACGCCTCGGCCACCGCCGATTCGGCCACCGCCATCGGTGGTTCGCTGTACTACGAAGATGCCAACGGCAACGTGCTGCTCGACAAGGCCACCAGTGCCAGCGGCACCGGCGCTACCGCACTGGGTGCCGGCGCACAGGCCACCGGGGTGTTCAGCACCGCCAGCGGTGCCGGCGCCACCTCGGCCGGGCTGCAGTCGTCCGCCGTCGGCTACAGCGCCGAAGCAGGCAGCGACTACAGCACGGCGGTGGGTGCGTTCAGTGCTGCCAGCGGGCTGCGCACCACCGCGCTCGGCTACGGTGCCGAAGCCAGCGGCGACTACGCCTCCGCGTTCGGTTGGGGCAGCACCGCCTCCGGCGCGTACGCCATCGCCATCGGCAACAGCGCGCAGGCCAGCGGCGCCAACAGCTTCGCCGGCGGCGCCAGCGCCTGGGCCACCGCGGCACAGACCACCGCCGTGGGCCAGTTGGCCTGGGCGACCTCGGCCGGCTCCACCGCGATCGGCCAGGACAGCTACGCCTACAGCGGCATCAACGCCACCGCACTGGGCAAGAGCGCCTGGGCCAACGGCACCGGCAGCGTGGCACTGGGTGCAGGCTCGCGTGCCACGGAAGCCAACGTGGTCTCGGTCGGGGGCGGCAACGGCACCACCGGTCCGGCCACGCGCCGCATCACCAATGTCGGTGCGGCGGTGAATGCCAACGACGCGGTCAACAAGGCGCAGCTGGACAGCGTCGCGGCGACCGCCGATGCCGTGGGCCAGCACTTCGACGCCAGCGGCAGCGGCGTGGCCAACGCCAGCGGCACCGATGCGCTGGCTGCCGGGTCGGGCGCCACCGCCAGCGGCACCCGCAGCAGCGCGGTGGGTACCGCGGCCACCGCGTCGGCCACCGGCGCCACGGCGCTCGGTGCGGATGCCTCGGCACGCGGCGACAACAGCACCGTGGTCGGCCGCCTGGCCTCGACCAACGCCACCAACGGCGTGGCCGTGGGCAACGGTGCCTTCGTCAGCAACGGCGCCAACGGCATCGCCATCGGCTCCGCTGCCGGTGCGTCCGGTGCCAACTCGGTGGCGCTGGGTGCAGGGTCGCGTGCGGTGGAGGCCAACGTGGTCTCGGTCGGTGGCGGCAACGGTACCGATTCGCCGGCCACCCGCCGCATCGTCAACGTCGCGGCCGGTCGTGTCGCCGCAGGCAGCACCGACGCGGTCACCGGCGGCCAGCTCAACACCACCAACCAGCGCGTGGGCGCGGTGGAAACGCGGGTCGGCGATATCGACGACCGGATCGGCTCGGTGGAAACCGCGACGGTCAACGCGCTGAGCTACGACGACAGCAGCCGCGGCACCCTGACCTTGTCCGGGCTGGACGGGACCACGGTGGACAACGTCGCCACCGGATCGATCGCCAGCGGCAGCCGCCAGGCGATCAACGGCGGCCAGCTGTTCCAGGCGCTGGCCGATACCGCCAGCTTCCTTGGCGGCGGCGCCAGCGTCGGCATGCAGGGCGTGTTCGTGGCACCGAACTACGTGATCCAGGGCAGCACCTACAGCAACGTGGGTGACGCGCTCGGGGCGCTGGATGCCAAGGTCAGCGAGATCGACCAGCGCGTGGCCGGTGGCGGCAGCAACGTGGCGCGTGCGCGCTCCGCGTCGGTGTCCACTGCCAGCGTGGCCGCCACGCCCGAGGCGGCTGATACGGCGGCGACCACGGCCGCCAGCGCCGACACGGCCCGCGTGGCCAGTGCCGACGCCCCGGTCGTGCAGGGCACGCCGACCGCGGCCAGTGTCGGTGCGCCGCAGCCGGTGGCGGCCGTGGTCCCGCCGGTCACCTCGGTGGCGATGGGCGACGGTGCCGTGGCCAGCGGCACGTCGGCGACCGCGATCGGGCAGGGGGCCAGCGCCACGGCCGCCAACTCGGTGGCACTGGGCCAGGGCTCGGTCGCCGATCGCGCCGATACGGTGTCGGTGGGTGCGGTGGGGGCCGAACGCCAGGTCACCAATGTCGCCGCCGGCAGCGCCGCCACCGACGCGGTCAACAAGGGCCAGCTGGACGGTGGCATCGCCACCGCCAACGGCTACACCGACCAGCGCTTCAACGCGATGGCCGATACCTTCGACATGTACAAGGGCGAAGTGGACGACCGCCTGCGTCGCCAGGATCGCCGCATCGACCGCCAGGGCGCGATGAACGCGGCCATGCTCAACATGGCCACCAGTGCCGCCGGCATCCGCACGCAGAACCGCGTCGGCGTCGGCGTCGGATTCCAGAGTGGCGAGTCGGCGCTGTCGCTGGGGTACCAGCGCGCCGTGAGCGACCGCGCCACGATCACCTTCGGTGGCGCGTTCAGCAGCGATGACAGCTCGGTGGGCGTGGGTGCCGGCTTCGGCTGGTAACCGCGGATGGAATGCAAGGCCTGAGGGGGCGGGTCACGGGAACCCTGGCCAGGGCCGGCCGGGGTGACCGCATGGAGTGTTGGCCTGAACAGTCGTTTGATCCATGACCTTGATGAGGATTTCAACGTGACCAATAAGCAGAACCTTCGCATCAACGTGCTGGCAGCCGCCGTGCTGTCGCTGTCCGTGGGCGCCAGCGCCTATGCTGCCGGCTTGCCGGTCAAGGAACCGGCGCGCCAGGCCAGTACCGCGCAGCAGAGTTCCGAACGCATCATCGTCAAGTACCGCACCGGCACCGCTGCTGCCAGCGACCGCTCGGCCAAGCTGGCGGCGGTGACCTCGGCGGTGTCGCGCGCCAGCCTCGGTGGCACCGCCTCGCGTGCGGCCGCGGCCAGCCCGCAGCTGCTGCGCCGGCTCGGTACCGGCGCCGACGTGATCCGCCTGCAGGGCAAACTCAGCCAGGCGCAGCTGCAGACCGTGCTGAAGGAGATCCAGGCCGACCCGTCGGTCCAGTACGCGGCCGCCGACGTCAAGCTGCAGCGCGCCGACCTGCGCGCGAAGGAAACCGCGCAGCTGGTGCCGGACGACCAGTACTACGCGCAGTACCAGTGGCACCTGCACAGCGCCACCGGTGGCGTGAACGCACCGGCTGCGTGGGACGTGGCGCAGGGCGAAGGCGTGGTGGTGGCGGTGCTGGACACCGGCATCCTGCCGCAGCACCCGGATTTCGCCGCCGGCACCCTGCTGGAAGGCTATGACTTCATCAGCGACGCCGAAACCTCGCGTCGTCCGACCGATGAACGCGTGCCCGGCGCGCTGGATTACGGCGATTGGGTCGAGAACGACAACGAGTGCTACGCCGGTTCGCTGGCCGAAGACAGCTCCTGGCACGGCACCCACGTGTCGGGCACGGTCGCCGAAGCGACCAACAACACCATCGGCATGGCCGGGCTTGCCTACAAGGCCAAGGTGCTGCCGGTGCGCGTGCTCGGCAAGTGCGGTGGCTACCTCTCCGACATCGCCGATGCGATCACCTGGGCGTCCGGCGGCACGGTCGCGGGCGTGCCGGCCAATCCGAACCCGGCCGAAGTGATCAACATGAGCCTGGGCGGCGGTGGCGCGTGCGATCCCGCGTACCAGGATGCGATCAATGGCGCGGTGTCGCGTGGCACCACCGTGGTGGTGGCGGCCGGCAACCAGGCCTCCAACGCCTCCGGGTACCGTCCGGCCAGCTGCGCCAACGTGATCGCCGTGGGCGCCACCCGCATCACCGGTGGCATTGCGTCGTACTCCAACTTCGGCGCGGCGGTGGACCTGTCCGGTCCAGGCGGCGGCGGTGGCGTCGACGGCAACCCGGGCGGTTACGTCTGGCAGGCCGGCTACAACGGCCTGACCACGCCGACCTCCGGTGCCTACAGCTACATGGGCATGGGCGGTACCTCGATGGCCTCGCCGCACGTGGCCGCCGTGGCCGCGCTGGTGCAGGGCGCGCTGGCCTCGGCCGGCAAGGACCCGCTGACCCCGGCGCAGCTGGAAACGCTGCTCAAGCAGAGCGCACGCACCTTCCCGGTGACCATCCCGGCGGCCACCCCGATCGGCAGCGGCATCGTCGACGCCAAGGGTGCGCTGGACAAGGCCCTGGAAGAGCCGTGCACGGTCGACTGCGCGCCGGATGCGACGCCGCTGACCAACCGCGTGGCGGTCGGCGGCCTGAGCGGTGCCGGCGGCAGCGAGACCCTGTACAGCTTCGACGCCGCGGCCGGCAAGACGCTGAGCTTCCTCACCTACGGTGGCAGCGGCAACGTGTCGCTGTACGTCAGCGCCGACGCCGAGCCGACCGCGACGGACTTCGATGCGAAGTCCGCACGTCCGGGCAACAGCGAAACCGTGCGGTTCACCGCGCCGGTGGCCGGCACCTACTACATCAAGCTGGTGGGTGAGTCGGCGTACAGCAACGTGAGCATCCAGGCCGTCCAGTAACGGCCGGGAACGTCCTGCGGGAGCCCGTCATGTGACGGGCTCCCGTTTTCCACTGGCCACTACCGCATGTGGCGCCACGGCGAACTGCTAAAGTCTGCGGGTCGCCAGGAGAGCTTTCGTGAATGCGGTAACCCACGATCTTGCTGAAGAGCCGTCCATCGATGCGGAATCCCGCATCGTGGCGTTGTTGCTGCGCAACGGGCGGCTGAAGGAGGCCGACCTGGCCCGTGCACGGCCGTTGCAGCGCGAAGCCGGTGGCAGCCTGCTGCCGCTGCTGGTGCGGTTGGGCCTGGTGTCCGAACGCGACCATGCGCAGGCCTGCGCCGAGGTGCTGGCGCTGCCGCTGCTGGAGGGCAAGGGCGTGCCCGAAGCGCCCCCCGAATCCGTGCTGGACGCGCTGCCGTTGTCGCTGCGCTTCCTCAAGCAATTCCACGCCTGCCCGCTGGCCCTGCACGACGGCGTGCTTGACCTGTGGCTGAGCGATCCGCAGGAACCGTACACCGCCGAGGCGGTACAGCTGGCGATGGCGGCACCGGTGCGCCTGCACGTGGGCCTGCGCTCGGAGATCGACGATGTCATCGAACGTTGGTTCGGCCAGGGCCGCAGCGCGATGGGCGCGATCGTCGAAACCGCCGATGGCGAAGGCAGCGTGGTCGATGACATCGAGCACCTGCGCGACCTGGCCTCCGAAGCGCCGGTGATCCGCCTGGTCAACCTGGTGATCCAACGTGCGGTGGAACTGCGCGCCTCGGACATCCACATCGAACCGTTCGAAAACCGGCTGAAGGTGCGCTATCGCGTCGATGGCGTGCTGATCGAAGGCGAAAGCCCGCCGGCCAACCTCACCGCCGCGGTGATCAGCCGCATCAAGATCATGGCGCGGCTCAACATCGCCGAGCGCCGGCTGCCGCAGGACGGTCGCATCATGCTGCGCGTGCAGGGCAAGGAGCTGGACCTGCGCGTGAGCACCGTGCCTACCGCGCACGGCGAAAGCGTGGTGATGCGCCTGCTCGACCGCGACACCGTGGTGTTCGATTTCCACCGGCTGGGTTTCACCGATGCGTTCCTGCCGCAGTTCCGCAAGGTGCTCGAGCAGCCGCACGGCATCCTGCTGGTCACCGGCCCTACCGGGTCGGGCAAGACCACCACGCTGTACACCGCCCTGAGCCAGCTCAACACCGCCGACGTCAAGATCATCACCGTTGAAGACCCGGTCGAATACCAGATCGAAGGCATCAACCAGATCCAGGCCAAGCCGCAGATCGGGCTGGATTTCGCCAGCGCGCTGCGCAGCATCGTGCGCCAGGACCCGGACATCATCATGATCGGCGAAATGCGCGACCTGGAAACCGCGCGCATCGCGATCCAGTCGGCGCTCACCGGCCACCTGGTGCTGTCCACGCTGCACACCAACAACGCCGCCGGTGGCATCACCCGCCTGCTCGACATGGGCGTGGAAGACTACCTGCTGACCTCCACCATCAACGGCATCCTGGCCCAGCGCCTGGTGCGCCGGCTGGAACCGCAGCATGCGCTGCGCTACCCGGCCTCACCGGAGGAAATCGAACGCTTCGACCTGCGCCGCCTGCAGCCGGAAGGCGAGATCTTCCTGTACCGCGCGCAGCCCTCGGCGCTGGCGCCCACCGGTTACCTGGGGCGCACCACCATCATGGAATTCCTGGTGATGAACGACGAGCTGCGGCGCGCGGTGATGCGCCGCGCCGGCATGGGCGAAGTGGAGCAGATCGCCCATGCCGCCGGCATGCGCACCATGTACGAAGACGGCCTGTCCAAGGCACTGCAGGGCTTCACCACGATTGAAGAAGTGCTGCGCGTGACGGAGGAAAGCTGAGCATGCCGCAGTACCGCTACAAGGCGCTCAACGCACACGGCGAGCTGTTCGATGGCCAGATGGACGCGGCCAGCGAAGCCGACGTGGCCGCGAAGCTGCAGGACCAGGGCCACCTTCCGATGGAAGCGCGGCTGGCCGGCGAAGGCGGCGCCGGCGGGGCGTCGTGGGCCGCGTTGCTGCGGCGCAAGCCGTTCGATGGCGCTGCGCTGGTCCAGTTCACCCAGCAGCTGGCCACCCTGCTCGGCGCCGGGCAGCCGCTGGACCGTGCGCTGGGCATCCTGCTGGAACTGCCGGAAGACGAGCGCAGCCGGCGGGTGATCACCGACATCCGCGACGTGGTGCGCGGCGGCGCGGCGCTGTCCACCGCGCTGGAACGCCAGCACGGGCTGTTCTCGCGGCTGTACATCAACATGGTGCGTGCCGGTGAAGCCGGTGGCAGCCTGCACGATACCCTGCAGCGGCTTTCCGATTACCTGGAACGCAGCCAGGAACTGAAGGGGCGGGTGATCAACGCACTGATCTACCCGGCGATCCTGCTGGCGGTGGTGGGCGGGGCGCTGCTGTTCCTGCTGGGCTACGTGGTGCCGCAGTTCGCGCTGATGTACGAAAGCCTGGACGTGGCGCTGCCCTGGTTCACCCAATGGGTGCTCAACGCCGGGCTGGTGGTGCGCGAGGGCTGGCTGGCGATGATCGTGGTGCCGGCGCTGCTGCTGCTGGTGGCCGACCGCAAGCTGCGCCAGCCCGCCGCGCGGCTGGCGCTGGATGGCTGGCTGCTGCAGCGCCGGGGCATCGGCGGCCTGCTGGCCAAACTGGACACCGCACGCCTGGCGCGCACCCTTGGCACGCTGCTGCGCAATGGCGTGCCGCTGCTGGCCGGGCTGGGCATCGCGCGCAACGTGCTGGGCAACCGCGCGCTGGCCGCCGACGTGGACGTGGCCAGCGACGAGGTCAAGAACGGCAATGGCCTGTCCGCCGCCTTGGCCCGCGGCAAGCGCTTCCCCCGGCTGGCCATGCAGATGATCCAGGTCGGCGAGGAATCCGGCGCGCTGGATGTCATGCTGCTCAAGACTGCCGATACCTTCGAACAGGAAACCGCGCGCGCCATCGACCGCCTGCTGTCGGCGCTGGTGCCGGTGATCACCCTGGTGCTGGCCTCGGTGGTCGGCCTGGTGATCGTGGCCGTGCTGGTGCCACTGTACGACCTGACCAACGCCATCGGCTGACCGCCGTGGCGCACTCCGTTCCGACCTGCTGCAAGGAGCTTCCATGATCCACCGTCGCACCCTGGTCCGCCCGTCGTCGCCCCGTCTCCAGGCGGGCATGAGCCTGCTGGAAATCATCATCGTCATCGTGCTGATCGGTGCGGTGCTCACCCTGGTCGGCAGCCGCGTGCTGGGCGGCGCCGACCGTGGCAAGGCCAACATCGCCAAGTCGCAGGTGCAGACCATGGCCGGCAAGATCGAGAACTACCAGCTCGACACCGGCAAGCTGCCCGCGAAACTCGACGATCTGGTCACCCAGCCCGGCGGCAGCAGCGGCTGGCTGGGCCCGTATGCCAAACCGGCCGAACTCAACGACCCGTGGGGCAACGCGCTGGAATACCGCACCCCCGGTGAAGGCCAGCCGTTCGACCTGATCAGCCTGGGCAAGGATGGCAAGGTCGGTGGCAGCAGCTACGACGCGGACATCAAGTACGAGTAAGCACGCTTGGCACCGTCCGTACCGCCGTGCCGCACCCGGGCCGGTCGCGCCGCGCCGCGACGGCAGCGCGTGGCCGGCGTTTCGCTGCTGGAAATGCTGCTGGTGGTGGCGCTGATCGCGATCATCGGCGCCATCACCGCCACCGCCATGAACGGTGGCATCGACGGCATGCGCCTGCGCAACGCCGGCAAGGAAGTGGCCAGCCAGCTGCGCTACACGCGCACCCAGGCCATTGCGACCGGTGAGCGCCAGCGCTTCCTGATCGACCCGCAGGCGCGCACCTGGGAGGCGGCCAACGGGCGCCACGGCAGCCTGCCGGCAGCGGTCGAGGTGCAGTTCCGCGGCGCCGGCCAGGTCGCCGGCGCCGGCAGCGGCAAGGGCGGCATCGCCTTCCATCCCGACGGCGGCTCCAGTGGCGGCACCATTGAACTGGGCGTGCGCGACGCGGTGTGGCGCATCGACGTGGCCTGGATCACCGGCGAAGTGCGCTCGGGCCCGGTGCGGAGCGCCCCGTGAAGCGCCAGCGCGGCTACTCGCTGCTGGAAGTGATCGTCGCCTTCGCCCTGCTGGCGCTGGCGCTGACCCTGCTGCTGGGCAGCCTGTCCGGCGCTGCACGCCAAGTGCACGACGCCGACCTGCGCAGCCGCGCCACCCTGCACGCGCAGTCGTTGCTGGCCGCTACCGGCATCGAGGCGCCGTTGCAGGTCGGGCATGCGCAGGGCGACTGGGAAGACGGACGTTTCCGCTGGGACCTGCAGGTTGAACCTTACCTCGACGCGCGCACCGCCGCGCTGCAGCCGGCCGCGGCCAAGCCCGCGCCCGGTCCCACCCTGGCCGAGCTGACCCTGCAGGTGCGCTGGGGCGAAGGCGAACGCGAACGCCTGCAGTGGCGGTCGCTGCGGCTGCTGCCGACGACGCCGGAGGCACCGCGATGAGCGCGCGCGCAGCGCGCGGCTTCACCCTGATCGAAGTACTGCTGGCCACGGTGCTGCTGGTGGGCGGACTGGCGCTGGCCTTCGCCACGGTGCGGTCGGCGATGAACATCGCCCAGCGCGGCGAGCGCGTGGCGACGCAGAACGAACGCATGCGGGCCGTGGAAGGGTTCCTGCGCCGGCGCCTGGGCATGGCACTGCCTACCGCCGCCGAGCCGCCGGACCCTACCCGCGAACCGCTGTACTTCCTTGGCGAACCGCAGCGCATGCTGTTCGTGTCGGAACTGCCGGGCTATCTCGGTCGCGGGGGATCGTACGTGCACGAACTGCAGGTCAACCGCAGCGGCAACGCGCTGCGCCTGGAGGTGGCACTGACCCTGGTGCAGAACGGTGAGCGCATTGCCGAGACGCCGCCGCGGCCACCGGAAATGCTGGCCGACGCACTGCGCGAGGTGGCCTTCCGTTATCGTGGTATCGACCCGCGCAGCGGCCAGCTGGGCGAGTGGCAGACGCAGTGGGAAGACACCCGGCGGCTGCCGCTGCTGGTCGAAATCCGCATCGCGCCGCTGCAGGGCCCGGCGTGGCCGCCGATGGTGGCGGCCTTGTCGCAGGCACGCGGAGCACGGCAATGAAGCGTGCGCAGGGTGCGGCGCTGGTGCTGGTGCTGTGGTTGATCGCGCTGCTCACCGCGGTGGTGGGGGCGTTCGCGCTCACCGCCCGCATCGAGCACCTGCAGCAGCGGGTGATCGGTGACGACGCGATCGGCCAGGAACATGCCCGCGCCGGACTGGAGTACGCGCTGTTCCGGCTGCGGCCGTCGGCGCTGCAGCCCGCCTGGCAGGCCGATGGCCGCCGTTACCGCTGGACGTTCGACGAGCGCCGCATCGACCTGCGGGTGGTGGACGAGAACGGCAAGATCAACCTCAACCTGGCCGATACCGCTCTGCTCACCGGGTTCCTGCAGGCGCTGGAGGTGGAACCGGGACGTGCCCGGCAGCTGGCGGGCGCGATTGCCGACTGGCGCGATCCCGACAACCTCACGCAACCCGGGGGTGGCGCCGAGAGCGCCGATTACCAGGCCGCCGGCTTGCCGTATGGCGCGCGCAACGGGCGCTTCGAGACGCTGGGCGAGCTGCAGCGGGTGCTGGGCATGGACGCGGCGCTGTATGAACGGATGGAACCGATGCTGACCCTGTACAGTCGGCAGTCGCGACCGGATCCCCGGTTTGCGGCCGGGCCGGTGTTGACCGCGCTCGGGCTGGACGCCGAACCGCTGCTGGCCGAACGCGAGCGCAGCGCGGAATCCAGCGACGAAAACGTGACCGGCGCGCTTGCCAGTGGCAGCGGCACCTATAGTATCGAGAGCCGCGCGACGGATGCGCGCGGCCGGGTGTCGGTGCTGCGTGCGGTGATCCGCATGGGGGCGGCGGGCACGCCGGGAACGACTTACACGGTACTTCGCTGGGAACAGGGAATGGCAGCTCGATGACGGTGTGGCGGGACAGTCTGGTACAGGCACGGGGTCGACTCGCGCCCGGCGTGGGCAATGGCCTGCGCTGGTGGCGGCGTTCGCTGCTGGCCTGGCTGCCGTTGCGCTGGCAATGGGCGATGGGCTGGTCGCAGTCGCGGCTGCTGCTGTCGCGCCACGCCGGGCAGCTGGTGCTGCGCCGCGACACCGCCGAACAGGTCCAGGCCGTGGCCGAACTGCCGTGGCCGACCGCGCCCGCCGATCTGGACCAGGTGCTGGAGGCGCGCCTGCGGGCGCTGCCGCGGCACTGGGTATTGCCGGCGTCGGCGGTGCTGCGCCGCCCGCTGCGCCTGCCCGCCGCCGCGGCGCCACGGCTGCGCGACGTGGTGGGATTCGAAATCGACCGGCAGACCCCCTTCGACGCCAGCCAGGTGCATTACGACGTCCGCGAACGGGGCACGCTGCCCGACGGCCAGCTGCAGGTGGAGCTGGTGGTGATTCCGCGCCAGGCGCTGGAGCAGTGGGCGCAGGAGGCCGGCGGCTGGGCCGGGCAGCTGGCCGGGGTGGATGCCGACGACGGCAGCGGCCAGCCGCTGGGCGTCAACCTGCTGCCGCCCACCCAGCGGCGGGTCGCACGTGATCCGATGCGGCGCTGGAACCTGCTGCTCGGCAGTGCCGCCGTGGTGCTGCTGGCGCTGGCCGGCACCCAGTTGCTGGACAACCGCCAGGCGGCCGCCGAGCGCCTGCGCGAACAGGTCGACGCGGCCGCGCGCGATGCGCGCCGCGTGGCCGCGCAGCGCCAGCAGCTGCAGGACCTGGTCGACGGCGCCGCGTTCCTGGAAGGCAAGCGCGGCGAGCACGCCAGCAGCGTGGAGCTGTGGAACGAATTGACCCGGTTGCTGCCCGACGGCACCTACCTGGAAAAACTGTCGATCGAAGGCAACACCCTGCAGCTGATCGGACTCAGCCGCGAAGCCTCGCAGCTGGTACCGCTGCTGCAGGACTCGCCGCTGTGGCGCAAGGTCAACCTGACCGGCGTGCTGCAGGCCGACGGCGGCGCGGGCGGCCGCGACCGCTTCACCCTCACCGCCGAGCTGCAGCCACTGCCCGGCGCGCCGGCGCCGGCCAGCCCGGCTGCCGCCACGCCCGCCCCGGAGGTTGCCGATGGCAATGCCGCCGACACGCCGTGACCGCTGGCTGGCGCTGGGCCTGCTGCTGGCGGCGCTGGCGCTGGCCTACCTGCTGCTGGTGCACCCGTGGTTCACCCGCCCGCTGCTGGAGATCAACCGCGGTATCGCCGGGCTGCAGGAGCGCGACCAGCGCGTCCAGGCCCAGCTGCAGCAGCGCACCCAGGTCCAGCAGCGGCTGCAGGAGGTGGAGGCCGCATTGCAGGGCCGCCCGGGCTTCCTGCGCGAAGCCACCGCCGAGTCGGCCGCGGCCGCGCTGTCCAGCCGGCTGCAGGACGCGGTCGCCTCGGCCAGCCCGGGTAACCGCAGCTGCACCATCAGCAACCGCTCGCCGCTGACCGACACCGCGCGCGATGCGCAGTTCCCGCGGGTGGCGCTGCAGGTGCGGTTGCGCTGCGGCGTGCCGGAAATGGCCGCAGTACTCCATACCCTGGAAACCGGCAGCCCGCGCCTGTTCGTCGGCAACCTCAACCTGCTCGCGCAGCGCTTCCAGGCCTCGCCCAATGAAAGCGGCACCGGGCTGGACGTGTCGTTCGAGCTGGTCGGTTACCTCAAACCCGGCGCGGGCGGTGATGCCGCTGCCGTGTCGCTGCCCGCGCCTGCGTCCGCGCCCGAGCCGGCCCCGGCGGGGCTGCAACCGGTCGGTGCGGCGATGGCGGTACCGACCGACCCCGGCAGCGCCGAGCCGGTCGAGGAGGGCCCTGCCATTGAAGATTGAACTGGCGCCCCTGCGCAGCTGGTGGCTGGGCGGCGTGGTCGCCTGGGCGGCCGCGATCTGGATCGCCACGCTGTTCGGCGTGGGCGGACGCATCGCCCCGCTGGACGCGGGCGACCGCCGGCCCCCGCCGCTGCCGAACCTGGCCCCGGCAGCGCCGGAACGGCTGGCGTCGCCCGACGCCTACGCCGCGATCGGCGCACGCCCGCTGTTCGCCGAAGACCGTAAACCGCGGCCGTACCTGTTGGGGGGAAGCGAGGCCGGCAGCGCCAGCAGCGCGGTCACCCTGACCGGGGTGCTGCTGACCTCCGAATTCGGCATGGCCATCCTCACCACCGACCAGAAGCAGTCGCTGCGCCTGCGCCTGAACGGCGAAGCGGTGAACGGCTGGCAGCTGCTGGCGCTGGAACCGCGCAGTGCCACCGTGAGCGGACCGTCGGGGACCCAGACCCTGGAACTGGTGACCTTCAACGGCCAGGGCGGCGAACCGCCGACCGTGCTGGCCAGCAGCGCGGGGGGGCCGCAGGCCAATGGCGTCCGCCCGCCGCCACCGCCGCCGCCACCCGGCACCCCTGCCGCCCGCGTACCGCCGGCGGCAGCGCAGGCGGCGGCCGAAGCCGCCGCCCACGCCGCTGCCAATGCCGCTGCCAATGCTGCCGCCGCCCCGACGGCACAGCCACCCGGGGCACAGGGGCCGAGCGAACAGCAGATGCAGGCCATCCGCGCCCGCATCCAGGCGCGCCGCCAGCAATTGCAGCAACAGCAACAGTCGCAGCAGCCGCCCGCAGGCGGCTCCGGCCAAACCAAATAGAGTGAAAGCATGACATTGCGTCTTTTCTCCCTGTCGTTCGCCGTGGCCCTGCTGGCAGGCTGCGCTTCCGTTCCCGGCCCCGAGGTGCGTCGCGACGCGGTACTCGACGGTCGCCACCAGGTGGTCGCCGGCGATGGCTCGCATGACGGCGTGGAGGCGCAGCCGCTGGGAGGCGACGGCGCCCCGCAGGCGGTGATCCGCCGCGGCAGCGGCACGATGATCAACCGCAGCGCCGCCGCCGCGCCGTCGCCGGCGTTGTCGCAGGCCAGTACCGGCACGGCCACCTTCAACTTCGAAGGCGAATCGGTGCATGCCGTGGTCAAGGCGATCCTGGGCGACATGCTGGGCCAGAACTACGTGATCGCGCCGGGCGTGCAGGGCACGGTGACCCTGGCCACGCCCAAGCCGGTGTCCTCGGCGCAGGCGCTGAACCTGCTTGAAATGGTGCTGGGCTGGAACAACGCACGCATGGTCTACAGCGGCGGTCGCTACAACATCGTGGCCGCCGACCAGGCGTTGGCCGGCACCGTGGCACCGAGCACCGCGCCGGCCGCCAACGCCCGCGGCTTCGAGGTGCGGGTGGTGCCGCTGCAGTACATCTCGGCCACCGAAATGAAGAAGGTGCTGGAGCCTTACGCGCGCCCCAACGCGATCGTCAACGTCGACGGCGGACGCAACGTGATCACCCTGGGCGGCACCCGCGCCGAACTGGAAAACTACCTGCGCACGATCGAGATCTTCGACGTGGACTGGTTGTCGGGCATGTCGGTGGGCGTGTTTCCGATCCAGACCGGCAAGGCCGAACAGGTCGCCGCCGACCTGGAAAAAGTATTCGGCGAAGAGAGCAAGACGCCCAGCGCCGGCATGTTCCGGTTCCTGCCGCTGGAAAACGCCAACGCGGTGCTGGTGATCACCCCGCAGGCGCGCTACCTGGACCAGATCCAGCAGTGGCTGGAGCGCATCGACACCGCCGGCGGCAGCGCCCGGCTGTTTTCCTATGAACTGCGCTACATCAAGGCCAAGGACCTGGCCGAACGCCTGGCCGAAGCCTTCGCCAGCGAGAATGGCCGCGGCGGGCGCAGCGGCGGCGGGTCGCTGGCACCGGGCGCGAACGTGCAGGAACTGGGCAGCCGCGACGGCACCAGCGGCAACAGCTTCACCAACACCGGCGGCAGCAGCGGCACCAACCGCACCGGCGGCATGGGCGAGGGCACGATGAGCCTGCCGCAGCGCCAGCCCGGCAATGCCAGTTTCAACCTGGAAGTGCAGGGCGATTCGGTCGGCGTGTCGGCGGTGGAGGAAACCAACACGCTGCTGGTGCGTTCCACCCCGCAGGCCTGGCGTTCGATCCGCGAGGTCATCGAGAAGCTGGACGTGATGCCGATGCAGGTGCATATCGAGGCGCAGGTGGCCGAAGTGGCGCTCACCGGCGACCTCAGCTACGGCGTGAACTGGTTCTTCGAGCAGGCGGTGGCGACCGGCAAGACCGAAAGCGGCATCGACCTGCCCAGCGCGCTGGGCCGTTCGATCTGGGGCAGCATCTCCGGGCGCGTCGGCGACGGCGGCCTGGGCTGGACCTTCCTCGGCAAGAACGCCGCCGCGGTGGTGACCGCGCTGGACAAGGTGAGCAACCTGCGCCTGCTGCAGACCCCCTCCATCTTCGTGCGCAACAACGCCGAGGCCACGCTCAACGTGGGCACCCAGATTCCGATCAACTCGGTTTCGGTGAACACCGGGGTGGGTGGCGACAACACCTACAGCCAGGTGCAGTACCTGGACACCGGTGTGATCCTGAAGGTGCGCCCGCGCATCACCCGCGACGGCGTGGTGTTCCTGGATATCGTGCAGGAAGTCAGCTCGGCCGGCGCGATCCCGTCAGGCTGCGATGCGACCCGCACCACCTGCAATCCGCCGATCAACACGCGCAAGATCTCCACCGAAGCGGCGGTGCAGAGCGGCGACACCATCATGCTGGCCGGGCTCATCACCAATGACGACGAAACCGGCGCCGACGGCGTGCCCGGCCTGAGCCGGATTCCGGTGCTCGGTGCGTTGTTCGGCAAGAAGACCCAGAAGAGTGGTCGTTCGGAAGTGATCGTGCTGCTGACCCCGACCATCGTGCGCAACGCGCAGGAGTCGCGGAACCTGACCGACGAGTACAGCAACCGCTTCCGCGCGATGGAGCCGTTCCCGGCGCGACCCAGGCGCTGAGCCCGCGCCGGCCGCCACGTCGGCGGCCGCGCCTGCTACGCTGCGGGCAGGACGCCGCGCAGGGGGTGGGATGGGGACGATCGTGTTGCTGCCGATCGGGGTCGACGACAGTGCCCTGGATCGCTGCCTGGCCGCGCTGGATGCCGGCAGCCCGGCCGCGACTCCGGTATGGCTGGCCGACGACGGCCAGGCCGGGCCACGCGCGCAGGCGGTGATCGAACATTGGCTGGCGCACACGCCGCTGCGTGCCGAATACACGCGCCGGGCGCGGGCGATCGGCGAGGTGGCGCACCTGGACGAAATGCTGCGCGCCTGCGAAGGCAGCGACGTGGTGGTGCTGGCGCCGGACGCGGTACCGGCGCCGGGCTGGCTGCAGCAGCTGGAGGCGTGTTTCGCCCGGGATGCGTCGATCGGCTCGGCCACGCCCTGGTGCAACGCGGGTGAGACCGTCGCCTGGCCCCGGCTGGGCGAGATCAACCCGCTGCCCGACGACCTGGAGGCGCTGGCAGAGGCCTGCGCGGCGTTGCCCAGCCTGCACCCTGAACTGCCGTCGGCGGTGACCCACGCGGTGCTGCTGCGCGCCAACGCCAGGCGCAAGGCCGGGGGCCTGGACATGCACAGCTATGCGTCGTGGAATGCCGCGCTGATCGACCTGAGCCTGCGCATGGCCGGGTTGGGATGGCGCAACGTGCTGTGCGAGAACGCCTTCGTTGCGCGCGCGGCCGAAGCGCAGGCGCAGGACGGCGAGATGGAAGCGCTGGGCACGCGCTGGCCGGCGTGGCAGCCGCGGCTGGCCGGGTTCCTGATGGCCGACCCGCTGCTGCAGCTGCGCCAGGACCTGCAGCGACTGCACCAGCGGGCGATAATGCCGCGGTCCCAGGGCGATCTGTTTGCCTCGTCCGCCCCCTCGTCCCCGGAGCCGTCCGTTTGAATCCCTGCATTGCCGTGGTGATCGTGAGCTACCAGAGTGCCAGCACCCTGGATGCCTGCCTGGTGCGGTTGCGCGCCGCCAGCGAGGTCGCCGAGATCCGGGTGGTGGACAACGGTTCGGACGATGGCACGCTGGAGATCGTGCAACGCCACGCCAGCGGTGACCCGCGCGTGCGTTTCATCGCCAATCCGGACAACCCGGGGTTTGCGGCAGCCAACAACCAGGGCGTGGCCGACAGCCATGCGCCGTGGCTGGCGTTCATCAACCCGGACCTGCTGGTGGCGGCCGATACGCTGGCGCAGCTGCGCGCGCGCGGAGAGACGCTGGGCGACTGCGTGCTGGGCGTGGAGCAGGTGGACGAGCAGGGCCAGCCCGATGCGGCGGTACGCCGGCGCGATCCGGACTTCGGCGCGATGCTGCGCCACCCGGGGCAGGGCGCACGCCTGGCGATTCCGGCCGACCCGTCGCAGCCGCTGCAGCGGGTGCCGGCGCTGTCCGGGGCGCTGCTGCTGATGCCGCGCGCGCTGTTCGAGCGCATCGGCGGCTGGGATGCCGGCTACCGGCTGCATGCCGAAGACCTGGACCTGTGCCGGCGCGCGCGGGAAGCCGGTGCGGTAGTGGCGATCGCCAACGACCTGCAGGTGGTGCATGTGCGCGGGGTATCGAGCCGCTCGCGGCCGTTCTTCGTGGAATGGCACAAGCACCGCGGGCTGTGGCGGTATTTCCGCCGGTTCGAGGCGCCCCGGCGCAGCCTGCTGGTGCAGGCGGCGGTCTGGGGTGCGATCTGGGCGCACGCCGCCGCGCAGGTGCCACGGTTGCTGCGTCGGCGCTGAACAGCGTACCCACCAACGGTGGGTACCTACCGGTGTGGATACCCACCAACGGTGGGCACCTGCCGGTGTGGATACCCACCAACGGTGGATAGCTGCCGGGGCTGATACCCACCAACGGGGGCCACCTGGCGGGGGATGCGCGCCGAGGGCGGACGGCATTGCCCGGCAGGTACCGACCGTTGGTCGGTACCTGCGCGCAGGCGCATAATCCGGAACATGATCATCCAATCGCTGCTCGACACCGACCTGTACAAATTCACCATGATGCAGGCGGTGCTGCACCAACACCCCGGCGCGCAGGTGCAGTACCGGTTCAAGTGCCGCACGCCGGGCATCGACCTGGCGGCGTTCATCGATCAGATCAACGACGAAATCGATCATCTGTGCAGCCTGCGCTTCACCCCTGAAGAGCTGGACTACATGCGCGGGCTGCGCTTCGTGAAGCCGGACTTCGCCGACTTCCTGGGCCTGTTCCACCTGGACCGCAAGTACATCGCGCTGCGGCCATCGCAGGCCGTGCCGGGCGAGATCGAGCTGGACATCACCGGCCCGTGGCTGCACACGATCCTGTTCGAAGTGCCGCTGCTGGCGATCATCAACGAGGTCTGGTTCCGCAACACCAGCGCGCCGGATTTCGCCGAGGGCGAGCGGCGCCTGCAGGCCAAGACGGCGCTGCTGCGCGATACGCCGGGCTTCGAGCTGTGCCGCATTGCCGACTATGGCAGCCGCCGCCGCTATTCGCGGGACTGGCATGCACGCATGCTGCCGCTGCTGCGCGAGGCGCTGGGCGAGCAGTTCGTGGGCACCAGCAACGTGCATTTCGCGCGGCTGTACGGCATGACGCCGCACGGCACCATGGCGCACGAGTACCTGCAGGCCTTCCAGGCACTGGGTCCGCGGCTGCGCGATTCGCAGGTGGCGGCCCTGGAGTCGTGGGCGCGCGAGTACCGGGGTGACCTGGGCATCGCGTTGTCGGACGTGGTGGGGCTGGATGCGTTCCTGCGCGATTTCGACATGTACTTCTGCAAGCTGTTCGATGGCGTGCGCCACGATTCGGGTGATCCGTTCACGTGGGGCGACCGCATGCTGGCGCACTTCAAGGAGCGGCGGGTGGATCCGCGCAGCAAGGTGCTGGTCTTCAGCGACGGGCTCAACATCGAAAAGGTGATGCGCCTGTTCGATTACTTCCGGGGTCGCTGCCAGGTGGCGTTCGGGGTGGGCACGCACCTGACCAATGACCTGGGCCCGACGCCGCTGAACATCGTCATCAAGATGGTCCGCTGCAACGGTCAGCCGGTGGCCAAGCTCAGCGATTCACCCGGCAAGAGCATGTGCGACGACCCCGGTTACCTGTCCTACCTCCGCCAGGTATTCGAGTTGCCGCCGGCATGACGCGGGTCACGACCAACGGTCGTGACCTACCGATCAACCCCGGCAGGTCACGACCGTTGGTCGTGACACCCGAACGGTCCAACCCCCGGCAGGTCACGACCGTTGGTCGTGACACCCGGACGGTCCAACCCCGGTAGGTCACGACCGTTGGTCGTGACACCCGAACGGTCCAACCCCGGTAGGTCACGACCGTTGGTCGTGACACCCGGACGGTCCAACCCCCGGCAGGTCACGACCGTTGGTCGTGACACCCGGACGGTCCAACCCCCGGCAGGTCACGACCGTTGGTCGTGACACCCGAACGGTCCACCCCCGGCAGGTCACGACCGTTGGTCGTGACACCCGAACGGTCCACCCCCGGTAGGTCACGACCGTTGGTCGTGACACCCGGACGGTCCACCCCCGGTAGGTCACGACCGTTGGTCGTGACACCCGGACGGTCCAACCCCCGGCAGGTCACGACCGTTGGTCGTGACACCCGAACGGTCCACCCCCGGTAGGTCACGACCGTTGGTCGTGACGCTCTGACTCATTCCAGCGCGTAGCGCAGCACGAACAACCCAGCAACCAGCCACACCGCCGGATGCACGTCGCGCCAGCGCCCGGTACCGGCCTTCAACACGGCATAGGCGATGAAGCCGAACGCCAACCCGTTGGCAATGGAGTAGGTGAACGGCATGGCGAGCGCGCACAAGGCGGCGGGCACCGATTCGGTGAGATCGCTCCAGTCCACGTCGACCAGTTCGCGCAGCATCAACCCGGCGACGAAGAGCAGCGCGGGGGCGGTGGCATAGCCGGGCACCATGCCGGCCAGGGGGGAGAACAGCAGCGCGGCCAGGAACAGGGCGGCGACGACCAGGGCGGTCAGCCCGGTGCGGCCACCGGCCTGCACGCCGGAGGCGCTTTCGGCGAATGCGGTGGTGCTGCTGGTGCCGAGCAGGGAGCCGGCGACGATGGCGGTGCTGTCGGCGAGCAGGGCACGCCCGAAGCGCTTCTGCGCGCCGGGCAGTTTGAGCAGTCCGGCACGCCCGACGACGCCATACAGGGTGCCGGTGGCGTCGAACACTTCGACCAGGACGAACACCAGCACGACCTGCAGCAGGACGGCGATGGGCGCGCCGCCGTCGTGGTGCAGCAGGCCGGGCAGGTCGAGCTGGAGGAAGGTGGGGGCAAGGCTGGGCGGAAGGGAGACGACGCCGTGGTACTGGACGTCGCCGAGCGCCCAGGCGGCGGCGGTGACGGCGAGGATGCCGATCAGGATGGCGCCGCGCACGCGGCGGGCTTCGAGAATGGCGATCAGCAGGAAGCCGGCGAGGGCGAGCAGGGGCGGGGCGGTATTGAGCGGGCCCAAGGCGACCAGGGTGTCGGGGTTGGCGATGATCACGCCGGACTTCTGCAGGGCGATGATGGCGAGGAACAGGCCGATGCCGGCGACGATGGAGGCGCGCAGCGAGGCCGGGATGCCGGCGACGAGCCAGGCGCGCACGCCGGTGAGGGACAGCGCGAGGAAGACCAGGCCGGAAATGAAGACGGCGGCGAGCGCCTGCTGCCACGGCAGGCCGGCGGCGCCGACGACGGTGAAGGCGAAGAAGGCGTTCAAGCCCATGCCTGGCGCCATGCCGACCGGGAAGTTGGCGGCGAAGGCCATCACCATCGAGCCGATGGCGGCGGCCAGGCAGGTGGCGACGAACACGGCGCCCGGATCCATGCCGGTGGTGGACAGGATGTCGGGGTTGACGAAGACGATGTAGGACATCGTCAGGAACGTGGTCAGCCCGGCCAGCAGTTCGGTGCGCACGGTCGTGCCGTGCTGCTGCAGCTGGAACAGGCGTTCAAACAAGTTCATGGTTGGGGTCCATCTGGAAATGTGTTCTTGAAGCAACGGCAACAGCAACAGCAACAGCAACAGCAACAGCCTTCGCCTGGGACATGGCGGGCTGAGGGCCGACGGGTACGGGGGTACGGGACACGCCGTGAACCCATCCATGGGGGCTCGTAGAAAACATCCATGTTTTCTACGGTCCCGTACCCCCGCACCCGCCGTCCCTCCGACACCGCGTCGGTGGCCAATGGACATCCAACGGCAACCGCAACGGCAACGGCAACGACATGCGATGGCAATACGTCGGGGTTGTGTAGGGCCACGCCACGCGTGGCTGCTTTTTCCAACCGCACACGACCCTGTGTGGGGGCGGGCGGCGGGTAGCCCCCGTAGGGACTGTCAAAAACATGGATGTTTTTGACAAGCCCCCATGGATGGGTTCACGGCGTGTCCCGGAGGGGGGCTACCCGCCGCCCGCCCCATCAAGCAAACAACAAAGACGCCGCGCTTCTGACTTTGTTTTTGTTTCCGGGTGACAACCCACAAGCAAAACGGCCGCGCAGAGCGCGGCCGTTTCTTCGTGCTGTTACTTCAGCGCCTTGAAGCGCAGGCGCTTCGGGGCGGCGTCGTCGCCCATGCGGCGGCGCTTGTCTTCTTCGTATTCGCGGTAGTTGCCCTGGAAGAACTCCACGTGCGAGTCGCCTTCGAACGCCAGGATGTGGGTCGCGATGCGATCCAGGAACCAGCGGTCATGCGAAATCACGAAGGTGTTGCCCGGGAACTCCAGCAGCGCATCTTCCAGCGCACGCAGGGTTTCGATGTCCAGATCGTTCGACGGTTCGTCGAGCAGCAGCACGTTGCCACCCTGCAGCAGGGTCTTGGCCATGTGCAGGCGGCCACGCTCACCACCGGACAGCGAACCGACCAGCTTCTGCTGGTCCTGGCCCTTGAAGTTGAAGCGGCCGATGTAAGCGCGCGACTGGATCTCGATGCCGTTGATGTTGAGGATGTCCAGGCCGCCCGCGATTTCCTGGAAGACGTTGTGGTTGCCTTCCAGCGCGTCGCGGCTCTGGTCCACGTACGACAGCTTGACGGTCGGGCCGACCACGATCTCGCCCGAATCCGGCTTTTCCTGGCCGGTGATCATCTTGAACAGGGTCGACTTACCCGCACCGTTGGGACCGATGATGCCCACGATCGCGCCGGCCGGGACCAGGAAGCTCAGCTCGTCGAACAGCAGGCGGTCGCCGAACTTCTTCGAGACGTTCTTGAATTCCATCACCGAATTGCCCAGACGCTCGCCCGGCGGGATGAAGATTTCATTGGTTTCGTTGCGCTTCTGGTAATCCACCGACTGCAGCTCTTCCAGGCGGGCCAGACGCGCCTTGCCCTTGGTGCGGCCACCCTTGGCATTCTGGCGCGACCACTCCAGTTCCTTCTGGATCGCCTTCTGGCGCGACTTCTCCTGGTTGTCTTCCTGCTTCAGGCGCTCGTCCTTCTGCATCAGCCAGTCGGTGTAGTTGCCCTTCCACGGAATGCCGCGGCCGCGGTCCAGTTCCAGGATCCACTCGGCGGCGTTGTCCAGGAAGTAGCGGTCATGGGTGACGGCCACCACGGTGCCGGTGTAGCGCGCCAGGAACTGTTCCAGCCAGTCCACCGACTCGGCGTCGAGGTGGTTGGTCGGTTCGTCGAGCAGCAGCATGTCCGGCTTCTGCAGCAGCAGGCGGCACAGCGCCACGCGGCGCTTTTCACCACCGGACAGCTTGCCCACGATGGCGTCCCACGGCGGCAGGCGCAGCGCGTCGGCGGCCACGTCGAGCTGGTTTTCCAGTGTGTGCGAATCGCCCGCGGCCAGGATCGCCTCCAGGCGCTCCTGTTCCTTGGCCAGCTTGTCGAAATCGGCACCTTCCTCGGCATAGGCCAGGTACACCGCGTCCAGCGCGGCCTGCGCCTGCAGCACTTCGCCCACGCCTTCCTCGACCGCTTCACGCACGGTCTTGGTCGGGTCCAGCTCCGGTTCCTGGGCCAGGTAGCCGACCTTGATGCCCGGCTGCGGGCGGGCTTCGCCTTCGAAATCGGTATCCACGCCGGCCATGATCTTCAGCACCGTCGACTTGCCGGCACCGTTCAGGCCCAGCAGGCCGATCTTGGCGCCCGGGAAGAACGACAGCGAGATGTCCTTGATGATCTGCCGCTTGGGCGGGACCACCTTGCTGACGCGGTTCATGGTGTAGATGTATTGCGAGGACATGAGCTCTCCGAAGGCGCAACCCTGCGCCCGTTCCGGCAGGAACAGGAACAGATGGAAAAAGGATGGGCCCGATTATAGCCGGAAGCGGCCATCGCCGCCGCGACGGCCCGTGGGCAGGGGCTTGCCGGTTCCTGAATGGGCGGTCAAACGCGCGGAACTGGAAACCGTTTCCAGCCGGAAACCGTTCAGATGGCGTCAGCATGATGGAAAGCGTCAACCCACCAAGCGAGGCCAATCATGCGCATGAATCGAATTGTGGTCGGAACCGTGGCCTCGCTGCTCGCCCTGGGCAGCATTGCCCCGGCCTTCGCCGATGACCATCACGGGCGCGGCCACGACCGCCGCGAAGCCCGCGACGACCGCCGGGAACGACGCGACGATCGCCGCGAATGGCGCGATGACCGCCGCGAATGGCGCGATGACCGTCGGGAAGCCCGCGATGATCGCCGCTACCATGACAACCGCCACCATTACCGCCCGGCACCGCCGCGCGTGGTGTACCGCCCGGCGCCGCCGCCGCGCGTGGTCTACCGCCCGGCACCGGGCCCCGGCTATGGCTGGGCCCGCGGCCACCGCTACAACGAGTATTACCGGGGCCCGGTGTACGTGGTCAACGACTACAGCCGCTACTCGGTGCGTCGCCCGCCGCGTGGCCACCACTGGATCCGCGATGATCGCGGCAACCTGCTGCTGGTCGCCATCGCCAGCGGGATCATCGCCGACTTCGTGATCAACAGCCGGTAAGCTCGTCCGCTGACGCGGGACGGTAAACAAAGAAGCGCGCCCGAGGGCGCGCTTCTTCGTTCTACCTTGTACCCGTCGGTCAGAAGGCGACCGACCAGTCCAGCTGTGCACCCACGTCGCGCTGGCCGTCACCGTCACGCCCCTGCATCTGCAGCGAGACACGGCTGTTGGCGCTCGGACTCAGCGCGACGCCCAGCTGGGCCAGCACGCTGCTGCGGGCCAGCGGCGCGCCGGCAATGGTGAAGTCCTGCGACCCCGCCACGAAGCGGGCCGTGGTGGTCGGCAGGCGGTCACCGTCGGCGTACTGCCAGCCGACGCGTGCGGTCAGCACCGCGCGGTCCTGCTGGCCGCCGCTGATGTCCCAGGCCGCCTTCAGCGCGGCCAACCCGGTGCGGTAGTCGGTGCTGGCCGAGGCCAGCTGCAGGGCGCTGTTGCCGCCGCGCTCCTGGCCGCCGTCGCTGTCCAGCCGCACCTGCGCCAGTTCGATTTCCGGGGTCAGCTGCAGGCGCGGACCGCCGAAGGTCCAGCCGGCACGCACGAACGCGGTGGTGCCGGTGGCCTCTTCCCGGACCGCAAGGTCTTCGCTGAAGGTGGTGCCGACCTGCGCGGTGCGGGTGCTGTCGGTGCGGTAGTCGGCACGGGTAACGCCGCCGCGCAGGCTCAGCCCGCTCCAGCGGTAGTGGGCATAAACGCCGTACTCGGTGGCGTCCGTGCTGGCGAGCGCGGTGCGGCCCCGCAGGCGGGTTTCCAGGCGCTGCTGGCCCGCGGCCACGCCCAGTTCCAGCGCCTCGCCGAGCTGCCAGCCGGCACCGGCCATCACCCCGTCCTGGCGGACGCGGGTGGCGGTGCTTTCGGCGCTGCCATCGGTGCGCTGCTGGCCGCCGCTGCCGGCCAGCCACACGCGCACGCCCGGCGCGATGTCGCCGCCGAGCGCGCGACCGTCCAGGTGGCGGTCGATGCCGTCATGCAGGAACCGGTTCTGCATCAGCGCGCCACGGGTGGCGGCATGCACCTCACCGGACAGGCTGTCGAAGGCCGGCACCACTTCGGGCACGGTCAGCCGCACCACGGCGTCGTACACCGCGTTGCCCTCGCCGAGCGCTTCCACGGCCACGGCCACCTGCTGCTGGTTGGTATTGACCACCACGTCCGGGAACGCCAGATCGACGTCGGGCATCGACACATCATTGCGGGCCATGGTCAGGTAGACGTTGTTGGCGTCATAGCTGAGGGTGGGGTCGAGGAACGCGAAATTGCTGCTGGCTCCGGCGAAGGTCCCATCGACGCCGTCGGCGGCGGTCAGCAGGGTGTAGCGGGTCGACGGCTGCCAGTTGCCTTCGGCGGCAACCGCCACCGTGTTGGCCTGGCCCAGGCGGGCGGCGCCGGCCACATCGACGTGGTCGCTGCGACCGTCGGCGGCGACGTCCACCTGGAAAGTGGCGCTGGCGTCGAAGCTGAGATCCCCAGCCAGCGAAAGCTGGCCGATGCTGCCGGCCAGGCGGCTGCCCGGGGCAAGCACGCTGCCGCTGAGCAGGCGCACGCTGCCCAGGCGGCCGGTACCGGCCAGCAGGGCGTTGTCACGCAGTTCGGTCTCGCCGCCCAGGGCGCCCTGGACATCCAGCATCCCGCCGTTGACGACGGTGGTGCCGTTGAACGCGCCGCTGTCGCCGGTCAGGGTGAGGAAGTGCCGCCCCTGGCGCAGGGTGCCTTCGCCGCTGAACTGGCCGGCGTAGGTCAGTACGCGGGTGGTGTCGATCTCGAACGTGCCGGCGCTCTCGATCTCGATGTTGCCGCCGTTGAGGGCATTGCCGGTGACGCGCAGGGTGCCGTCCTCGACCCGGGTCAGGCCGCGGGCGGTACCGCCCACCAGGGTAAGCGTGCCGCCATCGCGCTTGACCAGGGTGCTGCTGCTGTCACCGCTGATACCGGCGCCCAGCGTTGCGCTGGCGCCGCTGGCGACATCCATCGCCACCTCGCCCTGCAGCTGCACCGCATTGTTGATCGCCAGCGTGTCGGCCAGGTCCAGCGCCGTGCCGTCGGCCATGCCCAGCCAGCTGCCGCCCAGCGCGGTGTTGGCGTCCAGGGCGAGCGTGCCTTCGTCGACCAGCAGCGCGCTGTTCCAGCCGGTGCTGTCGCCACGCAGCGACAGCGTGCCGCTGCCGGTCTTGTGCAGCGTGCCCGACCCGGTGAACGCACCCAGCGCGACCAGGCTGCCGTCGACGTCGAAGGTCGACTCGGCGCTCAGCAGCACCGCCGTGTCGACCGACAGCGCGGTGCCGGTGCGCAGGGTACCGCCCGCCATCTCCAGGCGGGCAGTGCCGGCACCGGCGAGCAGGGTGGCGGCGGACGCGCCCGAACCGATCTCGAGTACGGCGTCCTGCCCGACCACCAGCGTGCCGCTGCTGCCGGCCTGGCCGGCCAGGACGATGTCGCCTGCGATCTCGGCGCTGCCGCCATCGGCAAGCGTGACGCGGGCCTGGCCAGCCCCGCCCACGCTCAGTGAATCGCTGACCAGACGCGACCCCGCGCCGGTCACGGTGAGGGTGCCGCCGCCGTTGGCGAGTTCGCCCACGCGCAGGTCACCGAGCACGGCGCTGCCGCCGTTGGCGATCTCCACGGTGGCCAAGCCCGCGTTGCCCAGCACCGCGCCGGCGCTGCTCAGCTGGCCGCCATCGAGCACCTGCAGCGTGCCGTAGCCCACGTTGGCCACCCGCAGGGTGCCGCCGGCAGCGAACTGCGACTCGGCGCCGCTGACGACCAGGACGCCGGTACCGTTGGTGCCGGCGCCCAGGACGACGTCGTCGGTGACCGCCACGGTGCCGCCGTTGTCGACGTCCACCCGGCCCCAGCCGTTGACGCCGAGGGTGAGCGACGCTGCTTCGAGGCGGGAGTCCGCGCCGGTCGCGCGTGCCGTGCCGACACCGCTGGGGGTCATGCCCAGGGTGGTGGCGCCGAAGCTGGCGCTGGCGCCATCGGACACTTCGATGGCGCCCACGCCCGCCCTGCCGACGACGGTCTCGCTGCCGCTCTGCACAAAGCGCGCGTCGGCGCCGGACACGACCAGGTCGCCGCGCGAACGCAGGCTGGCCGACAGGGCCTGGTTGCCCAGGTACAGCGCGCCGCGTACTTCGGCGCTGGCGCCGTCGAGCACCTTCACGGTGCCGGTGCCGTACTCGCCGATGTTGAGCACGTCGGTGTTCACCCAGCGGCTGCCGCTGCCGGAGATTTCGGCCAGGCCGACGCCGGTGCGGGTATTGCCGACGAAACCGGCCAGGCTGGTCATCTGCGCGCCGTCGAACACCTTGATGGTGCCGTTGCCTTCATTGCCGAGCAGCAGGTTGCGCCCGGTGGTGAAGCGCGAGCTCGCGCCACTGACGTTGACCAGGCCCTTGCCGGTGGGGCCCGCGCCGACGTAGGCGTCGGTGCCGATGGCCAGGGTGCCGCCGTTGTCGACGTCGACCTGGCCATTGCCCAGGTGGCCGACGCCGATGGTGGTCAGCGCGGTCCAGGTGGAACCGGCACCGGAGATGGTGATGCGGCCGTCGGCGGTGCCCGCGGTGCCGGCGCGGTCGCCGGTGCCGACGAAGATGGTCGCCGAGGTCAGCTGGCCGCCGCCCACGATCGACAGGTTGCCGCGCGTGGTGTAGCCGACGTGGATGTGGTTGGTGCGCTCACCGGTGGCGGTGATCTCGGCGGTGCGGTTGCCGTCGATATAGGCGGCCACCGATCCGCCGGTCGGCTCACCCGCCTCCCAGTTGCCGGCGTTGGCCCAGCTGTTGTCGACATTGCCGCGGAACTCATTCCAGCCATTGAGGCCGGCGAACGCGGACGGCGCGGCGCAGGCCAGCGCGATGCCGGCCACCAGTGGTGCCAGGCGCGGCGAGCGCCGGTCGATGCGGGCGAGGGTACGCGCGCCGTGGGCGAGCTCGGACACCACCTGCATGCACTTCAGTGCGTGATTGAAGACCACGCGATACACATGATTCACAGCCAACCCCTGTTTTGTGAAAACGATTCCCTGAGGTGGCAATAACGGCCGCTGGCTGAACGTCTTTAGGGTTTCAGATCGACTAATCTGAACAATTCAAGGAACGGCGTCCCAGTTCTGATTTTTGGCCGAATCTGCGTCGGCCGGCCGCGTTGCGCCTTCCGGCACGGGCCAGGTGATGGCGGGCGCCTTACAATGGATGGCTGTCGTTCCCCCTCACCCTGCCTGGAGTAAGCGATGTTCCCGCGTGACGTCCGCATCGAAACCTACGATCCCGAACTGGCCAAGGCCATCGCCGCCGAAACCCAGCGCCAGGAAGACCACGTCGAGCTGATCGCCAGCGAGAACTACACCAGCCCGGCAGTGATGGAAGCGCAGGGCAGCCAGCTGACCAACAAGTACGCCGAAGGCTACCCGGGCAAGCGCTACTACGGCGGCTGCGAATACGTGGACATCGCCGAGCAGCTGGCGATCGATCGCCTGAAGCAGCTGTTCGATGCCGACTACGCCAACGTGCAGCCGCACAGCGGCTCGCAGGCCAACCAGGCGGTGTACTTCGCGCTGCTGCAGCCGGGCGACACCCTCCTGGGCATGAGCCTGGCCCATGGTGGCCACCTGACCCACGGTGCCAAGGTCAACGCCTCGGGCAAGCTGTTCAACGCCGTGCAGTACGGGGTGAACGAGCAGGGCCTGATCGACTATGACGAGGTCGAGCGCCTGGCCCTGGAGCACAAGCCGAAGATGGTCGTGGCCGGCTTCTCGGCCTATTCGCAGGTGGTGGACTGGGCGCGCTTCCGCGCCATCGCCGACAAGGTCGGTGCCTACCTGTTCGTGGACATGGCCCACGTGGCCGGCCTGGTCGCCGCCGGCGTGTATCCCAGCCCGCTGCCGCACGCCCACGTGGTCACCTCGACCACCCACAAGACCCTGCGCGGCCCGCGCGGCGGCATCATCCTTGCCAAGGGCGCCGGCGAAGAGATCGAGAAGAAGCTGCAGTCGATCGTGTTCCCGGGCATCCAGGGCGGCCCGCTGATGCACGTCATCGCCGCCAAGGCCGTGGCCTTCAAGGAAGCCCTGGAACCGGGCTTCAAGGCCTACCAGCAGCAGGTGGTGAAGAACGCCCAGGCGATGGCCACCACCCTGATCGCGCGCGGCTACAAGATCGTCTCCGGCGGTACCGAGAACCACCTGATGCTGGTGGACATGATCGGCAAGGACGTCTCCGGCAAGGACGCGGAAGCGGCCTTGGGCAAGGCCCACATCACGGTCAACAAGAACTCGGTGCCGAATGACCCGCGCTCGCCGTTCGTGACCTCGGGCCTGCGCCTGGGCACCCCGGCGGTGACCACCCGCGGCTATCAGGAAGCGGACTGCGTCGAACTGGCCAACTGGATTGCCGACGTGCTGGACGCCCCGGCCGATGAAGCGGTGATCGCCCGCGTGCGCGATGCGGTCAGCGCGCAGTGCCGCAAGTACCCGGTCTACGGGTAATGGGCGAGACCCTGCAGCGGCGCCTGTACATCGCGCAGGCGCTGCTGCTGGGGTTGCCCGCGCTGGTCGCCGGTGGCGGCGTGGCCGGGCTGGCGTTGTACGTCTTTTTCGACCGCCACGGCTACATGGCCAATCGTGAAGGCCTGTTCCTGCTGGGATGGGCCTTGGCCGGGGTATGTGGCCTGCTGGGCTGGGCCTGGCTGAGCGTGGTCTACCTGCGCAGGGGGCGAACCGCCCTGCGCAGCACCGGCCTGCTGCCGTGGGTGGGGCTGGGGTTGGGCGTGGTGGCCGCGCTGGGCGTGGTCGCACTGGTCGCTTACAACTCGCTTTCCGGCAGCTCGTGGCGGGCGCTGGGCTATCTGCTCGTGGGTCCGCCCCTGCTGGTCTGCAGCGCGCATCTGCTCTGGTTGCGGGCGGTTCCGGCCGCTGCCGGCGAATCCTGATCGACATCGCGATTTGTACGCCGGGGTCTTCTCAGGTACCGTTGCGACGCTGCCGTGACCACGGCATGACGTTTCTCCGATGCAAGGCGTTCCATGTACTGTCCGTTCTGCCAGCATGCCGATACCCGGGTGATCGACTCGCGCGTCTCCGAAGACGGTGCGACGATCCGCCGTCGGCGTGAGTGCGAGGCGTGCAGCGAGCGCTTCAGCACCCTGGAAACCATCGAATTGAAGCTGCCGGCGATCGTGAAGAGCGATGGAAGCCGCGAGCAGTTCGATGCGCGCAAGCTGCGGGTGGGCTTCGACCGCGCGCTGCAGAAGCGCCCCGTGCCCGAAGACAAGATCGAACTGGCGGTGCGCGCGGTGATGCAGCAACTGCGCATGTGCGGCGAGCGTGAGATTCCGTCGATCAAGGTCGGCGAGTTCGTGATGAACGAACTGCGCAAGCTCGACCACGTCGCCTACGTGCGGTTTGCGTCGGTCTATCGCAGCTTCGAGGACGTGGCCGATTTCCGCGAGGAAATCGAGAAGCTCGAACGCGAGCTGCCGTCCAGTACCGAACAGCTGCAGCTGCTGGGCGATGTGATCGCCCTGACCAAGAAAAAGAAGGGGTAGAGCGGACTGTCAGTCCGCTTCTTGCCGAAGCAGCGGACTGACAGTCCGCTCTACCAGTCCGCTCTACCGGGGGTTGGCGTTACCATGCCCGCCATGAGCGATTTTTCCACGCTGGACCACCTGCACATGGCCCGCGCGCTGCGCCTGGCCGAACGCGGCATGTTCACCGCGCGACCCAATCCGATGGTCGGCTGCGTGATCGCACACCGCGATCGGGTGGTCAGCGAGGGCTGGCACCAGCGCACCGGCGGCCCCCATGCCGAAGTGTTCGCACTGCGCCAGGCCGGCGAGGAGGCGCGCGGCGCCACCGCCTACGTCACCCTGGAACCGTGCGCCCACCACGGGCGCACCCCGCCCTGCGCGCTGGCCTTGATCGAGGCCGGCGTGGAACGGGTGGTGGCCGCCATGCGCGACCCGTTCCCCAAGGTCGATGGCGGTGGCTTCGCGCTGCTGCGCGAGGCGGGCATCGAGGTGGCTGAAGGTTTGATGGCGGCGCAGGCGCGTGAGTTGAATCGTGGCTTCCTTTCGCGCGTTGAACGTGGCCGGCCGTGGCTGCGGGTGAAGCTGGCCGCCAGTCTGGACGGGCGCACCGCGATGGCCGATGGCACCTCCAAGTGGATTACCGGCGACGCGGCCCGCACTGACGTGCAGCGCTGGCGCGCACGAGCCGGTGCGATCCTGACCGGGGCCGATACCGTATTGGCCGATGACCCGCAGTTGACCGTGAGGCTGGCCGATACCGAGGTCATGCCGCCGTTGCGGGTGGTGCTCGATACGCGCCTTCGGTCGCTGGAATGCGCGCGGGTGCGCGAGGGTGGGGCGCCGACCCTGTACCTGCACGATGCGTCGGTGAGCCCGCCTGACGCGGCCGATGCCGAATTTGCCAGCGTGCCCAGCCAGGACGGGGGACTGGATCTGGGTGCCGTGTTGGCGCTGTTGGCCGAACGCGGCATCAATGAAGTGCATACCGAAGCCGGGGCCACGCTTTCCGGCGCGCTGCTGGCCGGCGGCTGGGTGGATGAGCTGTTGCTTTACCAGGCGCCCACGCTGCTGGGAGAGCATGGTCGGCCGCTGCTGGGCGGCCTGGGCATTCACGACATGGCGCAGCAGCGACGGCTGCGGGTCGTCGATCAGCGGCAGGTGGGAGCGGATCTGAGGTTGTTGCTGCGCGTGTGAGGCTTCTGCCACGCAGGGCGTGGCACTACGCCTCGTGTAGGCCGGTAGCACCGACCGTTGGTCGGGTGGCGCCGCACGGCGGCGGGCAGATCAGGAGGCGACGTCCGGCTGCAGCGCCTCCAGGTGGCGAACGGTCTGTGGAAACTGTTGCACCAGTCGAATGAGGGTCGATGCCTGCGCGTTGGGACGCGCGCGGCCCTGCTCCCAGTTCTCCAGCGTGCGTGCATTGGTACGCAGGTACATGGCAAACACCGGCCGTGACATGTTCAGCTGTTCACGGATCGCGACCAGCTCTCCCGCATGCAGTGGAGGCAACGGCTGCAGTCGAACCTTGTGCGTGCGCAGCGTGTTCTTCCCCGAGCGCTCGTCCTCCAGCGCGTGCAGCCCTTCGACAAGCTCGGCAAATACGTCGCGTTTCATCATGTGGTCCTCGCCAGAAGTTCGGCCTCAAGCATTCTTTTCAACAGTCTTTTCTGCATCGCGTCCAGGTCGTCCTGGACGCCCTTGCCGTAGAGGGTGAACAGCCAGAACTGCGAACCCGCCGGCCAGTGGAAGTAGATCACCCGTAGTCCGCCGCGCTTGCCACGCTGCCTGCGGTCGTCGGAAAAGCGCAGCTTGCGGAGACCGCCAGTGCCGACGATCACGTCGCCAGCCTCGGGCGCCCGCAGCAGGAACTGCTGAAGCGCGCATAGCCCATCGTTGTCGAGGTAGGCGGCACGGTGGCGCGAGAACGCTGGCATCTCCACGAACACGGCGTGCATAAGTATACGTTATCTGCGTAGGTTTACCAGCCACCTTACCTTGCACGATCACACCAGAAGGGGCACCCGATCACACCTCTTCCCGCGTATTTTTCAAGTATTCGATCAAGTTCCGGAAAGTGATAGGTGGCCACCGCTTGCCAAAAAAAACGGGCCGCTTGCGGGGCCCGTCGATCATGGCGCGGGTTGGCGCTGCCCGATCAGCAACTCAGAAGCTGGCGCGGATGCCGGCCGAATACTGGGTGACGTCGTCGTAGTACTGGACTTCGCCGATCAGGCCCCAGTTGCGGCTGAACTTGACCTGGCCGCCCACGGTGCCGATCCACACGCCGTCCATGTCGCTGCCGTCGATGTACCCGGCCTTCAGCCAGGCTTCGGTGGCACGCGAGGGCTTGCCGCGCAGGCCCAGCGTGCCGCGACCGGCGTTGGTGTGGAACGTTTCGGTGTCGGTGTCCACGCCGTCATCGAACTTCACCTTGTTGTTGATGCGCATCCACGCGAGGTCCGCGGTGAAGTCCAGGCGGTCGGTGAACGGCATGTGGTAGCCGATGCCGGCTTCCGGCTGCTCAATGGTGTTCTTCAGGCGGAACTCGCCGATGCTGTCTTCCAGGTGGTAGGTCTTGGAAGCGGTGCTGTAGCCCGCGAACACGTACACCTGGTCGGCGATCGCGAACGAGCCGCGGATGAAACCGCCGTCCAGCTTCGGGTTGCTGCCGGGATTGCTGATCTGCAGCTGGGTCCAGCCGCCTTCCACGTAGGTGTAGCTCATGGCGTCGGCGGCAGAAGCGGCCATCGGAGCGGTGGCCAGCAGGGCAGCGGCCAGGGCGAGCATCTTGCGCATGGAAAATCCTTGAAAGTGAGGTCCATTTCAGCCTGCCCGGGGCGGGCGGCAGGGCGGCGGTCATCGCCGCGCGGGGCGCATCTTAACAAATTGTTTACAGAAAGCGAGCGCTCAGCCAGCGCTGTTACAATGGCCGCGCCGGTTCGCCGGTATACAAACGTCTTCAGGGCGGGGTGCGATTCCCCACCGGCGGTAGGTGCGCAAGCACGAGCCCGCGAGCGCTTCCGGTGACGCCGGAAGGTCAGCAGATCCGGTCCAACGCCGGAGCCGACGGTATAGTCCGGATGAAAGAAGACGGTGCCACAGGGCCTGCATGGCCCTGCGCCCGCCTGTTTGCCTTGCGGCGTTTTTCGCTCACTTTTCGCGGAGAACGTTAGTGTTTACTGGAATCATCGAAGGCGTGGGCCATGTGGCTGCGCGCGACTCCCTTGGCGGCGATGTCCGCTTCACCTTCCACGTCGGCAGCCTGCCGTTCGAGCACGTGCAGCTCGGCGAAAGCATCGCCATCAACGGCGTGTGCCTGACCGTCATCGCCTTTGATGCGGCCTCGTTCCAGGCCGATGCGTCGACCGAAACCCTGGGCCTGACCACGCTGGGCCAGCTGGCGCCCGGCGCGGTGATCAACCTGGAACGCGCCATGCGCCCCACCGACCGCCTCGGCGGCCACCTGGTCAGCGGCCACGTCGACGGGCTGGGCCAGGTGCTGTCCATCCACGACGACGCGCGCGCCCAGCGCTGGCGTTTCGCCGCACCGGCCGGGCTGCTGCGCTATATCGCCAGGAAGGGCTCGATCTGCGTGGACGGGGTCAGCCTGACCGTCAACGAGGTGGATGACGCCGGCTTCGAGGTCGCGCTGATCCCGCATACCGTGGCCAACACCGCCTTTGCCGCCACCGGCGTGGGCAGTGCGGTCAATCTCGAAATCGACCTGGTCGCCCGTTACGTCGAACGGCTGGTCGCCCCCCAGGTACAGGACACCCGCGCATGAATTTCGCTCCCATCCCCGAGATCCTCGAGGACATCCGCCTGGGTCGCATGGTGGTCATCGTCGATGACGAAGACCGCGAAAACGAAGGCGACCTGATCATGGCCGCCGAGCTGGTCAAGCCGTCGGACATCAACTTCATGGTCACCCACGGCCGTGGCCTGGTGTGCCTGCCGCTGACCCGCGAGCGCGCCGCCGACCTGGGCCTGGCGCCGATGGTGCAGGCCAATACCGCCCAGTTCCAGACCAACTTCACCGTCAGCATCGAGGCCGCCGAGGGCGTCACCACCGGCATTTCAGCGTATGACCGCGCGCACACCATCCGCACCGCGGTGAAACCCGACGCCAGGCCGTCCGACCTGCACCAGCCGGGCCACATCTTCCCGCTGATCGCCCAGCCGGGCGGCGTGCTGACCCGCGCCGGCCACACCGAAGCGGGCGTCGACCTGGCCATGCTGGCCGGGCTGGAACCGGCCGGCGTGCTGGTGGAGATCCTCAATCCGGACGGCAGCATGGCGCGCCGCCCGGAGCTGGAGGTGTTCGCGCGCGAGCACGGCCTGAAGATGGGCTCCATCGCCGACCTGATCGCCTACCGCCTGGCCACCGAAAAGACCGTCGAACGTGTCGACGAGCGCGACATCGATACCGAGTTCGGCCCGTTCAAGCTGGTCACCTACCGCGACCGGATCGCGCATGACCTGCACTTCGCGCTGGTCCGTGGCACCCCGGATACCGAGCCCACCCTGGTCCGGGTACAGGTGGAAAACCCGTTGGCCGACCTGCTGCACTGGCGCCGCGATGACTTCGGCGTGGCCGCCACCGACGCATTGCGGGCCATCGCGGCCGCCGAGCGCGGGGTGATGGTGGTGCTGTCGGCGCCGCGCGACAGCAACAGCCTGCTGGCCCGCCTGCGCCAGCAGCCGCAGCCGGTGGTGCCGGGCAAGGACAAGGACGTCAGCCAATGGCGCCGCAACGGCGCCGGCGCCCAGATCCTGTCCGACCTCGGCCTGGGCAAGCTGCGCGTGCTTGGCACCCCGCGCCGCCAGATCGGCCTGGCCGGTTACGGCCTGGAGATCATCGAAACGGTAGGGAACGCGTCATCGCATGCGCGCTGACGCTTGCCATCACCCACACCCCCGCCGCTTCGCGGCAGCCCCCTGACTCAGGGGGCGTTTCCACCCGACCCGTCCCGAGACATGCCGCCGCGGCCCTATGCGGCCATGCGCTAGAATATTCACCTATCAAAAGGACCCCGCGCCGACCATGAGCCACTACGAAGGCGACCTTCGGACCCCCGAGGCGGCCCGTTTCGCCATCCTTGCCAGCCGCTGGAATGCCCGCATCACCGACGTGCTGGTGGCCGGCGCGCGGCAGAGCCTGGCCGGCAACGGCATCGACGAAACCGCCATCGACGTGATCCGCGTTCCCGGTGCCTGGGAGCTGCCGCTGGTTGCCGCGCGCCTGGCGGCCGCCCATGAACATGCTGCGATCATCGCCCTGGGCTGTGTGATCCGTGGCGACACCCGCCATTACGAACACGTGGCCGATGGCTGCGCCGAGGGCCTGATGCGCGTCCAGCTGGACTTCGGCGTGCCGGTGCTCAATGGCGTGCTGGCGGTCGAGCGTGTCGAGGATGCCGAGGCCCGCGCCGGCGGCAGCCATGGCAACAAGGGTGAGGAAGCCGCACTGACGGCGTTGGAAATGGTCAATCTTCTGGAGCAGTTGCCGTGAACAAGTCAAACCCGGGCAAGCCCTCCGGCAAGCCGGTCCGCCACGATGGCATCGACCCGGTCCACCGCTCGCGCGCGCGCCGTCGTGCCCTGCAGGCCATCTACGCCTGGCAGATCTCCGGCGGCACCGCGCAGTCGGTGATCGCCCAGTTCGCCCACGAGCAGGCCCGCGAAATCGCCGACCTGGCGTATTTCGAGGCGCTGGTGCATGGCGTGCTCGACCACCGCAGGGACCTGGACGAAGCGCTGGAGCCGTTCGTGGATCGCAGCATCGACGAGGTCGACGCGATCGAACGCGCCGCGCTGCGCGTGGCCGCCTATGAACTGCGTTACCGCATCGACGTGCCCTACCGCGTGGTGATCAACGAGGCCATCGAATCGACCAAGCGGTTCGGTTCCGAACACGGCCACACCTACGTCAACGGCGTGCTCGACCGCGCTGCCGTCGAGTGGCGCAAGGCCGAAAGCGGGGGCTGAGCCCCGGCTCGGGCACGCCCATGTCCCTTGCCGAATTTTCCCTGATCGAGCGCATTGCCGCGCGCACCCGTGCCCGCGCCGACGTGGTGCTGGGCATCGGCGACGATGCCGCGCTGCTGCAGCCGGGCGCCGGCGAACAGCTGGTGGTGACCGCCGACACGCTCAACAGCGGTGTGCATTTCCCGGCGGAAACCCCGGCCTATGACATCGGCTGGAAAACCCTGGCGGTCAACCTGTCCGACCTGGCGTCGATGGGCGCGCGCCCGTCGTGGTGCGTGCTGGCGCTGTCGTTGCCCGCTGCCGATCCGGCCTGGGTGGACGCGTTCGCCGACGGTTTCTTCGCGCTGGCCGACGCCCACGACATCGTGCTGATCGGCGGCGATACCACCCGGGGTCCGCTGTCGTTGTCGGTCACGGCGATGGGGCAGGTCGCTGCCGGCAGCGCGCTGCGTCGCGATGGCGCGCAGGTGGGCGACGATGTCTGGGTCAGCGGCACGCTCGGCGATGCCGCGGTGGCGCTGCGGGCGTGGCAGGGCGGTACCCTGGATGTGCGCACGGCGGCCGAGGACGCCCAGGTCGAAGCGCTGCGCCTGCGCCTGGCGCGACCCACGCCGCGCGTCGAACTCGGCCGCGCGCTGCAGGGTGTGGCGCATGCGGCCGTCGACATTTCCGACGGGCTGTTGGCCGACCTGGGCCACATCTGCGAACGCAGCGCGGTGGGGGCCCGTCTCGATCCGGACCGCCTGCCGGTGTCGGCGGCCGCGCGCGCGCGGGTGGGGCTGGCCCACGCGCGCGAGGCGGCCTTGCGCGGCGGCGACGACTACGAACTCTGCTTCACCGCCGCCGCGGCACAGCGCGGCGCCATCGAGGCGGTGGCGCAGCGCCTGGCCCTGCCGTTGACCCGCATCGGCGAGGTGGTGAAGGGGCAGGGTGTCGCCACCGGCAGCGACACCCCGGGGCCGCAGGGCTACGAGCACTTCACCGAGCTCTAGCGCGGAATTACCACCGATACCCGACGCCCAACCGCGCCCCGCGCTCGCGGAACCCGCCCGCGCCCTGCATGTGGCTGACCCCGCCCCACGCCGACACGCCGGAACGCCAGCTCACCTGCGTACCGGCTTCCACCGCGTAGCGGTCACGCGGCGTGCTGCCGTCCAACAGGGCGTCATCGAGGGTGATGCCACCACGGGCACCGTCGCGATACCCGTCCAGCGCCAGGTACGGACGCGCCTGCAAGGTGCCACCCGCGTCCAGCTCGCCCTGCAGGCGCAGCCCCAGGCGCCCGGACAGGCCGTCGTTGCCCAGGCTGCGCACCACCGTGCCGTTGGCCTCGCGATGCAGGTCGACCGCTGCGTCGGTGTAGATCAGCTGCAGTGCAGGCTGCAGGTGCAGTGCCATCGCGCCAAGCTGGCCCAGGTCGATGCGGTAGGCGACCTGCAGCGACGACTGCCACAGCGCGGCGTCGTAGCGTTCGCGGGCCAGGCCTTCGCCGTCGACCCGGTTGCCGAAGCGCGCCCGTTGCAGCGATGCATCCAGCAGCCAGGTGTCGCTGTCCCAACGCGCATACGCCCCCGCCGCACCGCCGGCGACCGTACCACGCGCGCTGTAGCCGGTGATCGAAGACCGCGACCGGGTTTCCGCACGCGCAGCGGTCAGCATCAGGCCGACCCGGCCGCGCCCGGCCGCGAAGCCACCGAGGTCCGCGCCGAGCTGAAGCCGCGAACGGTCCACCTGCTGATCGAGTTGGCCCTCCACCGCGCCGAGGCGACTGTGGGCGGTATCCACCGCCGCCCAGGCGCGGCCCCCGGCACTGCGGTCGACCGCACGCCTGCGTTCGCGCCCGTCATCACGCAGCAGCTGGTGCAGCGCGAACTGGTTGGCCAGGTAGACGCCGGCCTCCGGGCGCAGGATCGGCGGCGGCGCCACCGGGTCGGCAGGATCGACCGGGTCGATGGGATCGACCGGATCCACCGGATCCTCGGGATCGACCGGATTTCCAGGATCAACAGGATTCCCGGGATCAACAGGGTTCCCAGGATCGACCGGATCGACCGGTTCGCACTGCGGCAGGTCCGGATCGATCTCGCACGGGTCCGGTTCGGCCTCGGCTTCAGAGCGCAGGTACCAGCTGCCATCGACGCCCTTGACCAGGAAATACTCGTACTGGCCGCCAACGGCGCGTCCGATCAGATCGAACTGGGCGTTGGACGCGCCCTGGATGTTGATCAGTTCGATCCCCTGCCCGGTCCGGGCACCGGCGCCGCCCACGTTGAGCACGCGCACCCCGGCCTGGCCGCTGGCGTCGCCGGCGATCCGCAGCTGGTCGGTGGCCGAGTGGTCATCGCCCAGCACGGTGTGGAACAGCAGCGTGCCGCCCTGGCCGACAAAGGTGTCGGCCTGCAGCACATTGAAGGCGCTGCCGTCGCCCAGCGCCAGCGTTCCGCTGGCGTCGAGCTGCACCCGGCCGACATGGCTGTCCCCGCTCATCAGCCAGGTGCTGTTGCTGCGGATGGTCGCCGAGCTTACGTTGTCGAAGCGGCCGTGGATGCGTGAATGGTTGGACAGCGTTACATGGAGGGCGCCACCGGCCGCGCTGGGGTCCAGCGCGATGTCGCCGTCCAGCCGCGCGTTGTCGACGCCGAAGGTGACCACCGGGCGACCGGTGCCGCTCGCGTTGTGCACGCGCAGCAGATGGCCGTCGCCCCCGACCAGCGTAGCGCCGTTGCGGATGCGGATGTCGTAGGCGTGACCGGCGTCGAGCACCTCGATGGCGGCACCGCCCCGTGAGGTGATGCTCGCGTTGTCCACGTCGAGCCAGCCATGGTCCCGGCTGCCGTACAGCATCACCCCGACATTGCCGGCGTCGATGACCGACCCGTTGTACAGGTGCACCGTGCCCGCGTCCTGGCGGATGCCGATGCCGTGGGCGTAATGGGCTTGGCCGGGCGTGGCGGCAACGTGGATGCTGGATCCGCTCAGGGCGACGGACGCGTGGCGATCACCATTGATCATCATCACGCCAGTGGTGTTGATCCCGTCCGAGGTTTCGTCGATGCGCAACGTGCTGTTGAACAGATAGGCGGTGGAGGTGTCCCACAGGCGGATGCCCGCGCCACGGATGTGCGAGTTCGCCGCATCCAGCGTCGATCCCTCCCGCAGTTCGATCGCCGAGACCTCGAATGGTGCGAGGTCGACGCGGGCGTTCATCAGAAGCACGGCGCTGCCACTGCGCGCATTGATGCTGTAGGTGTCGCCGCCCTCGACGAACAGCTGTGCACCGTTGCTGAGCTGCCAGCGTTCGCGCGGGTCGCCGTAGACCACCTTGTGTTCTTCGTTGTCCAGCTCACGCGCGGCGAGGGGACCGGTGGCCAGCGCGGTGACCGCCAGCAGGACGCCCGCGGCGAGCGGACGCAGGGAGAGCGCGCGACGCCGGGCGACGCGGTAGATGTTGTTCATCGAATGGATCCTTGGGGGAGGAGGAAAGCGCCGGGTTACCAGCGATAGCGCAGGCGCAGGTGGGCAGTGGATTCGCGGTAGCCACCGTCGCCGCGCAGGTGGCCGACACCGGCCGTGGCCGACACGCCGGTGCGGCCGTCCACGCGCAGGCCTGCATCGAGTCCGTGCCGGGTGCGCGGCGCGTTGGCGTCGAGCGCGTCACCGTCGAACGTCACACCGTCCAGATCGCCTTCGCGGTAAGCGGTACCGGCCAGGTAAGGCTGCAGCCGGGTGCCATCTCCCAGCGCAAGCGTGCCCTGCAGGCGCAGCGCGATACGCGTGGAGAACGCGTCGTCGCCCAGGCTGCGCACCTGCGTGCCATTCGCCTCGCGGTGATCGTCGATCGCTGCGTCGGTATGGAACAGCTGCAGCTCGGGCTGCAGCGCCACGGCCATGCCGGCCAGCGTGCCCAGCTGCATGCGGTAGCCCGCTTCCAGCGACGACTGCCATGCCCTTGCGCGGTAGCGCTCAAGGGCAAGCCCGTCACCCTCGACACGGTTGCCGAAGCGGCCATGCTGCAGCGAGGCATCCAGGTACAGTGCGTCGTTGTCCCAGCTGGCATGGACGCCAGCGGCGCCGCCGGTGACGGTGCCGCGCGCGCTGTAGCCGGTGATGGACGAGCGTGAGCGCGCCTCCGAGCGGACCGCGGTCAGCATCGCGCCGATGCGGCCGCGGCCGGCGGCGAAGGTGCCGATGTCCGTGCCCAGCTGCAGCCGCGAGCGGTCCTGGGTCAGTGCAAGCTGGTCGGATACCGGGCGCAGGCGGGCCTGGGCGGTATCCACCGACGCCCACACCCGTGGCCCGGTGGCGCTGGACCCGGGGGCAGGGCGCTCGCGCCCGCTGTGGCGCAGCAGGTGGTGCACGGCAAACTGGTTGGCGAGGTACGCGCCGGCTTCAGGCCGCAGCAGCGGCGCCGGTACGGGATCGCCCGGCTCGCCGGGATCCACGGGTGCTTCCGGATCCAGCGGCGGGTCGGGATCCGCCGGTTGTTCGGGATCGACCGGTTCATCGGGATCCACCGGATCCGTCGGCGTGCAGCCGGGCAGGCTCGGGTCGACGCTGCAGGGGTTGGTCGGCGGCACCTGCTCGGAGCGCAGGTACCAGCTGCCATCGCCGCCCTTGACCAGGAAATACTCATACTGGCCCCCGATCGCGCGGCCGATCAGATCGAAGTGGGCATGCGAGGCGCCCTGGATATCGATCAGTTCGATGCCGTGCGCGGTCTGCGCACCGGCACCGCCGGCATTCAAGACGCGGACCCCGGCGCGTCCCTCGGCGTCGCCCTGGATCACCAGGCGGTCGGTGGCGGAATGGTCATCGCCCAACGCCGCGTTGAACAGCAGGCTGCCGCCGTCGCCGACGAACCGATCCACGGTGAGGGTATGGAACCCGGCACCGTTGCCCAGCGCCACGCTGCCGCCGGCATCCAGCCGCAGATGGCCGACGTTGCTGTCGCCGGTCAGCTGCCACTGGCTGCCGGTGCCGATCGCCGCCGAGGCGACGTTGAAGAAGCGGCCCTGCAGGCGGGCGTTGTTGCGCAGCGTGACCGCCACGTCGATGTCGGCGTTGGCGTTGTCCACGCGGAGGTTGCCCGCCAGCTGCGCGTCGTCCACGGCGAAGTCGATCGTGCGCTTGCCGTTGTCGGCCCGACCCTGGGCCAGCAGCAGGTTGCCGTCACCGGCGAACAGCTGCGCGCCATTGGCGATCTCGATGCTGTAGTGGCGATCGCTTTCAGCGCGGTAGCGGCTGTCGACGTGGATGGCGGCGCCGCGACCGGAGCGCAGGGTGGCGTTGTCCACGCGCAGGTGCCCGCTTCCTTCGCCCATCAGCGGCATCAACAGCACGCCCACGTTGGCGGCTTCGATATGCGAACCATTGAGGATGTCGACGCGGCCGTGGTCCATGCGCACCCCCAGTCCGGAGGAGTTGTCGGCATTGCCCTCGACATCGCGTACCTCGACACGGGTTGCATCAAGCACGGCGTGCATCAGCCCGGGCGCGGAGCCCGGATAGCCCAGCAGGCTCACCCCGATGCTGGCGCCGCGGAAGTCGGCGCCCAGGTGGGTCATCAGGATGCGACTGTCGCGCAGGATCGCGGTGGAGGCGCCTTCCAGCCATACCCCGCCGCCCACGAAGCGGCTGCCGGAGGCGTTCAGTGACGCGCCGCCATGCAGGCGCACGGTGCTGTCGCTGTAGGCATTGCGGGTGACCTCCGCCCCCGACAGGGTCACCTCGGAGCCACTGAAGGCCTCGATGCCCCGCGAGCGCCCGAGATGCACCACCAGGCGGGCGCCATTGCGCAGGGTCCAGTCTTCGGCGGCATCGTCGGCGCCGACCAGCGCTGATTCGGCATCGAGTTCGCGGGCGCCCAGGTCGCGGGTGGGAAGGGTCAGCAGGGCCAGCATGACGCTGCATGCCAGCGGGCGGAGAGGAAGGGAAGGGCAGCTACGGCGGGGGGTCATTGTTCGGCATTCTGTGGGGGGGGCGGTGGACGTGCAGGCAGCCTCCGTCGCACATGCCGTGGGCATGCGCGGATGGGTATCGGGAGGGGGTGTCCAACGGGCGACAAGGATGGGCAGTCGATAGACGCAGGCCCATGCAAACAATTGCAAACGATCACACTTCTGCAGGGGCCCTACGCGGGCGGCAGGACCTTGCCCGGGTTGAGGACCCCATCCGGATCCAGCGCGTGCTTGATCGCGCGCATCGCGGCCAACGTGGCCGGGGTGAAGGCCTGCGCCATGAAATCGCGCTTGGCCAGCCCGATCCCGTGCTCGCCCGAGAGCGTGCCGCCCAGTGCCAGGGTCAGCGCGAACACCCGGGGCAGTGCGGCATGGGCGCGCGCATTCTCGTCGGCATCGTCGGGGTGATACAGGATATTGACGTGCAGGTTGCCGTTGCCGGCATGGCCGAAGGTGACAATGGTCAGCGCGTATTCCCGGGCCAGCGCCTGCACCCCGGCCACCAGTTCGGGAATGCGCGACACCGGCACCACCACGTCTTCGTTGATCTTGCCCGGGGCGATGCTGCGCAGCGCGGGCGACAGGGCCTTGCGTGCGGCCCACAGTTTTTCGCGTGCGCTGCCTTCCATGGCCACGTCCAGGGCGAGCATGCCGTCGCCTTCTGCAGCGGTGGCCAGGGCCTGCAGCAGATAAGGCAGGGTGTCGTGGTCGCCGTCGGCTTCCACCAGCAGCATGGCGCCGGCGTCCGGAACCTCGGCGCCATTGCGGCGCAGCAGGTCCAGGCTGCGTGCATCCATGAATTCCAGGCGGGTGGGCACCACGGGTTGCCCCATCAGGCGGGACACCGCCGCCGCCGCCGCATCCGCGTCGCGGTACAGCACGCGCAGGCCGGCCTGGGTTACCGGCACCGGAGTGAGTTTCAACGTGGCTTCCACGATCAACGCCAGCGTGCCTTCGCTGCCTACCAGCAGGTGGGTCAGGTCGTAGCCCGTGGCGTCCTTGGTGTAAGCACCACCGCACTGGATGATGTCGCCTGCGCCGGTCACGGCCACCAGTCCCAGCACGTTGTCGCGGCTGGTGCCGTACTTCACCGCGCGTGGCCCCCCGGCATTGCAGGCCAGGTTGCCGCCAATGCTGCAGATGTCCGCGCTGGACGGGTCCGGCGCCCAGAACAGGCCATGTTCGACCAGCGCCTGCTGCAGGTCGCCGTTGAGCACGCCCGGCTCCACCACCGCGCAGCGGTTGCCGGGCTGGATGTCGAGGATGCGGTTCATGCGCGCGAACGACAGCACGATGCTGCCATTCACCGGGACCGCCGCCCCGGTCGTACCGGTGCCGGCGCCACGTGCCACCACCGGCACGCCATGCGCGCGGCAGGCCCGCACCACCTGCACCACCTGGTCGCGGTCGCGCGGCAGGGCCACGCCGCCGGGCAATGCATGCCGCCACGAATTGTCCTGCGCGTGCGCCGCCAACGCGGCGGCGTCGGTGCGCCAGCCCTCCTCACCCAGCAGGCTGAGCAGGGTCGCTGAAAACGCGGCAGGCAAGGTCATGGTCATCACAGGCTCCCGGTAGCGCCGGCCGTGGGCCGGCCTTCCAGATCATCAGACAACACCGCAATCCTCCAGCCGAAACGCATCGCGCAGCCAGTTCAACCGCGGCGGTTCACCACTGGCCTCCACCACATCGAAGCGGCAGGCGCCTTGCGCCAGGTCCGGGTGCGACAGCAGGAACAAGCGGGCCGCCAGCACCAGCTTGCGCCGCTTGCGCAGGTCCACCGACGCCGCACCGCCGCCGTAACGCGCATCGGCGCGGTAGCGCACCTCCACGAACACCGTGGTGCCACCGTCGCGCATCACCAGGTCCAGCTCGCCGCCCCGGTAACGCACGTTGCGGGCGATCGGGCGGAGCCCGGCATTGCGCAGATGCTGAAGCGCGGCGGTTTCCACCGCTGCGCCACGCCGGGCCCGCGCGGTGGGCACGGCCTCAGTTGCTGCTGGCCACCGGCATCGGACGGCCACCGCTGAAGGTCGACCATGCCGGCACCCGCAGCACGTTGCCATTGCTGTCCAGGAACAGGGTGCCGGTGGCACCGGCCAGGCCGCCTTCGTTGGCGACCTTGTCCAGGTAGGCGCTGATCTTCCACGCGTCGAAACCGAAGGCGAACAGGCGACCGGCCGCGCCGCGCGCGGTCGGCAGCATCTGCGCGGCCGTGCTGGCCGACGGCAGGCCGGCCACGCCGCGCACGTTCCAGGCTTCGTTCGGATAGACGATGCCGTCCAGCGCCATGTCTTCTTCCGGTTTGCCGGTGCCCAGGGTGAGCTGCGAGGTGCCAACGCGGGTGGCGCCACCTACGCCGGCCAGCGCCAGCTGCGGCGCCAGTGCGCGTGCCTGCGGTGCCTTGACCGCCAGCAGCACGCCATCCACCGCACCGGCGGCCCGCACCTGCGCGCCAACGTCGCCGACGGCGTCGTTCACGCCCACGGTGGCCACCACCTGGCCCCCGCGCTGGGCGAAGCGTTCGCGGAACGCCGCCGCGGTGCGGCGGCCGTTGTCGTCATTGCTGTGGATCACCAGCACCTTGCTGCGTTCACGGCTGCGCAGGAATTCGGCGGCGATGATGCCGTCGTCCTCCGGGGCCAGCGAGAATCCGGCGCTGCCGGCCGGCGGGCTGCTCTTGCCACGGTTCAGTGCCAGTACCGGCACCGGCAGGTCGCTGCGCCCGAACACCGCGTCCACTTCGTCGCGGCCGAGCGGGCCGACGATGAAGTCCGCACCCGCTGCCACCGCCTTGTCGTAAGCGGCCACGGCGCCGGTCGGGGTGCCGGCGGTGTCGATGAACTGGATGTCCGGACGTTGCCGGCCTTCACCGTAGTAACCGCTGAGCAGGCCGTCGCGCACCGGCTGCGCGGCAGTGGCGAGGCGGCCGCTGAGCGGCAGCAGCACCGCCATCTTAACGGGCGGGCGGTAGCCGTCGGCCATCGCCGGCGGACGCTTGCTGGTGTCGAACTGGGCCACGCCGTCGCGATCGAACGGGCGCGGCAGCGGCAGGCCCCGCGCGATCAGCGCGCGGCCGGCGAAGTTGTAGAGCGGCTCGTTGGCCGGCAGCGCGGCGGCGCGGGTGCGCAGGGTGGCATCGTCGAGGCGGCCGAGCAGGCCGGCGATGGCCTGCTGGTTGTCGGCGCGGGCCTGGCCGCTGAGCGCGGCGTGCGCGCGGGCGCGTTCGGTGGCTGCGCCGACCACGTCGCCGCTGGCCTCCAGCGCCGCGGCGCGCGCCAGCTGCCAGCGCGTGCGCAGCGGCGCGGCAACGGTGTCCGACGATTCCTTCAGGAAGGCCAGCGCCTGTGCCGGCTGCTTGTCGGCCAGGGCCAGCTCGGCGCTGGTCAGGTGGAAGCGCTGCAGGCTGGCGCCGCTGAGCTGGCGCGCGCTGACCTGGGCCAGCAGGGTGCGCGCACGGGCGCTGTCGCCGGCCTGGTGCCACGCGAACGCGGCATCGGCCAGTGCGGCGCTGCGCGCGTTGCCGCGCAGTGTGTTGGCCAGGGCCTCCAGCTGCACGGCTGCGTCACGCGGCTTGCCCTGGTCGATCAGCGCCAGCGCCTGGCTCTGCGCCGGCGACGCCGGGGCGCTGGTCAGGCTGGTCGTGGCGCAGCCGGCAAGCAGCAGCAGCGACAACGACAGGGCGGAGATCCGTGCGGCGGGCTTGTTCATCATCAGGTCCATTCGAGGGTGGCTCGTACACGTTAGGATTCTACCCTTGACCTGTGAGTGCCGTTGCGATGAGTGCTGTCCCCACGCTGTATGTCGTTGCCACCCCGATCGGCAACCTCGCCGACCTGACCCCGCGCGCCCAGGAGGTGCTGCGTTCGGTGGCCGCGATCTGTGCCGAGGACACCCGCCGCAGCGGCCAGCTGCTGGCCCATTTCGGCATCCAGCAGCCGCTGGTGGCCCTGCACGACCACAATGAAGAGGCGCTGGCGCAGCGCATCGTGGCGCGCCTGCAGGCCGGTGAATCGCTGGCCCTGGTCAGTGATGCGGGCACCCCGCTGGTCAGCGACCCGGGTTACCGGCTGGTGCGCGCCGCGCGCGAAGCGGGCATCCGGGTCAGCCCGGTGCCGGGCGCCTGCGCGGCCATCGCCGCGCTCAGCGTGGCCGGCCTGCCCAGCGACCGCTTCACCTTCGAAGGCTTCCTGCCGGCCAAGGGATCGGGTCGCCGCGAGCGCCTGCAGGCGTTGGCAGGGGAAACCCGCACCCTGGTGTTCTACGAATCCTCACACCGCATCGCGGAGTCGCTCGCCGACATGGTGGCCGCTTTTGGCCCGTCCCGGCCGGCGGTGCTGGCGCGGGAACTGACCAAGCTGTTCGAGACCGTGCTTGATGGCGACCTGGCCAGCCTGCTGCAGCAGGTCGAAGCCGACGACAACCAGCGCAAGGGCGAATTCGTGGTGATGGTGCAGGGCGCGGCGGACGACGAAGCGGCAACGCTTGCGCAGGGCCGCCGCCTGTACGCCAGGCTCAGCGAGCACCTGCCGCCCTCGACCGCGGCGAAACTGGCGGCAGAGTTGACCGGCGCCCCGCGCAAGGCCCTCTACGGCAGCTGAAGCCCGGGCGCATGGCCGCTGGCTTCCCTGGAGCGGGACAGGGAGATCAGCCGCTTCACCCGCGGGTCGTGCTGCTTCGCGCGCGCCATGTATTTCCAGGCCGGGTACTCCTTCGCGTAGCCGAAGCGGCGGCTGACCATGGCGGCATGCTGGTAGGCCTCTGCGTTCAAGCTGCGCAGGTGTTCGCGGCAGGCGTTGCGCGCCGCCCGTGCCGAGGGGCTGTCGTCATGTCCCAAGGTCGCGCCGAGCGCGGCGGTGGCCTGCTGCAGGGCGGTGGCGCGGGTGGAGGGCAGCAGCAGGTCCAGCGTCGGCGCGAAATCGCGCGTACCGGCAGCGCCGTCCGGGACGTCGGGGGCGTTGGCAGCAGCCGGTTGGGTCAGCCCCAGCCAGGCACGCACCGAGGGGGGGTGGCAGCCCACATCGCGCAGGACCCTGTCCAGCTGAAGGCGGTGCGGCGTGGACAGTTCGCCCAGGCGCAGCCGGCGCAGCACTTCGGTCAGTCCCGCGTGCTGGATGCGAAGTTTCAGTTTGTCCGGCTGCAGCCGTGCTCCCCGGTCCATGCCGCGCAGCCAGTGGTGCAGGGTGCCGCTGGTGTGTTGGGCCAGTGCAACCCGCAGCCGCGCCAGTTCCCCGATGGTCTCGATGACGCGTTGATGCCCGGACGGGATCGGGTCGCGGGTGGGACGCTGCGCCATCCATTGGCACAGGTAGGCATCTCCTGTCGCGATCCGCTCCATCAGCGCTGTCGAGGAAGGCGGACATGTGCCTGGTCCGGCGGACGGGGCGTTGCTGACGGTGTCCAGGGCAGCGGGAGCGGTGCGGATCGTGCGGGGCGTGACGTCTGTGACGGGGGCACGGAACGACACGGTGGCGGCGGGCGGTGCAGATCGGATCATGCGGACGCTCCAGGGGCGGTGCGGCAAGCGTGGACGCGCTGGCCGGCGGCGACTTCCAGAATTCCGCCGTGTTGACGGGCGGCAGCGTGCTGGTCACCTGCGACGTGCTGTGGGATGATGCCCCTGGCAGAGTCGGCCAGGCAGTCGCGTCATTCCTTCGGGAATGCCGAGGAAAGTCCGGGCTCCGCAGGGCAAGATGCCAGGTAACGCCTGGGCGGCGCGAGCCGACGGAAAGTGCAACAGAAAGATACCGCCTACGTTCCCTCCGGGGAGCCGGTAAGGGTGAAATGGTGCGGTAAGAGCGCACCGCGAGTCTGGCAACAGACCGGCACGGCAAACCCCATCTGGAGCAAGACCAAATAGGGTCCTCATGGCGCGGCCCGCGTCGGGACCGGGTAGGTTGCTTGAGCGCCACGGTGACGTGGCGCCTAGAAGAATGACTGTCCACGACAAAACCCGGCTTATCGGCCGGCTCTGCCGCTCAACCTCCGCAAGCGTGACGACCCACGGTCGTCACCTGCCGGTGGGATCGGCGTGCATGCGGTACTGGGCTGCCGAGATGAACTGCGAGAAGGCTTCGCACCAGACCACCACGGTGGTGTAGGTCTCCACGTCGACGCCGGCCGGGACGTCGAGCAGGAAGCGGTCGAAGGTCTTTACGTCGCCTATCAGCCGGGCGTCCTGCTTGATGCGCAGGAAATCGCTGCGGTTGTCCACGAATTCGCGCACCAGGTACACCTTGTAATCCGGACCGGGCGCCATGCGGCCGTCGAAGGCGATCTGCGTCGGGCTTACGCTGACCTTGCCGTCAGCCCAGTGCACGGGGTCGCTGCCTTTGAGGCTGCGCTCGAAGCGGGCGCGGTGCGCGCTGTCGTCGGCCATGGCCTCGGCCACGCGCGTGACGCTGGGGCCGTCAGGTGCGGTCAGGATCGGCAGCAGGTAGACGCCCGTGCCGAAGCCCACGGCGAGGGTCAGTGCATGGGTGGCGAGGAGCAGGGTCAGTCGGCGGTTCATCAGCAGGTTCCGGTCAGGGCGGCGCAGGTGCGTCGGTACCGGAAAAGAGCGGGCGGGCGCACGGATCGATGCGCGGTGCACGTCGATGCGTGCACTGGCGTTCACCCGGCAGCGGGGTTGGGCTGTGCTGCGGCAGCGCCGACGCTGAGCGCGGTGTCCCCGATGCAGGCGCCCGCGGGGTCGAAGCGGCGTTCGCGGATGAAGCCGTTTCCCTTGGCGTCCAGCGCGATCACGGTGCTGGCCCGGGTGCCGTAGTCGGCGCTGCGGATGAACGCCGGCGACAGCCAGCGTTCGCGCTCCAGGCCGATCCCGGTGTCGGGCAGGCGGCTGTCGTCGGCCCGGGTTTCGTCGGCCAACGCCGCCCACAACGGCGACAGGTCGTCGCGGCCGGCATCGACCCAGGCCTGCAGCGCGGCGTTCAAGGCCAGCGTTTTCGGCCACGGCGCGTCCAGCGGACCGTTGGACATGCCATGGATGCCCGGCCCCAGGGCCTGCCGTCGTAGCGGGTGGTTGCCCAGGAACTGGCAGCTGTCACGGTCGGCGAGCAACAGGTTGAACGGCGCGAAGGCGGCCGCATCGGCGGCCAGCGCGTCGGCGACGTGCGCCGCCGGCGTGGTCGCGCGCAGGTAGTCGGCGACCAGCGCCCCACGCGAGGGGCCGGTCTGCCGGGCCAGGGGATCGCGCACGTTGGTGACCACCGCCATGCGGCCATCGGCACCCACGCCGGCCCAGGTGCCGCCCGAACGCAGGTCGCGCCCGGCCAGCACGCCGTGGTCCGGCGCCGGCCACGCGGACAGCGCGGCGGTCGGACGCTGATGGAACTCGTCGCGGTTGCCGACCATCAGCAACTGCCAGCGGGGGTGGACCTTCCAGGCCAGGGCGAGCAGACACATGCCGCCATTGTGCCGAATCTGCGCAGTGGGAGGTGGGCCGCGACCCGGCGCGGACTGAATGCGGGGCAGGCTTTCACACCCCCTGCACAGGCCTGAACTTCGACCCAATCTCAAAAATTGAGACGAAACAGCAACTTGTGGATAAGCCTTGAACAAGTCTCTAAACATTGCTGCAAGCCCTTGATGTCCAAGGTGATTTCCGCTTCGCAAAACTGTTGACAACCCCATTGCCGCTGCTAAGGTGGGCAACAGAGGAGAAACCGGGTTTTTTGTGGTTTTTCGTGGTTCAATGTTTCATCCAGGCGAAGGAAAGGTGTACGCGTCGTGTTTCAGGGCGAGACGGCCATCACGGTTGACGACAAAGGACGCATGGCGGTTCCCACCGCGCATCGCGACCTGGTCGCGCGCGTGAGCAACAACCGCCTGGTCCTGACCTACAACCCCTTCGAATCCGGCTGCCTGTGGCTGTATGCCGAAGCGGAGTGGGAACGGGTCCGCGACGATGTCATGGCCAAGCCCAACACACAGCGCGTCGTGCGCCTGCTGCAACAGAAGCTGGTCGGTTCGGCCGCGCATCTGGAGCTGGACGGCAACGGTCGCATCAGTATTCCGGCCAGCCACCGCGGTGCCGTTGGCATTGAAAAGAAGGCGGTGTTGCTCGGCATGGGCGACAAATTTGAATTGTGGAGCGAGCAGGCTCATCGCGCATTGATCCAGCAGACCTTGTCTGACGGGGATCTGGGCGATGGGTTGCTCGACCTGAAGTTGTGAGCCGGGGTGCCCGGATGCGCGGAGGCGCGCAGGCCGGTCACCTTCCGGTGTCGCAGTCGCCGGCGGGCCACCTGCCGGTCCTGTACACGCAGGTCCTGGACGGCCTGAGGGTGATCGAAAACGGAACGTATCTCGATGGCACGTTTGGTCGTGGCGGCCACGCCCGCGGCGTGCTCGAGCAACTCGGTCCTGGAGGCCGGCTGCTGGTCATGGACAAGGATCCGGAAGCCATCGCGGTAGCGCAGCGCGATTTCGCGCCGGACCCGCGTGTCTCGATCTTCCGTGGCAGCTTCGCCGACCTGCTGCACTGGACTGCCACCGCCGAGGGCCTGGACGGGGTGCTGTTCGACCTGGGCGTGTCCTCGCCGCAGCTGGACGTGGCCGAGCGTGGTTTCAGCTTCGGCAAGGACGGCCCGCTGGACATGCGCATGGACCCGGACAGCGGTGAAAGCGCCGCGCACTGGCTCAACCGCGTCGAAGAGCGCGAGCTGATGGACGTGCTCTGGACCTATGGCGAAGAACGCCAGGGGCGCCGCATCGCGCGGGCGATCATCGCGCGCCGCGACAAGCAGCCGTTCACCCGCACCGCAGAGCTGGCCGACCTGATCGCGTCGGTGATGCCGCGTGGCAAGGACAAGATCCACCCGGCCACGCGCAGCTTCCAGGCCATCCGCATCCACATCAACCGCGAACTGGCCGACCTCGAAGCCGGGCTCGACGCGGCGATGGCGCGCCTGAAGCCGGGCGGCCGACTGGCGGTGATCAGCTTCCACTCGCTGGAAGATCGCATCGTCAAGCAGTACATGAACCGCCACGCCAAGGCGCCGCCAAGCAACCGCCGCCTGCCCGAGCTGGCCGCGTTCGTGCCGACCCTGGACCTGGTCGGCGGCGCGATCAAGGCCGAGGATGACGAGCTGGCGGTCAACCCGCGCTCGCGCAGCGCGGTGCTGCGCGTGGCCGAAAAGCGTGCGGTGGCCGGATGAGCCGCCTGCTGCTGGTCGTGCTGCTGGCCTGCACCATCGCCTCGGCGATCGGTGTGGTGTTCATGCGCCACCGTCACCGGCAGACCTTCGTCGAACTGTCGCGGGTGGAGCGTGCCCGCGACGAACTGAACATTGAATTCGGCCGCCTGCAGCTGGAGCAGGCAACCCTGGCCGAGGCCACCCGCGTCGACCGCGTGGCGCGCGAGCGGCTGGGCATGAAGTTCCCCGAAGCGGCCGATGTCGTGGTGGTGCGGCCATGAACAAGACCGGCCGCAACCGTACGCGCAACAGCTTCAACCTGCGCCAGCGCCTGAAGTGGGTCGGGCTGGCGCTGGGCCTGTGCTCGGTGTCGCTGGTTGGCCGCGCGGCCTACGTGCAGCTGGTCAACAGCGATTTCTACCAGCGCCAGGGTGAAGCGCGTTACCTGCGCGAACTGCCGATCAATACCTCGCGCGGCATGATCACCGACCGCAATGGCGAGCCGGTGGCGGTGTCGACCCCGGTCGCCTCGATCTGGGTCAATCCGCAGGAGCTGATGCGCACGCCCGACCGCATTCCGGAGCTGGCCACCGCGCTGGGCATGCCGCTGGACGACCTGACCTCCAAGCTGAGCCAGAAGGCCGACAAGGAGTTCATGTACCTGCGCCGCCGGATCAACCCGGACGACGCAGAGAAAGTGGTGGCGCTGAAGATTCCCGGCGTGGCCTCGCAGCGCGAATTCCGCCGCTTCTACCCGCAGGGCGAGGCGATGGCGCACGTGCTGGGCTTCACCAACATCGATGATCGTGGCCAGGAAGGGCTGGAGCTGGCCTTCGACGAATGGCTGCGCGGCAAGGCCGGCGCCAAGCGGGTGATCCGCAACCGCAAGGGCGACACGGTCGAAAGCGACCTGCTGCGCGCGGCCGAGCCGGGCAAGGACCTGACCCTCAGCATCGACCGTCGCATCCAGTTCCTGGCGTTCAAGGAGCTGCGCAACGCGCTGATCGAGAACAAGGCGGCCGGCGGTTCGATGGTGATCATGGACGTGGCGACCGGCGAAGTCCTGGCCATGGTCAACCTGCCGACCTACAACCCCAATGCAGTGGGAGGCGCCGCGCCGGACACCCGCCGCAACCGCGCGGTGACCGACCTGGTCGAGCCCGGCTCGACCATGAAGCCGCTGACCATCGCCTCGGCGCTGCAGTCCGGCGTGGTCACCAAGGACACCACGGTCGACACCAACCCGGGCTACATGGCGATCGGCCGCTATACGATCAAGGACGTGCCGCGCAACAACGGCGTACTCAACGTCACCGGCGTGATCACCCGCAGCTCCAACATCGGCGCGGCCAAGATCGCCGCGAAGATGCCCGACCAGGTGTTCTACGACCACGTGCACAGCTTCGGCTACGGCTCGTCGCCGCACAGTGGCTTCCCCGGCGAATCGGCCGGCGTGTTCCCGCGCCCGGCGCGCTGGAGCGGCTCCTCCAAGACCACCATGTCCTACGGCTACGGCCTGAACGTGACTCCCCTGCAGATCGCCACGGCGTACTCGGCGCTGGGCAACGGCGGCAAGCTGATCGCGCCGACCTTCGTCAAGGGCCAGCGCAACGAAGGCAAGCAGATCATCGACGAAAACGTCGCCCGCGAAGTGGTGGCGATGATGGAAACGGTGGTCACCCAGGGCGGCGCCAAGCAGGCGGCCGTGCTCGGTTACCACGTGGCCGGCAAGACCGGTACCGCGCGCAAGGCCGGCCCGGGTGGGTATGAGCGTGGCCACTACAACGCGCTGTTCGCCGGCGTGGTGCCGGCCAGCAACCCGCGCTTTGCCACCGTCATCGTCATCAACGACCCGCAGGCCGGCAAGTACTACGGCGGGCTGGTCTCGGCGCCGGTGTTCCACAACGTCATGGAAGGCGCGCTGCGCCTGATGGACGTGCCGCCGGACGACATCGATTCCTGGCTGGCCGCGCAGCAGTCGGGAAAGATGGGCCACGCCGCCGCCTCGCTGCCGTCGCCGCCGCCGGCCGAGGCCGTGGTCGCGCCCGACGCCGCCGCCGAATTCGATGCCGCGCTGCCTACCGCGCACGCCACGGTGCCGCCCGCGCAGGGAGGCACGCAATGAGCCAGATGATGTTGCTTTCGCAGTTGCTTCCCGACGTGGTGCTGAGCCACGACCCGTCCATCACCGGCCTGGTGCTCGACAGCCGCGCCGTGCGCCCGGGCAACGCCTTCGTGGCCATCGCCGGCTTCGGCGCGCACGGGCTGGGCTTCGTCGACCAGGCCCGCGCCGCGGGTGCGGGCGCGATCCTGTTCGAGCCACCGGCCCCGGCGGAGCTGCCTGCACCGGCCGACGCCATTGCCGTTCCCGGCCTGCGCGCGCGCATGGGCGGCATGGCCGATCAATTCCACGGCCATCCCTCGCGCGCGATGACCATGGTCGGTGTGACCGGCACCAATGGAAAAACGTCCACCGTGCAGCTGCTGGCCCAGGCCTGGCACCTGCTGGGCACGCCCAGCGGCAGCATCGGCACGCTCGGCGTGGGCCTGTACGGCCACGTGGTGCCGACCGGCTTCACCACGCCGCTGGTGCTGCAGATGCATGAAGTGCTGGCGCAGTTGCGTGACCAGGGCGCCAGGGCCGTGGCCATGGAAGTGAGCTCGCATGCGCTCGACCAAGGCCGCGTGGATGCCGTGCACTACGACGTGGCGGTGTTCACCAACCTCACCCGCGACCATCTCGATTACCACGGCGACATGGCCCAGTACGGCGCGGCCAAGGCCAAGCTGTTCCACCGCGACGGCCTGAAGGCCGCAGTGGTGAACCTGGATGACAGTTTCGGCAGCGAACTGCTGCGCACGGTCGATGCCGGTGTCGCCCGGATAGGGGTCAGCTCGCGCGGTGCGCAGCAGGCCACGCTGCGCGCCGACTCGCTCAAGCTCGACGGCCGTGGCATTGCCTTCGACCTGCTGGTCGATGGTGCACGCCACCCGGTGCAGTCGCCGCTGCTGGGCCGCTTCAACGTGGACAACCTGCTGGCCGTGGCCGGCGTGCTGCACGCGCTGGGCCATGCCCCCGAGGCGATCGCCGCGCTGGTGTCGCAGCTGCAGCCGATCGCCGGGCGCATGAACCGCCTCGGCGGCGAGCGCGGCCTGCCGACCGTGGTGGTCGACTACGCGCATACCCCCGATGCATTGGAGCAGGCCCTGCAGAGCCTGCAGGGCCACCTGCAGGGCAGGCTGTTCTGCGTGTTCGGCTGCGGCGGCGAACGCGACGCGGGCAAGCGCCCGCAGATGGCGGCCATCGCCGAACGCCTGGCCCAGCAGGTGATCGTCACCGACGACAATCCGCGCGGCGAGGATGGCGACGCCATCGTGGCCGACATCCTGGCTGGTTTCACTGCACCCGACGCGGTCACCGTGCAGCGCAACCGCGCGCGCGCGATCGGCCTGGCGGTGAAGCTGGCCGGTCCTGGCGACATCGTGCTGCTGGCCGGCAAGGGCCATGAGCCCTATCAGGAAGTGCGCGGGGTCAGGCACGACTTCGACGACACCCTGGTGGCCGCTGCCGCGCTCAGCGCCAAGGAGGCCATCCTGTGAAGCGCACGCCGCTCTCGCTGATCGCCCATTGGGCCGGGGGTGACATCCATGGCGATGACACCGCCATCGACGCCATCAGCAACGACACCCGCACGTTGGCGCCGGGCAGCCTGTACGTCGCCCTGCGCGGCGAGCGGTTTGACGGGCATGACTTCGCCGCCGACGCGGTGGCCCGCGGGGCCAGCGCGATGCTGGTCGAACGCCTGCTCGAGGTGGCCGTGCCGCAGATCGTGGTCGGCGACAGCGAACATGCGCTGGGCCGCATCGCGGCCGGCATGCAGCGCGACCGCAGCGCGGCGGTGTTCGCCATCACCGGCAGCAACGGCAAGACCAGCGTCAAGAGCCTGCTGCTGGCGATCCTGGAGCAGGTCGCGCGCGAACGTGGCGCGGTGGTGTATGCCAACCCGGGCAACCGCAACAACGAGATCGGCCTGCCGCTGGCGGTGATCGATGCGCCGGAAGACGCCGACTTCGCCATCTACGAGATGGGTGCCGGCAAGCCGGGCGACATCGCCTACCTCACCGACATCGCGCGCCCGCAGTACGCGCTGGTCAACAACATCGCGCCGGCGCACCTGGAGCGGATGGGCAGCCTGCAGGGCGTGGCCAGCACCAAGGGCGCCATCTATGCCGCGCTGCCGGTCGACGGCGTGGCGGTGATCAACGCCGACGACGCCTTTGGCGCGTGGTTCGAACAGCACATCGTCGGCCAGCCGCCGCGCAGCCGCGTGCTGCGCTATGCGCTGGACCACAGTGCGGACGTCACCGCGCAGGCGATCCGACCGACCGCCGAGGGCAGCCAGTTCACCCTGGTCGCGCCCAGCGGTGCGGTCAGCATCGCGCTGGCGCTGCCCGGCCGGCACAACATCAGCAACGCGCTGGCGGCGGCGTCGCTGGCGTTGGCGGCCGGCATCGGCCTGGACAGCATCGCCGCCGGCCTGGCCCGCGCCGAGCCGGTACCCGGACGCCAGATCGCGCACCGCCTGCCCGGTGGCGCGGTGCTGATCGACGACAGCTACAACGCCAACCCCGGTTCGCTGGCCGCCGCCATCGATGCGCTGGCTGCAAGCCCCGACGAAGGCTGGCTGGTGCTGGGCGACATGCGCGAACTGGGTCCAGACGGCGAGGCGCTGCACGCGCAGGCCGGCCGGCGCGCACGCGAGGCGGGGCTCAAGCGCCTGTACACGCTGGGCACGCTGAGCGCGGCCGCATCGCAGGCCTTCGGCGAAGGCGGGCGCCACTTCCAGAGCCACGACGCGCTGGCCGCGGCGCTGGCCGATGAACTGCATGCTGGCTTGCGCTGCCTGGTCAAGGGCTCGCGCGGCAGCGCCATGGACAAGATTGTGAAAGCGCTGCTGGCGCGAGGAGAGGAAACCCCCCATGTTGCTTGAACTGGCCCGATGGCTGCAGCAGTTGGAAAGCCTGTTCGGCTTGTTCGGCTATCTGACCCTGCGTGGCATTCTTGCCGCGCTTACCGCGCTGTTCCTGTCGCTGTGGCTGGGCCCGGCGATGATCCGCAAGCTGGCCCAGTTCAAGGGCGGCCAGCCGATCCGTACCGACGGTCCGCAGACCCACTTCTCCAAGGCCGGCACCCCGACCATGGGCGGTTCGCTGATCCTGCTCACCATCACCCTGTCGGTGCTGCTGTGGGCCGACCTGCGCAACCGCTATGTGTGGGTGGTGCTGGCGGTGATGCTGTGCTTCGGCGCGATCGGCTGGTACGACGACTGGATCAAGATCGTGCGGCGCGACCCGAATGGACTGAAGTCGCGCTGGAAGTACCTGCTGCAGTCGATCTTCGGCCTGGCTGCCGGCCTGTTCCTGTTCTACACCGCCGACGTACCGGCGGCGCTGACCTTCTACATCCCGATGTTCAAGTCGGTGGCGCTGCCGCTGGCCGGGATCAGCTTCGTGGCCATCGCCTACTTCTGGATCGTCGGCTTCTCCAACGCGGTCAACCTGACCGACGGCCTGGACGGCCTGGCGATCATGCCGACCGTGCTGGTGGCCTGCGCACTGGGCGTGTTCGCCTATGCGTCGGGCAACGTGGTGTTCTCCAATTACCTGCAGATCCCGCAGATCCCCGGCGCGGGTGAACTGGTGATCATCTGCGCGGCGATCGCCGGCGCCGGGCTGGGCTTCCTCTGGTTCAATACCTACCCGGCGATGGTGTTCATGGGCGACATCGGTGCGCTGGCGCTCGGTGCGGTGCTGGGCACCATCGCGGTGATCACCCGCCAGGAGCTGGTGCTGGTGATCATGGGCGGCGTGTTCGTGATCGAAACGCTGTCGGTGATGATCCAGGTCGCCTCGTTCACGCGGACCGGCAAGCGCGTGTTCCGCATGGCGCCGATCCACCACCACTTCGAGCTGAAGGGCTGGCCCGAGCCGCGCGTGATCGTGCGCTTCTGGATCATCTCGGTGGTGCTGGTGCTGATCGGCCTGGCCACGTTGAAGGTGCGCTGATGAACGACCTGTCGCGCCAGGCAACCCGCCTTGAAGCCATCGGAGGCCACTTCGACAAGTGGCTGCTGGGCGCGATCATCGCGCTCACCGGGCTGGGCGTGGTGATGGTCGCGTCGAGCTCGATCGCGCTGATGAGCAGCCCGTTCTACTACCTCAACCGCCACCTCATCTTCCTGGCGGTAGGCATCGTGCTGGCGGCCATCGCCATGCGCACCGAGCTGAAGAGCATCGAGCAGTACAACCAGATGCTGCTGCTGGGCTGCTTCGCGCTGCTGGTGGTGGTGTTCATCCCCGGCCTGGGCAGCAGCGTCAACGGCGCGCGGCGCTGGATCAACCTGGGGTTCTCCAAGTTCCAGACCGTCGAAGCGGTGAAGGTGCTGTACATCGTGTGGCTGTCCAGTTACCTGGTGCGCTTCCGCGACGAGGTCAATGCGACCTGGCCGGCGATGCTCAAGCCGCTGGGCGTGGCCGGCGCGCTGGTGGTGCTGCTGCTGCTGCAGCCCGACTTCGGTTCCTCGACCCTGCTGCTGGCGATCACCGCCGGCATGCTGGTGCTGGGCGGGGTGAACCTGCCGCGCATGTCGATGCCGATCGTGTTCGGCCTGGTGGCGATGAGCGCGCTGGCGATCATCGAACCCTACCGCATGCGCCGCATCACCTCGTTCTGGGACCCGTGGGCCGACCAGCAGGGCGACGGCTACCAGCTCTCCAACGCGCTGATGGCGGTGGGCCGCGGCGAATGGACCGGGGTCGGCCTGGGCAACTCGGTGCAGAAGCTGTACTACCTGCCCGAGGCGCACACCGACTTCATCTTTTCGGTCACCGCCGAGGAGCTGGGCTTCGTCGGCACCTGCCTGATCGTGGCGCTGTATGCCCTGCTGGCCGGGCGCGCGTTCTGGATCGGCATGCGCTGCGTGGAAATGAAGCGCCACTTCTCCGGTTACATCGCCTTCGGCATCGGCCTGTGGGTGAGCATGCAGAGCTTCGTCTCGATCGGCGTGAACCTGGGGATCCTGCCGACCAAGGGCCTGACCCTGCCGCTGATCTCCTCGGGCGGCTCGAGCATCCTGATGACCTGCGTGGCGATGGGCCTGCTGCTGCGCGTGTCCTACGAACTGGACCGCGCCGAGCGCCGCCAGGCCGTGCGCATGGGGGCTGCCGACCTGGACGAGGCCGCACCGGTCGCGGCACCGGCCAGCGCCGGCGCCAGCGCCAGCGCCGCGACGCCGGCACCGGCGCATCGGGACAGCGCGCCGCGCGGCACCAGCCGCATGCAGCAGCGCATCGAACCGACCCTGGGGAGGATGGGATGAGCGCCCAGACCTCTCCGCGCCCGGTGCTGATCATGGCCGGTGGTACCGGTGGCCACATCTTCCCCGGCCTGGCCGTGGCCCGGGTACTGCGCGCGCGCGGCATTCCGGTGACCTGGCTGGGCAGCGAAGGCGGCATGGAAACCCGCCTGGTGCCGCAGCACGACCTCCACATCGACACGCTGGCGATCAGCGGCCTGCGCGGCAAGGGCAAGCTGGCCCTGCTGACCGCACCCGGGCGCCTGCTGCGCGCGGTGCGCGCCGCTGGCTTCCTGATCCGCGACCGCAATCCGCGCGCGGTGATCGCCTTCGGCGGCTTCGCCTCGGGTCCGGGCGGCCTGGCCGCGCGCCTGCACGGCCTGCCGCTGCTGGTGCACGAACAGAACCGCGCGCCGGGCCTGACCAACCGCGTGCTGTCGCGCTTTGCGCGGCGCGTGCTGACCGGCTTCCCGGGCAGCTTCGCCCAGCGCGAGGAAGCGGTGGGCAACCCGGTGCGTGCCGAGATCGCCGCGATTTCCGCCCCCGAACAGCGCCTGGCCGACCGCCACGGGCCGCTGCGCCTGCTGGTGCTGGGGGGCAGCCAGGGCGCACGCGCGCTCAACAACGCCGTGCCCAAGGCACTGGCCGCCATTGCCGGCGAGGTCGCCGTCGAGGTGCGCCACCAGAGCGGTGAAAAGCTGCATGCCGAAGCGCTGCAGGCGTACCAGGACGCTGGCGTTGCCGCGCAGGTGCAGCCGTTCATCGCCGACATGGCCGACGCTTTCGGCTGGGCCGACCTGGTGGTGTGCCGTTCCGGCGCGTCGACCCTGGCCGAGCTGTGCGCGGCCGGCGTCGGCAGCGTGCTGGTTCCGTTCGCGGCGGCGGTGGACGACCACCAGACCCGCAATGCCGAATACCTGGTCGAGCGTGGCGCGGCCGTGCTGCTGAAGCAGGACGACGCGCTCGCCCTGCAGCTGCAGCACGTGCTGCGCGACCTGGCCGCCAATCCCGCCCGTCGCATGCAGATGGCGGTTGCCGCGCGTGCGCTGGCCAAGGTCGATGCCGCCGAGCGCATCGCCGACATCATCCTCGAGGAATCCAAATGAACACCGCAACGCGAGGCCGCGCATGATCCGCCGCCTTCACGACACCAATGACCTGGTGCGCGCCTTCCCGCGCGTGCACTTCGTCGGCATCGGCGGCACCGGCATGAGCGGTATTGCCGAAGTGATGCTGACCCTGGGCTATGAGGTGTCCGGTTCGGACAACGCCGACAACGCCGCCACCCGCCGCCTGGCCGGGCTGGGCGCGCGCGTGATGCGCGGCCATTCGGCCGCCAACGTGCTGGGAACCGACTGCGTGGTGGTCTCCAGCGCGATCCGCGAGGACAACCCGGAGCTGATGGAAGCGCGCAGCCAGCGCATTCCGATCATGCCGCGTGCGGCGATGCTGGCCGAACTGATGCGCTTCCGCCGCGGCATCGCCGTGGCCGGCACGCACGGGAAGACCACCACCACCAGCCTGGCCGCCGCGGTGCTGAGCGAGGGCGGGCTGGATCCGACCTTCGTCATCGGCGGGCAGCTGCTGGCGGCCGGCGCCAATGCCAAGCTCGGCAGCGGGCAGTGGCTGGTGGCCGAAGCCGATGAGAGCGATGGCAGCTTCCTGCGCCTGAATCCGCTGGTCTCGGTGATCACCAACATCGACGCCGACCACCTGGAAAACTACGGCAACGATTTCGCCCGGGTGCAGGCGGCGTTCGCCGAATTCCTGCAGCGCCTGCCGTTCTACGGGCTGGCGGTGCTGTGCATCGACGACCCGGAAGTGGCCGCGCTGGCCGCGCAGACCCCGCGCCACGTGATGAGCTACGGCATGAGCGCGCACGCCGACGTGCGTGCCGAAAACGTGGTCCAGGACGGCGCCCGCATGCGCTTTACCCTGCGCCTGCCGCAGGGCACCAGCCAGGACGTGGTGCTGGCCCTGCCGGGCCGCCACAACGTGCTGAACGCCCTGGCCGCGGCCGCAGTGGGCTGGCAGCTGGGCGTGGCTCCGGACGCCATCGCGCGCGCGCTGGAAAGCTTCGCCGGCGTCGGCCGTCGCTTCAACGACCTGGGCGAAGTCACCACCGCCACCGGCGCCAGGGTGCGGGTCATCGACGATTACGGCCACCACCCCAGCGAACTGGAGGCGGTGTTCGCCGCCGCCCGCGGCGGCTGGAGCGACAAGCGCCTGGTCGTGGCCTTCCAGCCGCACCGCTACAGCCGCACGCGCGACCAGTTCGACAAGTTCGCCGCGGTGCTCTCCAGCGTTGACGCGCTGGTGCTGTGCCAGGTGTACCCGGCCGGCGAGGAGCCGATTGCCGGCGCCGATTCGCATGCGCTGGCCCGCGCCATCCGCGCCCGCGGCCGCAGCGAACCGGTGGTGGTGGGCAAGGCCACCGAACTGGCCAGCGTGCTGCCCGATGTGCTCCAGGACGGCGACCTGCTGCTGATGATGGGGGCGGGCGACATTGGCGCGGTGGCCACCCAGCTTGCCGTGGAAGGGTTCAGCAGCGAGGCGCAGGCATGAGCGCGCTGACCTTCCCGCCGCTGCGCACCACCGACCCGGCCGTGTTCGGCCGCGTGGCGGTGCTGCTGGGCGGTACCTCCAGCGAACGCGAGGTGTCGCTGGATTCGGGCCGCAACGTGATCGAGGCGCTGCGCGCGCGCGGGGTCAACGCCACCGCCGTGGACGGCATTCCGGCGCTTGCGCTGGCGCTGGTGGAAAAGCGTTTCGACCGCGTCTTCAACATCCTGCACGGCCACAACGGTGGCGGTGAGGACGGCATCGTGCAGGGGCTGATGGAAGCCTTCGGCGTGCCGTACACCGGTTCGGACGTGCTCGGCTCGGCGCTGGGCATGGACAAGATCCGCACCAAGCAGGTCTGGCTCGCGCTGGGCCTGCCCACGCCGCAGTACCGCAAGGTCACCGCGGAAAACGTGCACGCCAGCGCGGCCGAGCTCGGCCTGCCGGTGGTGGTCAAGCCGGCCAACGAAGGCTCCAGCGTGGGCATCAGCCGGGTCACCGACGACGCCGGCCTGGACGACGCCGTCGCCCTGGCCGCGCGCTACGACGGTCAGCTGCTGATGGAACAGATGGTGGTGGGCGACGAACTGACCGTGGGCATCCTCGGCGACCAGGCGCTGCCGTCGATCCGCATCGTGCCCAAGGGCCAGTGGTACGACTACAACGCCAAGTACATCGCCGATGACACCCAGTACCTGTGCCCGGGCCTGGACGGCGAGGACGAGCTGGAGATCCGCCGCATCGCGCTGGACGCGTTCCGCGCCGCAGGCTGCCGTGGCTGGGGCCGGGTCGATGTGATGCGCGACCGCGCCAGTGGCCGCTTCTACCTGCTCGAGGTCAACACCGCCCCGGGCATGACCAGCCATTCGCTGGTGCCCAAGGCGGCCGGCCAGGCCGGCATCGGCTTCGAGGAGCTGGTCTGGCGCGTGCTGGAGCAGACCCTGCCGGCCGGCTTCGGCAACGTGGAGGCACGCCACGCATGAACGCGGTGCTGCGCATCTTCGTCTGGTTGCTGGCCCTGTCGCTGGTGGCGCTGCCCGTGGTGGCGGTGCTCAACGGCTGGGTCGGTGCCGAACGCTGGCCGTTGGCCAAGCTGCGCGTGCATGGTGAATTCAAGCGGGTTCCGGCCGAGCAGCTGCAGCAGGTGGTGCTGCCGTATGCGAAGTCCGGCTTCTTCGCGGTCAAGCTGCAGGACGCGCAGGACGCGATCGAAACCCTGCCGTGGGTGGAAAGCGCGCAGGTCCGCAAGCAGTGGCCGGACGTGCTGGAAATCACCCTGGTCGAGCACAAGCCGTTCGCGCGCTGGGGCAAGGACCGGCTGCTGTCCGAGCAGGGCAAGCTGTTCGCCACCCCGCAGAAGCTGCAGGACCTGAAGCTGCCCGACCTGGACGGCCCGGATACCCAGACCGAAGAAGTGGTGGCGCTGTACAACGATGCGCGCGCGCTGTTCGCGCCGGCCGGGGTCGACGTGACCCGGGTCAGCATGGACGCACGCGGCAGCTGGTCGCTGCAGCTGAGCAACGGCACCGAAGTGGTGGTCGGCCGCGACGACGCGCGCTCGCGCCTGCAGCGCTTCGTGCGCGTGCTGCCGCAGCTGGCCAACCAGCAGGTGCCGATCGAACGCGCCGACCTCCGCTATACCAATGGTTTCACGCTGAGCTGGGGTACCCCGGCCGCGGCCGCGCCGGCCAATGTGGCGCACAGCACGCAGGACAGGACATGAATCGCAAGGGTGACAAATCACTGATCGTCGGTCTGGACATCGGCACCTCCAAGGTGGTGGCGCTGGTCGGCGAGTACTCGCCGGGCAATCCGATCGAGGTCATCGGCATCGGCTCGCACGAATCGCGCGGCCTCAAGCGCGGCGTGGTGGTGGATATCGAATCGACCGTGCAGTCGATCCAGCGCGCGGTCGAAGAGGCCGAGCTGATGGCCGGCTGCGAGATCCGCTCGGTGTATGCCTCGATCTCCGGCAACCACGTGCAGTGCAAGAATTCGCCCGGGATCGTGCCGATCCGCGACGGTGAAGTGACCTGGGGCGACCTGGACCGCGTGCTGGATGCGGCCAAGGCGGTGGCGATCCCGGCCGACCAGAAGATCCTGCACGCGATTCCGCGCGAATACGTGCTGGACGATTCGCAGGAAGGCATCCGCAACCCGGTCGGCATGACCGGCGTGCGCCTGGAGGTGCATGCGCACCTGGTGGTGTGCGCGCAGTCGGCCGCGGCCAACATCAGCAAGTGCGTGCAGCGCTGCGGCCTGCAGGTGGATGACCTGGTGCTGTCCTCGCTGGCCTCCAGCGTGGCCGTGCTGACCGCCGACGAGCGCGAACTGGGCGTGGTGCTGGTCGACATGGGCGCCGGCACCACCGACCTGGCCGTGTTCGTGCAGGGCGCGATCTGCCACACCGCGTCGCTGCCGATCGCCGGCGACCACGTCACCAACGACATCGCGCACATGCTGCGCACGCCGACCCCGGAAGCCGAGCAGATCAAGGTGCGTTACGCCTGTGCCCTGGCCCAGCTGGCCACCGCCGAGGAAAGCATCCAGGTGCCCAGCGTCGGCGATCGTCCGCCGCGCCGGATGCCGCGGCACGCGCTGGCCCAGGCGGTGCAGGGCCGTTATGAGGAAATCTTCGAAATGGTGCAGGCCGAACTGCGCCGTTCCGGCTTCGAGGAACTGGTGCGCGCCGGCATGGTGCTGACCGGCGGCGCCTCGAAGATGGAAGGCGTGGTCGAACTGGCCGAGGAAATGCTGCAGATGCCGGTGCGCGTGGGCATCCCGCAGCACGTCACCGGGCTGGGCGAAGTGGTCGGCAACCCGGTGCATGCCACCGGCGTAGGCCTGCTGCTGATGGGCAGCCAGATCGAGCATCCACGCCGCCCGTCGCTGCCCACCGGGCGCGCAGGCAGTCTCTTCAACAAGGTAAAGACGTGGTTCCGCGGCGAATTCTGACGCAACGGAATCTGCTTCAACCGGCCCCCTGCTGGTTGCAAGTGCAGTAGAGCCGACGGTCAGTCGGCTGGCTTCAAACCGGCCCCCGCCGGCGCAACAAAAAAAGCAACACACAACCCACACAGCCGCAACGGCAACATGCAGCGCAATGGCAGGACGCCAACGCGCCCATGCCAACCAGAAGCGGATATAACGAGGACACGGACATGGCGCATTTCGAACTGATTGAGAAGATGGCACCCAATGCGGTGATCAAGGTGATCGGCGTGGGCGGCGGCGGCGGCAACGCCGTGGCGCACATGGTCAGCACCAGCGTGGACGGCGTGGAATTCATCACCGCCAACACCGACTCGCAGGCCATCAAGAATTGCGGTGCCAAGCTGCAGCTGCAGCTGGGTACCAATGTCACCAAGGGCCTGGGCGCCGGCGCGAATCCGGAAGTGGGCCGCCAGGCCGCGCTGGAAGACCGCGAGCGCATCATGGACGCCCTGCAGGGTGCGGACATGGTGTTCATCACCGCCGGCATGGGCGGTGGCACCGGGACCGGCGCTGCACCGGTGGTGGCACAGCTGGCCAAGGAGATGGGCATCCTGACCGTGGCCGTGGTCACCAAGCCGTTCCCGTTCGAAGGTCGCCGCCGCATGCAGGTCGCGCTGAAGGGCATCGAGGAACTGAGCCAGCACTGCGACTCGCTGATCACCATCCCGAACGAAAAGCTGATCACCGTGCTGGGCCGCAACGCCACCATGATCCAGGCCTTCCGTGCCGCCAACGACGTCCTCCAGGGCGCCGTGCAGGGCATCGCCGACCTGATCGTGCGCCCGGGCCTGATCAACGTCGACTTCGCCGACGTGCGCACCGTCATGTCCGAAATGGGCCTGGCGATGATGGGTACCGGCACCGCCCGTGGCGATGACCGCGCCCAGGCCGCCGCCGAAGCCGCCATCCAGAACCCGCTGCTGGACGATGTGAACCTGGCCGGTGCCAACGGCATCCTGGTCAACATCACCGCCGGCGCCGACTTCACCATGGCCGAGTTCGACGAGATCGGCCGCACCATCGATGGCTTCGCGTCCGAAGACGCCACCGTGGTGGTCGGTACCGTGCTGGACCCGGACATGCAGGACGAGGTCCGCGTCACCGTGGTGGCCACCGGCCTGAACCGTGCGGTGGCCTCCAAGACCCAGCGTCCGGGCGAGCGCGCGCCGATCAAGCTGGTCCGCAATGCCACCACCGGCCAGCCGGAGTTCGGCGATTTCGACACGGGCGGCGACGCCGTGTCCAAGGCCGTGGGCGGCATGGGCCTGGGCCTGCGTCGTCCCAGCGCCGACACCGTGGCCCCCTCAGCCCCGTCGTCGTCGAGCCCGGCCGCTGCCGAACTGCCCAACGATTACCTGGACATCCCGGCGTTCCTGCGCCGCCAGGCGGACTGAAGGATCGCCGGCCGGGGTCTTGTCCTCCCCGGTAAGCGCCTCCATGTCCCTTGCTGCCGGGCCAGGATGGGCCCGGCAGTCTGCCGCCTCCGGTTCAGAAAGGAGCGGTGGTAGTGCGTGTTATTCTTGTTTGTCACTGTCGCGCTGACTGCGCGCTTCCCCCGGTCGCCCCCATGATTCCCCAACGCACCCTCAAGAACACGATCCGCGCCACCGGCGTTGGCCTGCACAGTGGTGACAAGGTCTACATGACCCTGCGCCCGGCACCGGTCAACCATGGCATCGTGTTCCGGCGCGTGGACCTGGACCCGGTGGTGGAGGTCCCCGCCCGTGCCGACCTGGTCACCGAAGTGACCCTGTGCACCGGGCTGACCTGCAATGACGCCAAGATCCAGACCGTCGAACACCTGATGTCGGCCCTGGCCGGCCTGGGCGTGGACAACATCATCGTGGAGCTGTCCTCGGCCGAACTGCCGATCATGGACGGTTCCTCCGGCCCGTTCGTGTTCCTGCTGCAGTCGGCGGGCATCGCCGAACAGGACGCGCCGAAGCGCTTCATCCGCATTCTCAAGACGGTGGAAGTGACCGACGGCGACAAGGTCGCCCGCTTCGAGCCGTATGAAGGCTACAAGCTCGGTTTCACCATCCAGTTCGATCACCCGATGATCCCGGCCAAGCAGTCGCGCGCCGAGATCGAGTTCTCCACCGCCGCCTATACCCGGGAAATCTCCCGCGCACGCACCTTCGGCTTCATGCGCGACCTGGAATACATGCGCGAGCGCAACCTGGGCCTGGGCGGTTCGATGGACAACGCCATCGTGCTCGACGAATTCCGCGTGCTCAACGACGACGGCCTGCGCTACGCCGACGAGTTCGTGCGCCACAAGATCCTCGATGCGATCGGCGACCTGTATCTGGCCGGCGGCCAGGTGCTGGGGGCCTACGAAGGCTTCAAATCCGGCCACGCGCTCAACAACAAGCTGGTGCGTGCGCTGCTGGCCGATGCCACGGCGTGGGAGTGGGTCAGCTACGAAACCCCGAGCAGCGAGGTTCCGGTCGTGTATGGCGTGCCAGCGTACGCCTAACCAGTTGAATTGAAAGAAAAAACAACGGCGCCCAGGGCGCCGTTGTGCGTTTGGCGGTCGCGGCCGGCGTGATGTTGATGTCAATGAACCGTCTAGGTACCGTCGTCACGTTTTTGTGAACCGGGTCCGGTTTTGGCCTGAATTTAACGATTCTTTAATAAAAGACTAACGACTGGACGGCCCGGCACGGCTACGATGGCCGCCGGCTCCCTGCCAGATTCACATGATCGTGACGACGGCGGGGAAGGGGCGGGATGCCCTGATGCCTGTGCGGCCCTGGGTTACTCCATGTCCTTCAGACAAGCCAACGCGTCGCGTAGCCCTTTGTGCGTGGCGGCTGAAACTGCGTGGGGGCCATTCCTGTTGTCGATCGCTGGGGAGCGTGGAGGAGGGGCAGCCGCAGTTTTGACGGTCACCTTGGTGACCTTCAGCCCGATGGACCGGGCCGCGTCGATCAACTGTGCTTCGGCCAGCCGGACCTTGGCGTGCCACACAGCGGAGTCGACGACAAAAACGAGGTGTTCGCCGTTTACATTCGCCAGCCGGCAACGGGTGGCCAGGGTGGGCGGCAGATGGGGGCGCAACTGACGGTCCAGCGCATCGAGCCACAGGGCACGACGCAGCGGATTGCCGGCTTTGTCACCCATGACTGCATCCAGCGCCGGCTTCGGTGTTGATGCAGGACGGGCACTGGATTTCGGCTCAGACATGAAAACTCACTGATGGCATTCAAAAAGATCGTAATCAAAACGCGTGAAGGACAGGCCAAGACGCCGCTTGCGCGTTTGCGTTTCTACTTCGAGGACAGGCCCCGTGCCCTGCTGGGCAGCGTGCTTGGCCTGGGCTGCCTGATCGGCTTCGGTGCCGGTCTGGGTGGCAGCATGTTCAATGATTCCCGGCTCCACGCCAAGGTCGCCCAGCAGGAGCGCGACCTGGCCAAGGCCCAGCAGGACGCCCAGACCCAGGTCAACGCGCTCGCCGCCCGCATGGGCGAGCTGCAGGCGCAGGCCACCCGGCTCAACGCACTGGGCGAGCGCCTGACCCAGATGGGCAAGCTGGAAGACGGCGAGTTCGACTTCAACGAGACCCCCGGCCTCGGTGAAGGCGAGCCCGGCCCGACCCAGGACATCCCGGTCAACGAGGTCAACGCCGACTTACAGGTGCTGGAGCAGCGCTTCGCTGCTTCAGGCCGCCAGTTGTCGGTGATGGAGTCGCTGCTGTTCGACCACCAGCTGGAGCAGAACGCGGTGCCGGGTCGCATGCCGATCCGCAACACCTACATCACCTCCGGCTTTGGCGGTCGCAGCGACCCGTTCGGTCGCGGTCGCGGCAACCACAAGGGCATGGACTTCCACGCCAAGGTCGGCGACCCGGTGATGTCCGTGGCCGACGGCGTGGTCAGCTTCTCCGGCGTGAAGGGCGGCTACGGCAACGTGGTCGACGTCGACCATGGCAACGGCTACGTGACCCGCTACGCGCACAATTCGCGCCTGGTGGTGAAGGTCGGCGACCTGGTCCGGGCCGGGCAGGAAGTGGCCAAGGCGGGGTCCACCGGCCGTTCCACCGGTGCCCACGTGCACTTCGAGGTCTGGGAACGCGGCCAGGTGGTCAACCCGCGCAAGTTCCTTGGCGATGGCGGCAACACCCCGGTCGGGCGGGTTTCCCGCGGCTGAGGGTGCTTGAAACCACGGGCCCTCGTCCCAAGCTACAATGGGTGTTGCCATAGACAGGGCGCGATGCGCCCTGTTTCGTTTGCGGCGGGCGGCTCCCGAGGGAGCGTCGCCGTTGGGGCGTCTCATTCCAACCGGTTCCTTCAATGATCAACAGCCTGCTTACCCGCGTCTTTGGCAGTCGTAACGAACGCCAGCTGCGCCAGCTCAACCGCATCGTCGCCAAGATCAATGCGCTGGAGCCGGACATCGAAAAGCTCTCCGACGAGCAGCTCAAGGCCAAGACCCCGGAGTTCAAGCAGCGCATCGCTGACGGTGAAGCCTTGGACAAGGTGCTGCCGGAAGCCTTCGCCGTTTGCCGTGAAGCCAGCCGCCGCGTGCTCGGCATGCGCCACTACGACGTCCAGCTGATCGGCGGCATGGTCCTGCACCTGGGCAAGATCGCGGAAATGCGCACCGGCGAAGGCAAGACCCTGGTGGCCACGCTGCCGGTGTACCTGAACGCGCTGGAAGGCAAGGGCGTCCACGTGGTCACCGTGAACGACTACCTGGCCCGCCGCGACTCGGCGCAGATGGGCAAGCTGTACAACTGGCTGGGCATGAGCGTCGGCGTGGTCTACCCGGGCATGCCGCACAGCGACAAGCGCGAGGCCTATGCCAGCGACATCACCTACGGCACCAACAACGAATTCGGCTTCGACTACCTGCGCGACAACATGGCGCTGTCGCGTGCCGACCGTTACCAGCGCGGCCTGCATTACGCCATCGTCGACGAAGTCGACTCGATCCTGATCGACGAAGCGCGTACCCCGCTGATCATCTCCGGCCCGGCCGACGATTCCCCCGAGCTGTACATCCGCGTCAACCGCGTGGTGCCCAGCCTGATCCGCCAGGACGCCGAAGAAGGCGAGGGCGATTTCTGGGTCGACGAGAAGGGCAAGCAGGTGCACCTGTCCGAAGCGGGCATGGAGCACGCCGAGCAGCTGCTGGTCGAGGCCGGCATCCTCAGCGCCGAAACCGAAGGCCTGTACGCCGCCCAGAACCTCACCGTGGTCCACCACCTCAATGCCGCGCTGCGCGCGCATGCCATCTACCAGCGCGACGTGGATTACATCGTGCGCGATGGCGAAGTGGTGATCGTGGACGAATTCACCGGCCGTACCCTGGCCGGCCGCCGCTGGTCCGATGGCCTGCACCAGGCGGTGGAAGCGAAGGAAGGCGTGCCGGTCCAGCGCGAGAACCAGACGCTGGCGAGCATCACCTTCCAGAACCTGTTCCGCATGTACAAGAAGCTGTCCGGCATGACCGGTACGGCCGACACCGAAGCCTACGAATTCCAGAGCATCTACGGCCTGGAAGTGGTGGTCATCCCGACCAACCGCCCGACCATCCGCAAGGACTCGCCGGACCAGGTGTTCCTCAACCGCAACGGCAAGTTCAACGCCGTGCTGGCCGACATCCAGGAATGCAACAAGCGCGGCCAGCCCGTGCTGGTCGGCACCACCTCGATCGAAACCTCGGAAATGCTGTCCGAGCACCTGCGCAAGGCCGGCGTGCACCACGAAGTGCTCAACGCCAAGCAGCATGACCGCGAAGCGACCATCATCGCCAACGCCGGCATGCCCGGTGCGGTGACCATCGCCACCAACATGGCCGGCCGTGGTACCGACATCGTGCTGGGCGGCTCGCACGAAGCGGAGCTGCACGCGCTGGGCGAAGATGCCACCGCCGAGCAGCGCGCCAAGGTCAAGGCCGACTGGCAGGTCCGCCACGACCAGGTCAAGGCCGCCGGCGGCCTGCACATCGTGGGCACCGAACGCCACGAATCGCGCCGTATCGACAACCAGCTGCGTGGCCGTTCCGGCCGCCAGGGCGACCCGGGTTCGTCCCGCTTCTACCTGTCGCTGGAAGACAACCTGATGCGCATCTTCGCCTCGGACTGGGTCCAGAAGGCGATGCGCATGATGGGCATGAAGGAAGACGACGTCATCGAAGACCGCCTGGTCAGCCGCCAGATCGAAAAGGCGCAGCGCAAGGTCGAAGCGCACAACTTCGACATCCGCAAGAACCTGCTGGACTTCGACGACGTCAACAACGACCAGCGCAAGGTGATCTACGCCCAGCGCGATGAGCTGCTGGACGCCGAGTCGGTGAAGGACAACGTCGACGGCATCCGCGGCGATGTGATCTACGACATCGTGGCCCGCTTCGTGCCGCCCAACTCGATCGACGAACAGTGGGACCTGCCGGGCCTGGAAGCCACCCTGGCCTCGGAGCTGGGCGTGCAGATGGACGTCACCGGGCTGGTCAAGCAGCACGAGGAACTCGACGCCGAAGCCATCGCCAACAAGGTGCAGGCCCGCGTGGACGAGCACTTCGAGCAGAAGGAAGCCGGCGTCGGCGAAGAAACCATGCGCGCGCTGGAGAAGCACGTCATGCTCACCGTGCTCGACCAGAGCTGGAAGGAGCACCTGGCGCGCATGGACTACCTGCGCCAGGGCATCTACCTGCGCGGGTATGCGCAGAAGCAGCCCAAGCAGGAATACAAGAAGGAAGCCTTCGAGCTGTTCTCGGAAATGCTGGAGAACGTCAAGCGCGAAGTGGTGACCCTGCTGGCGCGCGTGCGCATCCGCAGCGAAGAAGAAGTGGCGGCGCTGGAAGCAGCCGAACGCCAGCAGGCCGAAGCGCGCCTGCTGCAGTCGCAGTTCCAGCACCAGAACGTGGGCGGCTACGGCGCCGACGAAGAAGCGGCGGACGTGGAAGCCCAGCGCAACGGCGTCGTCGGCCAGGTGACCCGCGAAGAGCCCAAGGTCGGCCGCAACGATCCGTGCCCCTGCGGCAGCGGCAAGAAGTACAAGCACTGCCACGGCCAGTTGAGCTGATCAAAAAAGAACCCCGCGAAAGCGGGGTTTTTTCTTGGGGCGGCGCCTGCGATATTTCGGACGCTGTTCAACGCCTCAGTACATTGCGCTGGCTACAGTGATCTCCGGGTACAACTTTTGAAATCTGGAGGTGGGTGTGGGCCAATTTCAGCGTAGTGCTGCAATAGCTGCGGTGCTGTTCACAGCGATGCCGATACCGGAGGCAGCGGCCGCGGGATCTGAACCGAAGCAGGCGACTGCTGCTTGCTGCCTTGGGGACGACAACACTTCGCAGCTCAAGGGCATCGGCCTGGGCCAGGAGAACCCTTCAGCTCCCGACCTGAGTGTGGATCCAGGGTGGCGGGTTCATGGATTCAAACGCGATGGAATCTCATATTTCCAGGTCAATGACACTATGGGGCGCGTCCAGCTCATCATCGGCACGGTGGATGGCCTGTTCTGGGCATTGCCTGCCGGGGAGACATCAGATCAAGTGGTTCTGCCTCCCCGGCGCGTGGTGGACGTCGACGCCATGGCTCGTTCCGAGGTGTACCGGCATCCAGGATTCACACTTGTGCGCTATCGAAACGGTGGCGGCGCCGTGTGGTCAGTCGAGCAACCAGTAACGGAGCGTTGAACGACGGGTGCGTCCATGAGGACCATGCGGATACGATTGTGGCGGCACTGAACGGTGCCGCCGTAGGCGAGCGCGCGACCAGAAAGCCGATCGATTGCCAATGTTCGGGTTGCTTCGGAAAGGCGATGTCGCGGGTCAAGAAGCGCCACCACCACAACGATGCCGTGGCGGCCCCCCGCGCGGCCGCAACGCGCATTGACGCGAATCTGCGACGACTCATTCTGCAACAACAGAGAAACCGCCTCGGTGAGGGTGCGGTACGTGGCCAGCTGCAGCGGGACTGTCAGCCGGCACGGATCGCCTACAAGTCGAGGTTGGGCGATGCTTCCCGTGTTCGACCATGCCTCGCTGATTCCGCCGACCTGCAGGGCCAGATACAGGCCAACATGCTCCAGCGCTGTCGGGTAGACCATGCTGGCCTGCTCGCGGAACTTGAGTGAGTACAGACTGGAGGTCCGGATCAGGCTGCTGGCAATCTCCCCATGGCCTTGTCGTTTCAACCAGTCGGCTGTTTCGCTGAGGTAGGCGTCAATGCCGTCGCCGATCCGGTTGATCTCCAGCGCGCGGTGCCGAAGATCATTTTCACCCGTCAGGTGCGATGTCTTCGTCAGGGATATGACCTGTCTGCTATGCAAGTCCCGCGTCCTGTAGCGATGGTAGTAGTGACTGATCGTCGAACCCAAGGCGAGCAGCGCAGACCCAGCTACGGCCAGAATGAGCTGAACGGTGAATGTTTCAGCGTCGAAGGACCACGCGATACCGGTGGTGGGCATGGTCAGGCCGACGACAAGGTTTAGTAGCGGAACTCCGAGCACAGCGCCGCGCCACCCGTACAGGCAGGTCAGCACGATGGCAGGAAGTGCCATCGTCAGCTGAAGACTAGGTCGAAGTCCCTCATACGCCGCCGGAAGCTGGATCGCAGACAGGCCAAGGGCAAGCATCAGCAGGAGCAGCCCCGTGGTCGCAATCGGAAGGCGCGGAGCCTGGTTCAGGCGCTGCCGCTGCCGTTGCAGCCATAGCAGCGCCAGTGGCGCCACGGTCAAAATGCCGATGAAGTTTCCAAGGATCTGATGTGCCGCCCTCGTTGGAAGGGGGGTGCTTGAAGCTACCGGCCAAAGCAGCTGGGCGGTTCCAATGTTGATCAATGCAGCGGCGATGGAGGTCGTGGCGGCAAGCATGAGCAGCCTTGTACCTGGTGCTTCGGGAAGCAGGTTCCGATGAAGCCGCACGATCAACGCAACAGTCGGCATCAGAAGGGCCGAGCTGATGATGGCCCATGCCACGCCGTACTTTTCAACCAAGGGATACCGAACCTGTGCAAGGTGGGCATACTCTCCGAGGATCAGATAAGGCCAGAGTCGGGTCGGGAACAGGAGTAATGCGGCAATCCGAAGGCCCGCCAGCAGGTTGAACTGATCAACCGATATCTGGCGCGAGGCCAGGCAGGCCAGCGCATAAAGGGTGGCAAGCAGTAACCCATCTGGGTAGATGCGAACCTGCAGCTTCAACTGAAGTCCATTCTTCCACCAGTTCACCAGCACATTTTGCCTCCTGTTCAGTGCACGACGACATCAGCGGAGATGTGCCTTCGCTCGTCGGTGCGGGGAAGGTATCGGCGGTGGTGAAGGGGTGCAATCGGGTCGGCGAACTTTCGGATTGGGCTGATTTTCGCGTTCTGCTCTCGAAGTGTGGTGGCTATCACCAGGGCGATAGGATGCAATGCCGAACCGGGTGTTGAATGCGATTTTCCATGTTGGGTTTCAGAGCGTTTGTCGCACTGAGCCACTTGGCGCCATCGGCCCGCCACGTGTGGCGATTCAACGTGTCCACTCCGGATCATGCGTCGCATCATCTCGAACGCTGTGCAATCGCATGAAGGTAGTGTTCTGTGATCGGCTTCTCTGATGCAGATCTTTCAGAAAAACCTGACACAGATGCGTGGCGCATTCCCACGCGAGTGTCAGATGCGACCCACGGGTGAAATTACGACAGCACGTTAACGTGTTCGGCGCTGTCGCGAATGCATTGCATTCGGGGCCGCTCGACGCGCATTGCGCTCCGCAGGCTGCGGCAGCGTCGCGTTTCCCCTGAGTCGCCATCCATGGAGTTTCATGAACAGGATTTATCGCCTGGTGTTCAACCGCACCACCGGCATGATGCAGGTTGCATCCGAACTCGCCACATCCCCCTCGTCCACTTCTCCGGCCACCGACAACCGTCGCCGGCGTTCGCCGCTGAGCGCTGCCATGCTGGTTGCGCTTGGCCTGTCGGCCGCATCGTTGCCCACCGCCTTCGCGGCGGTGTATGACTTCAATGCGCCGGATATCGTCAATGATTCGCGTGCTTACGTGGATGGCTTCCGCGTCGGCCCCAACGGCCAGGTGCAGGTCGACGTCCGCGACGGTGGGAAGATCACCTCCAACGGCCTGGTGTCGGTGGGCACGTCGGTGGGCAGCGACGGCAAACTGTACTTCACTGGCCCAACCTCGACGCTGTCCGTGAACAGCGCATCGGTGCGCGTGGGTGAGGCCGGCAAAGGCGAACTGCGTCTGGGCGACGGCGCCGCAGCCACCGTTGCCGGCGGCACCGTGTCGTTCGGATTTGGGGCCGATGGCGTTGGCATCGGGCGGGTGGAAGGTGCAGGCTCCTCGCTCAGCGCGCGCCAGCTGCTGGTGGGCCGCGAAGGGGCAGGCCTGCTCGACATCGTCAATGGCGGTCGCGTCGAAGTGACCCAGCCATGGCCGCTGGCGGGTACCTCCTTCGGCATGAGCATCGGCACTGCCGCTGGTGGCTTGGGCGTGGTCAACGTGAACACCGGCGGCGAGCTGGTCGTCACCGACAACGAGCTGCGGGTCGGCGAGGCCGGGACGGGCACGCTCAACATCGACATTGGCACTGTCAGTGTCGGTCGCAACCTCGTGCTCGGCGCTGCCCAGAACGCAGAAGGCACGGTCAACGTGCGCAATGGCGGTAAGGTCAGCGCACAGCTGCTCAGTGTCGGCGCGGCGCAGGACTCGGGCGGCACGCTCCTGGTCAGTGGCGCCGGTTCCACCGTGGCCGCCGATGAACTGCGCGTTTCCGCAAACGGCAACGGCACGCTGCGCGTTGAAGACGGCGCCGTCGTTGCGGTCGCCGGCAACGTCACCGCCGAGGATGAGCAGGGCCTGCCGAGCAGGCACGCGCGCACCGGCCGCATCGAGGTGTCCGGTGCAGGCTCCGTGCTGAGCGGCGACCGCGTGATCACCAGCACGCATCTGCTGGTCGACAATGGCGGCCAGATCCAGTCCAGCAGCGCCCGTATCAAGGACTCCTACAGCAGCACCGGGACCGCAACCCTCACCGGCACCGGCAGCCGCTGGACCAACCAGAGTGAGATGGACATCCGCACCGGTGTCAACGTGCTCGATGGCGCAGTCATCAACACGGGTACGTTGCTGGTGTCGGGAGGCGCCAACACCGCCACCCTGTTGGGGGAATCGCTGAAAGAACAGACCCGTGTCAGCGGCGCCGGTTCGGCCATCGAGGCCGATGCTGGCATCACCGTAGGCAGCCATCTTGTCGGCGGGCCCTTTGCGGTGCTCAGCGTCGGCAATGGCGGACGCGTTGCAGCGGGTAACGGCGACCTCAGCCTGGGCACCTCCGGTTACCTCGCGATCGGTGGCGGCATGGACACCTGGTCGGTGGCCAACCGTGGGCCGCAGTGGTCCGCAGCCGAAGCGGCCGGTGAGCTGGACGGCGCGAAGATCGTCATGCAGGCCGCCTCCGGTGGCCTGGTGTTCAACCATACCGGCGACGTCACGCTGGCCAACACCCTTGCCAGCGCCACCGGCGCAAGCGGCGCGGTGATCCAGCGTGCCGGCAACAGCACCCTGACGGGCAACCTGGCCGATTTCGGCGGCAGGGTCGCGGTCAGTGGCGGCACCCTGCACATCACCTCTGACATGTACACCGGCCAGGGCTATGCGGGCACCAGTGCGGCCCCGCTGCAGCAGATCGACGTATCCGGCGGCACGCTGGTGCTCGACGGCAGCGCCGGCTTCCGGCAAACCCTCAATTACGGTACCGAAACCAAAGTGGTGCGCAGCTCGAACGTGCTGGTCCAGGGCCCCGGCGTGCTGGCCGGCAACGGCACCGTGGGCGACACCTACGTGGTGGATGGCGGCACCCTGTCGCCGGGTCATGGCGATGTTGGAACGCTTGGCGTGGATGGCGACCTGTACATCAACACCGGCGTGACACACCTGTGGAGCACACGCCGTGACAGCACGTTCTATGACGCGCAACTTCGTGCCAACGGGCAGGCCGACCTGATCTCGGTGACGGGCAAGGCGTACATCGGCAGCAAGGCCAACCTTGCCAACTCAGGCCTTGCGGCCATCCGCATCAACGCGTTGGACCCCTACACCAGCTACCAGCAAGGGCAGAGCTACGTGATCCTGGACGCCGCTGGCGGCATACAGGGCGGGTTCGACAACATCACCACGGACTCGATCTTCATCCGGCCGAAGCTCACCCAGACTGACAACCAGGTGCTGGTGGCGGTCGAGCTCCAGACCTGGACGAACGAGCCGGATCCGGTCGACCCGGGTACCCCAATCGATCCGGTCACGCCCGCCGACCCAGGCACCCCGGTGGATCCGGGGTTCCCGGGCACCCCGGGCGTGACCCCGCCGATCGTGTTCGGCGCCGTGGCCGTCACCGGCAACCAGCGCGCCACGGCAGCGGCGCTGGATTCGCTGCAGCAGTCCGGCGACGCGCTGGCGCTGTACAACGCCCTGCTGATGCTCGATGAGGCCGGTGCGCTGGTTGCCTTCGATGACCTCGGCGGCGAACTGCATGCCAGCAACCGTGCGCTGCTGCTGGATGACCGCTTCCTGCGTGAAGGCATCTCCCAGCGCCTGCGCCCGGCCCCGGACACCAAGCTCAACGGCTCCTCGGCGTGGGTGGCCGGCAGCGGCGCCTCCAAGCGCCAGGACAGCGACGGTACCGCCTCGCGCACCCAGGAAACCCGCCAGGGCCTGATGGCGGGCTACGACTGGACCTTCGGCGACCGCTGGACCGTCGGCGTGGCCGGTGGCCCGGAATCGCTGCGCCAGCAGATCCGCGACCGCAACGCGATCACCGAAGTGGACGCGGTGCACGGTGGCCTGTACGCCGGCTTCCGGGGCGAGCAGGCCTGGATCAACGGCGGCGCCAGCTACGCCGACTACGAGGTGGACACCCGCCGTGAACCGGGTGCCGGCACCGTCTGGGAACAGACCCTGAGCAGCCGGCACGACGCTCATTCGGTCCAGGCCTTTGCTGAAGGGGGGGGGGACATCCCGCTCAGTGCACTGACCCTGAGCCCGTACCTGGCCGTGGCCTACACCCGCCTGTCGAGCGAGGCCGCCACGGAAACCGGCGGCACCGCAGCCCTGTCGGTGGCATCCAGCAAGGATGAGGTCTGGACCACCACGGCCGGCATCCGCGCCGCGTGGGACATCAGCGGTGGCCAGACCGACGGCGCCCGCCTGGAGGCCGGCCTGGCCTGGCAGAACGCGGCCGGCGAACTGCGTGCCGACTCGCGCAACCGCTTCGTGGCCGGCAGTGACAGCTTCACCGTCAGCGGCCTGCCGCTGGCGCGCAATGTGGGCATCGCCGAACTGGGCGTGTCGCTGAACACGTCCGACAACAGCCGCCTGTCGATGTCCGCGCAGGGCCGTGCCGGCGATGGCCAGCGTGAAGTGGGCGCCCAGCTGAACTGGAACGTGGTGTTCTGATCGAACCCACTGCCTGATCCACCCGAAGGGCCCCGCATGGGGCCCTTCGTCTGTCCGGCATTGCGCATGCCCGGGCCGATTGGGCATTCTGGCCGCATGCCATCCCCCAAACGATCGATCCACGTCGTGGCCGGCGTCATCACCGACGCCCGCGGCCGCATCCTGCTCAACCGCCGTACCGAGAACCGCGACATGGCCGGCCTGTGGGAGTTCCCCGGCGGCAAGCGCGAGGGGGGCGAAAGCTCCGAGCAGGCCCTGGTGCGCGAACTGCGCGAGGAGCTGGGGATCGAGGCCGAGGTTGGCGACTGGATCATGGACGTACCGCAGCTCTACCCGGACAAGCACCTGCGCCTGGAAGTGCGGCACATCCGCAGCTGGAAGGGCTCCCCGCGCGGCCGGGAAGGCCAGGCCATCACCTGGGTGGCGCCGGACAAGCTGTCGCGCTATTCGATGCCGCCGGCCGACCTGCCGGTGGTGGCCGCGCTGCGCCACCCGGACCGGTACCTGATCACCCCCGAGCCGGCCGCCGATGATGCCGCCGCGCACCAGGACTGGTACGCGCGCCTGGCCCGCGCGCTGGAGGCGGGCGCACGCCGCGTGCAGCTTCGCACCCCCGGCAGCGCCGCGCGCGTGGCGCTGGCCGAACAGGCCGTGGCACGCCACCGTGGCAGCGTGCAGTGGCTGCTCAACCGCGACATCGAGCTGGCGCGCCGGCTGGGCGTGGGCGTGCACCTGGGCGGCGAGCAGCTGCTGCAGCTGGAAGCGCGGCCGTTGCCGGCCGACCAGCTGGTGGCCGCATCCTGCCACGACCTGGCGCAGCTGCAGGCGGCGCAACGGCTGGGCTGCGACTTCGCCGTGCTCGGCCCGGTCCAGGCCACAGGCAGCCATCCCGATGCCACCCCGATGGGGTGGGACGCATTCGAGGCGCTGCGCGCCCAGGTCTCCCTGCCGATCTACGCGCTGGGCGGGCTGGGGGCCGACGACATCGTGCAGGCCCGCCGGCACGGTGCGCAGGGCGTAGCCGCGATCCGCGCGTACTGGCCCGCCTGAGACGGCGCAGCCGTGGCTACAGCGTGATCCAGAAGCACCCATACTGACGCCGCAGCCCGAATACCGTCCGCGCCGGGGTGGCGGTACTGCCCAGCGTCTGTTCCAGCCGCAAGCCGATCGGGCGCGGCCTGCCCGCCGGCGGCACGGTCGCCTCCACCGCCTCTACCAGCGTGGCGTTCGGATCCACCGGCAACGGCGCAGGCGCGACCGGCACCTCCGGATACACCGGCGCGATATCCACCAGCGGCCGCTGCACCACCGATTCCAGCCGCCCGATGATGTGGTTGGCGGTGGCGTCGGAGACATTGCCCCACAGGTAGATCGACGACAGCCGGTTGACGTCCTGCAGGCTGACCGCGTCGCGGATCTGCCCGGTGAGCTCGCTCAGCCGCCGCGCACACCCGGCGCGGTAGATGCCGGTGTTGCCCACCGACGCGGCGCGCGCCGGCATGCGCGCGGTCGCACCCAGTGCGTCACAGCTGCGGTCGGTGAACACCGTCTCGCCCTGCGCGGTGGTGCAACGGTTCACGCGCTGTGCCTGCGCCTGCGCCCAAGGGGCCCAGCACAGCGTGCACAGCGACAGCAGCAACAGAACGACCGGTCTCATCGCAGCAGGGTAGCGGCGCGGGCGTTATCTGCAAGCGGTGGCCGGCAGGGTGTTCAGCGGCCCAGCAGCTTCAGCACCTGGGTGGTCGGGCGGGCCAGGTTGAGGGTGTAGAAATGCAGCCCCGGTGCGCCGCCGGCGACCAGTCGCTCGCACAGCTGCGCCACCACCTCGGCACCGAACGCGCGCACCGAATCGGCGTCATCGCCATAGGCCTGCATGCGCTTGCCGATCCAGCGCGGGATTTCCGCGCCGCATTGTTCGGAGAAGCGACGCAGCTGGCTGAAATTGGAGATCGGCATGATCCCCGGCACGATCGGCACCTGCACGCCGAGCCGGCGCACCGCGTCGACGAAGCTGAAATACGCGTCGGCGTTGTAGAAGTACTGGGTGATGGCGGCATCGGCACCGGCATCGACCTTGGCCTTGAAGTACTTCAGGTCGCGCAGCGCGTCGTCGGACTGCGGGTGGGTTTCCGGGTAGGCGCCGACCTCGATATGGAAGGCATCGCCATGCTCGGCGCGGATGAAGGCGATCAGCTCGCTGGCATAGCGCAGGTCGCCGGGGTGGCCCATGCCCGACGGCAGGTCGCCGCGCAGCGCGACGATGCGCCGGCAGCCGATGGCCCGGTACAGTTTGAGCAGCTCGCGGATCTCCTCGCGGCTGCCGCCCACGCAGGACAGGTGCGGCGCGGCCTCGAAGCCGTGGTGCTGCTTGAGGTGGCGCACCGTTTCGGAGGTGTAGCTCAGGGTCGAGCCGCCCGCGCCGAAGGTGCAGGAAACGTACTCCGGGACATACGCCTTGAGCCGGGCGGCGGTGCGGTCGAGCTGGGCGCGCTGTTCGTCGGTCTTGGGCGGGTAGAACTCGAAGCTGAGGGCGGTCATGGGCGGCGGCGGCGACGGGTGTGGGACCATCATATCGCTTCATCGCGATGAATGTAAAAGATGGCGCGCGGGGCGTTTACACCCGGGCGGGTAAAGTGGCGTTCCCCACGGAGAGCACGCATGGACATCCTGATCACCGGCGGCACCGGCTTCATCGGCCAGCGCCTGTGCCAGCGGCTGCTGGCGGCCGGGCACCGGGTGACGGTGCTGACCCGCAGCCCGGGCCGATCCGGCCAGGCCGGGGTCCAGTACGTCGGTGTGCTGGGCGATGTCGGCCCGGTCCACGCGGTGGTGAACCTGGCGGGCGAACCGCTGGTGGAAGGCCGCTGGAGCCCGGCGCGCAAGCAGGCCATGCTGGCGTCACGCATTGGCACCACCCAGGCCCTGCTGGACTGGATGCGCGGGTTGCCGACCCGCCCGCAGGTGCTGGTCTCCGGCTCGGCGATCGGCTACTACGGGCCGCGCGACGGCACCGCGCTGGAGGAGAGCGCGTCGCCCGGGCATGACTTCGCCGCGATGCTGTGCCGACACTGGGAGGCCGAGGCCGCCAAGGCAGAGGACCTGGGGGTGCGCACCTGCGTGGTGCGCACCGGCATCGTGCTCGACCGGGACGGTGGTGCGCTGGCGCGGATGCTGCCGCCGTTCCGGCTGGGCCTGGGCGGCCCGATGGGCGACGGCCGGCAGTGGATGAGCTGGATCCACCGGGACGACCTGGTCGGGCTGATCCTGTGGCTGCTGGCCGATCCGGAGGCGCGTGGTGCCTTCAACGGCACCGCGCCCGGGGCGGTCACCAACGCGGCGTTCGCCCGCACCCTGGCTGACGTGCTGGGCCGCCCGGCGTGGGTGCGAACGCCTGCGTTCGCCTTGAAGCTGGGGTTTGGCGAGATGGCCGGCCTGTTGTTGACCGGCCAGAACGTGGTGCCGGCGCGCGCGCTGCAGGAAGGTTATCGGTTCCGCCACCCCACGCTGGACGGTGCGCTGCGCGCGATCCTCGGCTGAGCACGGCACCGGAGCGGCCCGCGCAGCGGTTACCCTGTGCGCCTGTTTTCCAGCCGCGTGCGCCATGTCCATCGTCCTGACCGAATTCGCCCGTCCCCGCCTGTTTCCGCGCATACCGCGCGCCAACACGATCCAGGACTGCAGTGCCGAACAGTTCCAGGCGCACCTGAATGCAAACGCGCCGTTCAAGGTGCTCGATGGCTATGCGCCGTTCTGCAAGCTCCATGTGTACGAGAACTGGACCTCGACGCGCTGCCTGACCGTGCCGGTCACCGACGCCAACCGCCACCAGCTGCGCAGCGCCTACGAGGCGCGCAACCGCGACGAGCTGCCGGTGCTGGTACGCTGGTTCGAAGGCGTGCAGTCGCCGCGCGCGAATTACCTGGTGGTGATCCTGTACAGCGCTGAACAACTGGCGAAGGAAGGCTCGCCGATCGACGCCGACTGGGGCATCGTCGGCTGCATCTACACCGCCGAACCGGAAGAAGTGCCGATGGCGCCGATCACCATGATGCGCAATGCGTTGGGGGTGGAGGAGGGGGGATCCGGTGTGCCGCTCGACCGTGAGGCCTACCAGCGCGCGGTGGCGTTCTGGGAAAGCCACGCGAACTGGCGGCCGTAACCTCACGTCACCGTAGCGCCACGCCCCTCGGTGCCGGGCCTGGTCCAGCACCGCGCGGACACGCATGGCGTGTCCCTACGGCCGGGCGATGTTGGCGACGTGGGCCTGGGTCAACGCCGCCAGATCCCTCGGCGCCAACGCCACCTCCAGCCCCCGTCGGCCGGCGCTGACGTGCATGACCGGCAGCGCCTGCGCGCTGGCATCGATGAAGGTGCGGTGCTTCTTCTTCTGGCCCAGCGGACTGATTCCGCCGACCAGGTAGCCGGTGGCGCGCTGTGCCGCATCCACCGCCGCCATCTCGCACTTTCTACAGCCTGCGGCCTCGGCCAGCGCCTTGAGGTCCAGCGTGCCGCTGACCGGCACGATCGCCACCAGCAGCTCGTGCTTTTCGGTGCTGGCCAGCAGGGTCTTGAACACCACTGCGGGATCGAGCCCGAGCTGCTCCGCCGCTTCGCCGCCATAGGAGCCGGCGTTGGCATCATGGGCGTAGGAAAGTACGTGGTGGGCGATGCCGTGCGTCTTGAGCAGAGTGATGGCCGGGGTCATGGTCATGCAGCTGGCGTGGTCGCACTACCTTAGCGCGGGCGCGATCGCAGAATCTTGACCCGGACTATCGGGGGCGGTTCCAGGAAGCGGTCGATCCTGCTGCTGCCGGCACTGGCGCCGCCAGCAGCAGGCATGCAGCCTCAACCCATGGGCGAGCAATCGACAGAGTCGACTTTCCCGGCCCCGTACTTTGCTTCGGCCTTGGTCTTTGCCAGGCCATCGGCCACGTCACTGCTGCTGGCGGCAACCTCGAAGTACCCCTCCGCCTCGCCCCTGAGCACAGTGCCGTCCGCATCGTGCACGGCACACCGGTAGTCCCTGGTTGCACCTGTCGCCGGGGTAGAGGAAGCCGTTGGCGTCGGATGGGGTGTCGTGGTCGGTGCCGACGTTGCAGTGCTCGATGCTCCTGCCACCGCATCGCATTGGGCCTTGGTCAGCGTGACGCTGTTTTTCTTGTAGCGCGTGGCGGCCGCCAGGGCACCGGCCTCCGCTGCCTTCAGGTCGGCCGCCTTGATGGCGTATTTCCCGTCCGCGTTGGAGCTCGCTTCCGGCGTTTTGCCATCGGCACCTGAAAACACCATGCACCGATAGTCGGCGGCGTGGACAGGGGAGATGTAGGCGGCACCGCACAGCACCAGCAGTGCGGGAAGTACGAACTTGATATTCATGGAAATCTCCGGAATGCACCCAGATATTCCCCCGCGCGCTGATGATCCCGGCGCGGATGTGAGGGCAGGGTGCAGTCCGGGTGAAGCCCGGCTAACAAAAAAACGGGCGCCCGAAGGCGCCCGTGGTATCCGGTAGTGCCGACTGTCAGTCGGCAACCATCATCAGTAGCGGTAATGCTCCGGCTTGAACGGACCATCCACCGGCACGCCGATGTAATCGGCCTGTTCCTTGGTGAGGGTGGTCAGCTTCACGCCGATCTTTTCCAGGTGCAGGCGCGCCACTTCCTCGTCCAGCTTCTTCGGCAGCAGGTACACCTTCTTCTCGTAGCTGTCCTTGTTCGCCCACAGGTCGATCTGCGCCAGGGTCTGGTTGGCGAAGGAGTTGGACATCACGAAGCTCGGGTGGCCGGTGGCGCAGCCCAGGTTCACCAGGCGGCCTTCGGCCAGCAGGAAGATCGCGTTGCCGTTCGGGAACACGTACTTGTCCACCTGCGGCTTGATGTTGATGTGCTGCACGCCCGGGAAGCCGACCAGCGCATCGACCTGGATTTCGTTGTCGAAGTGGCCGATGTTGCAGACGATGGCCTGGTCCTTCATCGCGCTCAGGTGTTCGATGCGGATGATGTCCTTGTTGCCGGTGGTGGTGACGTACAGGTCGGCACGGCCCAGGGTGGATTCGATGGTGTTGACCTCGAAGCCTTCCATCGCCGCCTGCAGGGCGCAGATCGGATCGATTTCGGTCACGACCACGCGCGCGCCGTAGGCACGCAGCGACGCCGCGCAGCCCTTGCCCACGTCACCGTAGCCGCAGACCACGGCGACCTTGCCGGCCAGCATCACGTCCATCGCGCGCTTGAGGCCATCGGCCAGCGACTCGCGGCAGCCGTACAGGTTGTCGAACTTGGACTTGGTGACCGAGTCGTTGACGTTGATCGCCGGGATCAGCAGGGTGCCGGCCTGCGCCAGCTGGTACAGGCGGTGCACGCCGGTGGTGGTTTCTTCGGAAACGCCCTTCCAGTCCTTGACCACGCGGGTCCAGTAGCCCGGACGCTCCTTGGCCACGCGCTTGAGCAGGTCCTTGATGACCTGTTCTTCGTGCGAGGACGCCTTTTCATCGACCCAGGTGCTGCCGTTTTCGAGCTCATAGCCCTTGTGGATCAGCAGGGTGACGTCGCCGCCGTCGTCGACCACCAGCTCCGGGCCGGTCAGGGTGCCGTCGGCCAGGGTGAAGGTCAGCGCGTCCAGCGTGCAGTCCCAGTACTCCTCCAGCGTTTCGCCCTTCCAGGCGAACACCGGGGTGCCCGAGGCGGCGATTGCCGCAGCGGCGTGGTCCTGGGTCGAGAAGATGTTGCAGGAGGCCCAGCGCACGTCGGCGCCGATGTCCTTCAGCGTTTCGATCAGCACGGCGGTCTGGATGGTCATGTGCAGCGAACCGGTCACGCGCACGCCCTTCAGCGGCAGGGTGGCGGCATGCTTGCGGCGGATCGACATCAGGCCCGGCATTTCGTGCTCGGCGATATCCAGTTCCTTGCGGCCCCAGTCGGCCAGCGCGATATCGGCAATCTTGTAATCACCTTCGGTGGAGAAGGTCTTGGCAACAGCGTTCATGCAGAAGCTCCGGTAATGGACGAATGGCTCGTCTTTGCCGGGCGCCGTTGGAACCAGCCCTGCCACCGAGCCTGGCCGTGCGGATCGGGTCCGGCAGCGGTCGCAGCGCCCCTCGGTGGAGGGGATGCCCATTATATCCCGACGCACCGCCCGGGCATGAATCGGTGCCGGCCCCCAACCATCGGCAGGGGGGCAAACCGCGCGCCACTGTTAAGGTCCAAGGTTTGCACAGCATGGGGTGGAACGATGACAGGCAACGACCGTACGCGCCGCGCGCGCTGGAGCAACCGGCTGATCGTGGGCATGGCCCTGCTGGCGGTCGCCCCGGTGGCGCTGGCCGCCGCACCGGTGACCGGCGGCAAGGCGTCCCCGGCGGCGACCGCGCCGGCCGGCCAGGGCTACCAGCTGCCCTCGGCCGCGCTGCAGGCGGTGGCCAATGCGCCGCGTGCGCCCACGCTCAGCCTGTCGCCGCGCCGCGACATCGCCGCCCTGTTGCAGACCCCGCCGCTGCCGTCGATCAACGAGGTGGCCCAGCCCGAACTGAAACTGGCCGGCGTGCGCATCAACCCGGCCACGCATTCGGCCAGCGCCTTCACCTTCGGCAACAAGCTGTGGCTGATGACCGTTGCCGACGGGAAGGAGCGTCAGATCAGCGGCCTGCCGCAGCCGCTGTCGATCGCCTCGCTGGCCTGGTCGCCGGACCAGCGGTACCTGGCGTTCAACCAGGTGCAGGCGGCCAGCGGTGCCAACGAATTGTGGATCGTCGACGTGGCCGACGGCAGCGCGCGGCGGCTGCTGGCCGACCTCAACACGGTGTTCGGCGAGGGCTACAGCTGGCTGCCCGACAGCCGCGGGCTGCTGGTCACTCAGCAGCTGAAGAACCCCGGCCCGGCACCCGCCAGCGGGGGCATCCCCACCGGCCCGGCGATCCAGCAGACCCAGGCTGACGCAGGCGTACGTGCGATCCGGACCTACCAGGACCTGCTGTCCAACGAGGCCGACGCGCGTCAGTTCGACTTTTTTGCCCGCGCGCAGCCGGCCCGGGTCACGCTCGACGGCCAGGTCACCGCGCTGTCCAGCGCCGGCATCTACCTGGACCTGAGCGTGTCGCCGGACGGCCGTCATGTGCTGGCCGAACGCGTGCAGCGTCCGTATTCCTACCAGGTGCCGGTGGAGGATTTCCCGCGCCGGATCGAGGTGCTGTCCAGTGCCGACGGCTCGCTGCAGCACACCCTGGCCGAGCTGCCGCTGGTGGAAGGCCTGCCGACCGGCAACGATGCGGTGCCGGTCGGCGTGCGCAGCGCCAGCTGGCGCGCCGACGCGCCGGCCACGCTGGTCTGGGCCGAAGCCCAGGACGGCGGCGACCCGGCGCGCGCGGCCAAGGTGCGTGACGCGGTACTGATGCAGGCGGCACCGTTCGACACCGCGCCGGTCACGCTGGCGCAGCTGGGCAGCCGCTATGCCGGCATCCAGTGGGGCCGCGGCGACCTGGCGCTGCTCAACGAGTCGTGGTGGAAATCGCGCGTGGTCAAGCAGTGGCGGATCGCGCCGGACCAGCTCGACCAGGCGCCGCAGCTGCTCTCCGAGCGTTCAGCGCAGGACCGCTACAACGATCCCGGCAAGCCGGCGCTGGTGCGCGATGTGAACGGGCGTTCGCGCCTGCAGATCACCGCCGATGGGCGCAGCATCTTCCTGATCGGCCAGGGTGCTTCGCCGGAAGGCGACCGACCGTTCGTGGACCGCTTCGACCTCGAGAGCCGCACTGCCACCCGTCTGTTCCATTCGCAGGCGCCGACCTATTCCCTGCCGCAGGCGCTGCTCGACCAGGAAGGCACCTCGGTGCTGCTCACCCGCGAGTCGCCCGACACGCCGGCCAACTACTTCGTACAGTCGCTGGCCGATGCCACCGCCGCGCCGCGCGCGCTGACCCGCTTCGAGCATCCGCTGCCGCAGCTGCGCGGGGTGAGCAAGGAGCAGATCCGCTACAAGCGCAACGACGGCGTGGACCTGACCGCCACCCTGATGCTGCCGCCGGGGTACAACGCGAAGAAGGACGGCCCGCTGCCGATGCTGATGTGGGCCTACCCGGGCGAGTTCAAGACCGCCGCGGCCGCCAGCCAGGTGACCGATTCGCCGTATCGCTTCAATGCGGTTGGCTACTGGGGCCCGCAGGCGTTCCTGGCCAAGGGCTATGCGGTGCTGGTGAGCCCGTCGATGCCGATCATCGGGGAAGGCGACAAGGAGCCCAACGACACCTACCTGCCGCAGCTGGTCGCCAACGCGGAAGCGGCGGTGGATGAAGTGGTGCGGCGGGGCGTGACCGACCGCGACCACATCGCCATCGGGGGGCATTCGTATGGCGCGTTCATGACCGCGAACCTGCTGGCGCATACGCGGTTGTTCAAGGCCGGCATCGCGCGCAGCGGTGCGTACAACCGCACGCTCACCCCGTTCGGGTTCCAGGCCGAGGAGCGCAACTTCTGGCAGGCGCAGGACGTGTACCTGAAGATGTCGCCGTTCAACTACGCCGACAGGATCAAGGATCCGATCCTCTTCATCCACGGCGGGGACGACAACAACTCCGGCACGTTCCCGATCCAGAGCGAGCGCATGTTCGCGGCGGTGAAAGGGCTGGGCGGTACGGCGCGGCTGGTGATGCTGCCGAACGAATCGCACCACTACCGCGCGCGTGAGTCGCTGATGACCATGCTGGCGGAAAGCGAGCGGTGGTTGGAGCAGACCATCGGGCCGGGCATGAAGATCAAATGATGCCGCGCCGGGCGTTGCCCGGCGGCTGCAACACATGCAATTGAAACCATTTGCGCGGCAGGGATTGCCGCGCAATCTGGGTTAGGCTTGATGCGATTCCGTTCCCGAGGCCAGTGCGTCGCAGATGAACGAGTACCGCAGCAGCATCGTCTTTGCCACCCCCGACATTCCCCTGCGTGACGACGTGCGCCGACTCGGCGCACTGGTCGGCGACCTGCTTGCCGAGCAGGTCTCCACGCAGTTCTTCGATGATGTGGAACAGGTGCGTACCCGCGCCATCGCGCGCCGTGAAAGCGAGGCGCCGCTGTCCGACCTCAACGATGCGTTGACCGGGCTGCCGCCCGAACGCGCCGAAGCGATGGTGCGTGCGTTCAGCACCTACTTCCAGGTGGTCAACATCGCCGAGCGGGTGCACCGCATCCGTCGCCGTCGCGATTACCAGCGCGCCGGCACCGCGCCGCAGCCCGATGGCCTGCAGGATGCACTCCAGCAGCTCAAGGCGCAGGGCGTTACCCTGGAGGAGCTGGCCAGCTGGCTGCCGCGCATCGACATCGAACCGGTGTTCACCGCGCACCCGACCGAAGCGGTGCGCCGCGCCCTGCTGGAAAAAGAACAGCTGATGGTGGCCAGCCTGGTCGACAACCTCGACGGCCAGCGCACCCCGGGCGAGGCCGCGGCCGATGCGGCGCGCTTCCGCATGGCGCTCACCGCGTCCTGGCAGACCACCGATTCCTCGCCGGTACGCCCCACCGTGGACGACGAGCGCGAACACGTCGGCTTCTACCTGGTGCAGGTGCTGTACCGGGTGATTCCGGTGCTGTACGAATCGCTGCAGCAGGCCCTGCTCGATACCTACGGCGGCAGCGTGCCGCTGCCGCGCCTGCTGCGCTTCGGCACCTGGGTGGGCGGCGACATGGACGGCAACCCGAACGTGGATGCCGGCACCATCCGCAGCACGCTGGATGCGCAGCGCCAGGCGGTGCTGGGGCGTTACCAGAAGGACCTGCTGCAGCTGGCCAGCCTGCTCAGCCAGTCCACCGAACGGGTAGCGGTCAGCGACGCGCTGCAGGCCCGGGTGGCGCACTACCAGCAGCTGTTGCCGGGCGTGGTCTCGCGCCCACGCCATGCCGACATGCCCTACCGCCTGCTCAACGACCGCATGCGCGCACGGGTGCAGGCCACGCTGGAGGATGCCGACGGCGCCTACGCCTCGCCGCAGGAACTGGAGGAGGACATCACCCTCATCCTCGACAGCCTGCAGGCGAACAAGGGCGACCACGCCGGTGGGTTCGCGGTGCGCCGGTTGTTGTGGCGGGTGCGTACCTTCGGCTTCCATCTGGCGCGGCTGGATGTCCGCCAGGAATCGAGCGTGCATGGGCGCGCGCTGGCCAGCGTGCTGGATGGCCAGGACGCCTGGGACGCCGCGGACGCGATCACCCGTGCGCACCGCCTGGCGCCGTTTGCCAGCGGCGAACAGGCGCTGCCCGCGAGCACGGAGGAGGGCGGTGAGCGCCTGGACGCGGTGTTCGCCGCGCTGGCCGATGCCCGGCGCCGGCATGGGGCCGACGCCCTGGGCAGCTACATCATCTCGATGGCGCACGACCGCAGCGACGTGCTGGCGGTGCTGGCGCTGGCGCGCCGCGGCGGGCTGGTCGACGACACCGGGGCGGTGCCGCTGGACATCGCCCCGCTGTTTGAAACCGTGGACGACCTGCAGCGCGGCACGGACACGCTGCGCGACCTGCTGGCCGACCCGGTGTACCGCGCCCACCTGGCCGCGCGCGACGACGTGCAGATGGTGATGCTGGGCTATTCGGACAGCGGCAAGGACGGCGGCATCGCCGCGTCGCGCTGGGGCCTGCAGCGCGCCCAGGTGGAGCTGTTGGACCTCGCCGCGGAAAGCGGCATCCGGCTGACCTTCTTCCACGGCCGTGGCGGCTCGATCAGTCGCGGCGGTGGCAAGACCACCGACGCGGTGGACGCGTCGCCGCGCGGCAGCATCGACGGCCGCCTGCGCGTGACCGAACAGGGCGAAGTGATCCACCGCAAGTACGGCATCCGCGCGCTGGCGCTGCGCTCGCTGGAACAGTCCACCGGCGCGGTGCTGCGCTCCAGCCTGCGCCCGCGTGCGCCGGAGCCGCGTGAAGCGCAGTGGCGCCCGGTGATGGATCTCGTGGCAGCGAAGAGTGCCGGGGCGTATCGCGCGTTCGTGGGCCAGCCCGATTTCATGCAGTACTTCCGCCAGGCCACGCCGATCGACGTGATCGAGCGGATGACCCTGGGCTCGCGGCCGTCACGGCGGCTGGGCCAGGATGCGGCGCTGGGCAACCTCCGCGCGATTCCGTGGGTGTTCGCCTGGAGCCAAGCGCGCGCGGTGATTCCGGGCTGGTATGGCGTGGGCAGCGGACTGCAGGCGGCGATCGATGCCGGGCATGCGGAGACGCTGCAGCAGATGGCGCGCGACTGGCCGTTCTTCAGCACCTTCCTGGACGATATCGCGATGGTGCTGTCCAAGGGCGACATCACCATCGCCGAGCAGTTCTCACGCCTGGCCGGTCCGCTGCATGCGCGGTTCTTCCCGCAGATCCAGCGCGAACTGGCGCTCACCGGCAGGCAGATCCTGGCCATCACCGGGCAGGACGGGCTGCTGCAGCACGACCAGCGCCTGGCGCTCTCGATCCGCCTGCGCAACCCCTACATCGACCCGATCAGCGTGCTGCAGGTGGACCTGCTGCGTCGCTGGCGGGAGAGTGGCGGCGAGGATGACGAGGTGCTGCGCGCGCTGGTGGCGTGCGTCAACGGCGTCTCCCAGGGCGTCCAGAACACCGGGTAACGCACGTATCGACCAACGGTCGATACCTACCGGCATTGCGTCGTGGTCAGATACGCCACCGCCGGTAGGTCACGACCGTTGGTCATGACGCCCGCAACGCCCCGGCGGTAGGTCACGACCGTTGGTCGTGACGCCCGCAACGCCCCGGCGGTAGGTCACGACCGTTGGTCGTGACGCCCGCAACGCCCCGCCGGTAGGTCACGACCGTTGGTCGTGACGCTTATTCCGGCGACGGCGGATTGGACGCCAGCAACTCACGCTGGCGCTGCTCCATCTCCGCCCGCAACTGCCGGCGCAGCAACGCGGCGGCCTGGCGGCGGCGCTGGTCGCTCGACTCCAGCTGCAACGGCGGTACCGGGGTCGGCTTGCCATCGTCATCGACGGCTACCATGGTGAAGAAGCAGCTGTTGGCATGGCGCACGCTGCGCTTGAGGATGTCCTCGGCCACCACTTTCACCCCGACTTCCATCGACGAGGTGCCGGTGTAGTTCACCGAGGCCAGGAAAGTGACCAGCTCACCGACCGCGATCGGTTCGCGGAAGGTCACCTGGTCCACCGACAGGGTGACCACGTAGCGACCGGCATAGCGGCTGGCGCAGGCATAGGCGACCTGGTCGAGCAGGCGCAGGATCGCCCCGCCATGGACCTTGCCGGAGAAGTTGGCCATCTCCGGCGACATCAGCACGGTCATGGTCAGCTGGTGGGATTTGATATCGGTAGGCATGGGGAAAGTGTAGCGCTCAGCGTCCCTCCAGCTGCACCAGCAGGTCCTCTGCGGGAAAACCGCGGGTCAGGTAGCGCGGCGGGTGCAGGTGGCGCGGATCGGGTTCCAGCAGGTGGCCGATGATCGGCATTGCCGTCTCCCACGGAACGCGGATGATGCGGGATTCATCTTCTGTGGGAACCACGAGCGCCAGATGGTCCGCGCGGGGCAGGGACGCGTCCACGCCCTGCGCCCAGCTGGCAATCGAGAATACGTCGCTGCCGCTGGCATAGACAAGGAAGCTGGCCACGAACACATTGATGCCCTGGGCCGCATGCACGCGCTCAAGCAGCTGTTTCTGGGCCTGGTAGGCGTCCTGGCGGAACGACAGGCGCAGCCTGTGCTGTTTGGCGCGAAGTTCGGCCGTCGCCGGTTGGCGTACCGTGATGCGGCCTTCGTCATCGTGGCAGAGCAGTTCCGGGGAGATCGCGCGTCCCGCCTTGATCTCCTCCAGCGCGATGTCGAACATCGCGCTTTGTGCCGCCTCGTCGTCTTCCCCGGCGACCATCATCAGGTCGCGCGTGGCCAGCAGAAATACGGGTCGTCCCCCCACCGGCACCCGGTTCACCAGCTCGGGCAGCAGGGCGCGGCTGCTGTCATAGCAATCTGCCCACGCGGCGCGGAACAGGCCCGGGCTGAGCGGGACGAAATCCACCGGGTCGATGTCGCGCAGGTTGCGGCGCGCAATGTCGAGCGCCTCATGCAATGAAACGCCCCATTCCGGCGAAGGGCCCTCCTGCCGGGTCACCATGTGCTCGGCATGATCGATGGCGATCAGCTCCACACACTCCTCGGTGAGCTGACGATACTGCAGGGTGTCGGGGGCGTCCCATCCTTTTTCCGCGAAGGCGTGCAGGCGGATCTGCTCCAGCTGGGAGAGGTTGCGGATGACGGGGCGCAGCAGGGGCCGTAGTTCGTCCCATCCGCCCTGCTGGTCCTGGCCATTGCTGGCGTGCAGGGCGCGCACGAACTGGGCCAGTGCCTGCTGCTGCTTGCCACGCGGTGCATCCACGTAGGCGCGATGTGCGTTGTGCAGGTTGAAGTAGGAGCCCTCACCCACCTGGACCCGGAACAGCTCAGCATCGTAGGTCAGCGGCCGGGTGACACCGCTGCGGCGGGCGGCGTTGATGAAGCGTTCGGCGAATGCGTCGTTGCCGGGGGTGTCCTTGAACCATTTATCCAACAGCGTGGAGAGCATGAGCGAGCGTCCTTGGTCGATTGCGACATGCTCGCTTGGGGAGGCGGTGGTTTGCAATGGGCAAAAAAAAGGGCCGCTTCCGCGGCCCTTCTTCTTGCTTCAGTTTCGTCTTATTTCAGTTTCGCATCGGCGCGCAGGGCGGCAGCGCGGTCGGTCTTCTCCCAGGAGAAGGCCGTGGCGTTGACCGTGTCACCGGCAGCGTTGAGGTAGCTGAAGTCCTTCGGCTTGCGGCCGAAGTGACCGTAGGCCGCCGTCTGCTGGTACATCGGGTGGATCAGGTCGAGCATCTTGATGATGCCGTACGGGCGCAGGTCGAAATGCTTGCGGATCAGCTTTTCGATCTTGTCATCGCTGATCTTGCCGGTGCCGAAGGTGGTGACCGAAATCGAGGTCGGCTCGGCCACGCCGATGGCGTAGGAGACCTGCACTTCGCAACGGTCGGCCAGGCCGGCAGACACGACGTTCTTGGCCACGTAACGGGCCGCATAGGCCGCCGAACGATCGACCTTGGACGGATCCTTGCCCGAGAACGCGCCGCCACCGTGACGGGCCCAGCCGCCGTAGGTGTCGACGATGATCTTGCGGCCGGTCAGGCCGCAGTCGCCCACCGGGCCGCCGATCTCGAACTTGCCGGTCGGGTTGATGTGGAACTTGGTGCCCTTGTGCAGCCACTTGGCCGGCAGCACCGGCTTGATGATCTCTTCGCGGACGGCCTCGATCAGGTCCTTCTGCTTGATCCCCGGGGCATGCTGGGTCGACAGCACCACGGCATCGATGGCGGCCACTTCGCCGTTTTCATAGCGCAGGGTGACCTGGCTCTTGGCGTCCGGGCGCAGCCACGACAGCGGCGAGTTCTTCTTCTTGCGGATCTTGGCCTGCTGCTCGACCAGGCGGTGCGACAGGTGGATCGCGGCCGGCATGAAGCTGTCGGTTTCGTTGGTGGCATAGCCGAACATCAGGCCCTGGTCGCCAGCGCCCATTTCTTCGGGCTTCTTGCGGTCCACGCCCTGGGCGATGTGCGGCGACTGCTTGCCGATCAGGTTCAGCACGCCACAGGTGGCGCCGTCGAAGCCGACGTCGGAGCTGTCGTAGCCGATGTCCAGGATCACCTTGCGGGTCAGCGCTTCCAGGTCGATCCAGGCGGAGGTGGTGATTTCACCGGCCACGATCGCCACGCCGGTCTTGACCATGGTTTCGCAGGCCACGCGGGCACGCTGGTCCTGGGCAAGGATCGCGTCCAGCACCGCATCGGAGATCTGGTCGGCAATCTTGTCCGGATGGCCTTCGGAGACCGATTCGGAGGTGAACAGGTAGCTGGACATCAGGCGTAATATCCTTTGATTCGGATGGAAAGATGGGCGCGAATGATACACGGCAAGTCGCGCCATTGCATTGTGGCCCAGCGGGGGTTGCCCGTGGTTAAGCCGGCGTGCCCACCGGCAAGGCCCGCCGCACGGCGATTCCCCCCCAGCGTCGCGGCCCAGCGTTCCACCAGCGTGACAACGCCGCCCAACCCGCGCGATATGCCCCTGCGCCCGTAAACCCGCTTGCGTCCCGTACCATCGCCCCATGGATTCCCTAAGCCAGATCGTCCTCGGCGGCGCCGTAGCCGCCGCCATCGCCCCCGCCGGCCACCGCCGTGCCGCCCTGCTTGCCGGCGCCGCGCTGGGCACCCTGCCGGACCTGGATGCCCTGCTGCTGGCCTTCACCGCCACCGACCCGGTGGCATTGATGACCGAGCACCGCAGCTACAGCCACTCGCTTCTCGTGCTGCCGTGGGTGGCGCTGCTGGTCTGGTGGGTCTTCAAACGCTTCGGCCACGGCCGGGTAGCCCAGTCGCCCGCACGCTGGTTCTGGGCGATCCTGCTGGCGCTGATCACCCACCCCCTGCTGGACGCGTTTACCGTGTACGGCACCCAGCTGTGGTGGCCGTTCACGCCCCCACCGACCATGTGGTCCAGCGTCTTCATCATCGACCCGCTGTACACCGTGTGGCTGCTGCTCGGCTGCATCGTGGCGTGGTTCGCGCGCAGCCGGCCGCTGGCGCAGAAGGCGCTGCTGGCGGGGCTGGTGCTGAGTACCGGGTACCTGGGCTGGTCACTGCTGGCCAAGCAGCAGGTCGACCGCGAGGCGGACCGCGCACTGGCGGCGTTGGGGCTGGGCGATGCGCCGCGCTTTTCGGTGGCCACCCCGTTCAACACGTTGCTGTGGCAGGTGGTGGCGATGACGCCGGGCGGGTATGTGATCGGCGAACGCTCGGTGGTCGCCGACCACGGCCCGATGACCTTCCGCGGCTACCCATCCAACGTGCAGGCGTTGCGCCAGGCCGCGCACGTTCCGGCCGTTGCCCGATTGAACTGGTTCAACCGTGGCTTCATGCGTGCGCAGGTGGTCGATGGCCGGCTGCAGCTGAGCGACCTGCGCATGGGGCTGGAACCGGACTACACCTTCACCTTCGCGGTGGCGCGCGCCGACGGCGGGCGCTGGGTGGCGATCCCCCCCGAGCAGCTGCGCCCGGCATACGACGGCGAGCAGGGCCGGGCCCGCGCCAAGCGCCGCCTCGGGGCGCTGTGGCAACGCATCTGGCACGCCCCGCAGACGCCGGACCGGTAAGTAGAGCCGACTGTCAGTCGGCTGCCGGCGACCAGCCGACTGACAGTCGGCTCTACCGCCGTCAGCAGTACCCGCCATTTTTTCAGTACACCGTGGCGCGTGCCTGCACGAACGAGAAGAAGAACACGGCGTTCGGGTCGTTCTGCACCAGGCTGAACTCGCGGCGCATGCCGTCCACCGTTTCCTGGTCGACCAGGCCCGCCTCCAGCAGCGGGTCGGCGGCCGACAGCAGCACCTGCTCCCAGAACGCGATCATGGTCTTGCGCCGGGCCGGGTCGCGGTTGTCCAGGTGGATGGTCTTGATCTCGGTCTGCACGTCGCGGAAGCCCCCGGCCAGCAGCAGGTTGCCCAGCTTGGCGCCGACGAAGGGGTCGCCGCCGTGGTCGTACTGGAAGTCGTTGAAGGCCATCCAGTAGCGCCAGATATGCGGCGAATACGGATCGAGCAGGAACGAGGCGTTCATCACTTCGGTGACGTACACCGGCGAACCCGGCACCAGCACGCGGCGCACTTCGCTGAGCACGCGGGCCGGGGAGGGCACGTGTTCAAGCACCCAGCACAGGAAGGCGGAATCGAAGTCGCGGGCGCCGAAGGGCAGGTTGCCGGCGTCGGCCTGCAGCAGGGTGTATCGCTCGCTGCACCAGGGGGTCTTCTCCAGGTTGCGGCGGGCGGTGGCCAGCTGGGCGTCGCTGAGGTCGACTCCGGTGACATGCAGGTCGGGGAAGCGGCGCAGCAGGATCTCGGTCTGCGCGCCGACGCCGCTGCCGACTTCGAGCAGGCGCCTGGCGCCGCTGTAGTCGATGGCGTTGAAGATGGTCGGCTCCAGCAACCGGGCCTGGGTGACCAGGCGGTGCTGTTCGGTGTCGGAGAAGCCGTGCAGGTAAGTGGGGGCGGCAATCGGGGTCATGGCGGCGGTCGCGTGGCGCCGGGCGGGGCCCGGCCAGGGAGGATCAGGCAGCGGAGGACAGCGGTTCGCCGGCGGCCAGTGCGGTGAAATAGTCGGTGGTCAGCGCGATCTGGGCGGCAGCATCGTCGGCGCGGTTGACCACGGCACGGAAGGCGGCATTCTCCGGCCGGTCCTTGGCGTACCAGCCCAGGTGCTTGCGGGCGATGCGCACGCCCTGCGGTTCGCCGTAGAAGGCGTGCAGGGCATGCAGGTGGCCAAGCAGGAGGTCGCGCACTTCGTCCAGCGACGGCGGCGGCAGCAGGCTGCCGGTGGCCAGGTAGTGGGCCACTTCGCGGAAGATCCACGGGCGGCCCTGTGCGGCGCGACCGATCATCACCGCGTCCACGCCGGTGTGTGCCAGTACGTGCGCGGCCTTCTGCGGCGAATCGATGTCGCCGTTGGCGATCACGGGAATGCGCAGGGCGGCCTTGATCGCGGCGATGGTCTCGTACTCGGCGCTGCCGGTGTAATGCTGGTCGCGGGTACGGCCGTGAACGGCGAGGGCGGCGATGCCGCTGTCTTCGGCGATGTGGGCGATGCGGGGGCCGTTGCGGTGGTCGCAGTCCCAGCCGGTGCGGATCTTGAGGGTAACGGGCACATCGACGGCGCCAACGACGGCGCCGAGGATGCGCGCCACCAGGTCCTCGTCACGCATCAGCGCCGAGCCGGCCCACGCGTTGCAGACCTTCTTGGCCGGGCAGCCCATGTTGATGTCGATGATCTGGGCGCCATGGTCGACGTTGTAGCGGGCGGCATCGGCGAGCTGCCGGGGTTCGGTGCCGGCGATCTGCACGCTGATGGGGTCGGGTTCGCCGGCGTGGTCCATGCGGTGGATGGACTTGCGGGTGGTCCAGAAGCGCGGATCGGAGATGGTCATCTCCGAGGCGGCCAGTCCCGCGCCCAGCCATTTGCACAGCAGCCGGAACGGCTTGTCGGTGACGCCGGCCATGGGGGCCAGCACCACGTTGGGCTGGATGGTGTAGGGACCAATCTGCATGCGGCCATTGTAGTGCCGGCCCAGGGCCGGCAACCACGCAATCCGCGGTGATCCCGCCCCATGTTCAGGCCGATCCGGAAGGCCCTGATGCCGTACCGGCATGAGCAGATGCTTGACGGTTGCTTCCAGCGCCCCCGCGGCTACGCGATGGTAGGCGGTTCAAACCAGAACCGGCCCCGCGGATTTACACGTCCGCCGGCGTGAAATGCGGCATCGCCACGGCGGCACCTTCCTTTTCGGTGGAGCGGCCGGCGAACTGGTTGGCGAAGCGGACGTGGCGCGAGAAGGCGGCGTCGGGGTCCTGGGCCAGCGAGGCAACCAGGGCGCCATTGAAGGCATCGCCGGCGCCGGTGGTGTCCATCACCTGGACCTGTTCGGCGCCCACGCGGTAATACGGCTGGGTGTCGCCACGCAGGGTTTCCTCGGCGTGCGAGACGAACACACCCACCGCGCCGAGGGTGACCACCACGGTACCGTTGCCGACCAGCTTGCGGCACAGGGCGTGCAGGCTGGCACCGTCGAGGGCGGCGACGTCGTCGGCGTCCACGCGCTCGCCGACGTGGCGGCCAAGCAGGGCGGCGAACTCGGTTTCGTTGGGGGTGAGGATGTCGGCCAGCTTGAGCAGGCCGATGCTGGACGGGGCGTCGGCCGGGGCGGCATTGAGCACGGTGGTGACGCCGGCCTCGCGGGCGATGGCCAGGGCCGCTTCGATGGTTTCCACCGGCGATTCAAGCTGCGCCAGGACGACCTTGGCGCCGGTCAGCAGCGCGCGCTGCTGGTCGACGTAGCCGGTGCTGAGCGCGGCGTTGGCGCCGGGGCCGATCACGATGGTGTTGCGGCCACGGCTGTCGACATAGATGCCACCGGTGCCGGTTGGTTCGCTGCTGGCTTCGGCGGTGAGGGCGAAGCCGTCCTGTTCGGCCAGGCCACGCGCCATGGCGCCACCGGCGTCATCGCCGAGGGCGCACAGGAAGGTGGTCGGGGCGCCGGCGCGGCGGGCGGCCACGGCCTGGTTGAAGCCCTTGCCACCCGGGCCGGTGCTGTAGCGGCCGGCGATGGTCGCACCCGGGGCCGGGAGCGACTCACAACGCCAGACATGATCCACGTTGAAGGAACCGACAACGACGACACTGCTACTCATAAAGTTTGTTTCTCTAAAACGGATATCAGCTGAAATGCGTCAGCACGCCGGCGATGGTCGCCGTCATGAAGGTGGCGATGGTACCGCCGAGCACGGCGCGCAGGCCGAACCTGGCCAGGTCGTGGCGACGTTCCGGGGCCAATCCACCAATACCACCGATCTGGATGGCGATCGAGCTGAAGTTGGCGAAACCGCACAGGGCGTAGGTGGCGATCAGGCGGCCTTCGGCCGACAGCGACACGCCGGGCACCTGGCCGTTGACGATTTCCGACAGCTTGGAATACGCCACGAACTCGTTGATGACCACCTTCTGGCCGATCAGCGAACCCACCGTGGTGGCATCGGCCCACGGGGTACCGATCACCCAGGCGATCGGGGCCAGCAGGTAGCCGAAGATGGTCGACAGGTCGGTCGGGCGGCCCAGGGCAGCCTGCAGGCCGGTCACTTCGCCCAGCCAGGTCAGCGGGGCATTGAGCAGGGCGATCAGGGCGATGAAGGCCAGCAGCATGGCGCCGATGTTCAGCGCCAGCTTGAGGCCGTCGCCGGCGCCGGCGGCGGCCGCGTCGATGATGTTGCTGGAGGTCTTCTCCACTTCCATCTTGACGGTGCCACGGGTCAGCGGGGTGCCGGTTTCGGGCACCAGCAGCTTGGCCACCACCAGGGTGGCCGGGGCGGCCATGATGCTGGCGGCCAGCAGGTGCTTGGCGTAGAAGGCCTGCTGCACCGGGTCGCTGCCGCCCAGCATGCCCACGTAGGCGGCCAGCACGCCGCCGGCGATGTGCGCCATGCCGCCGATCATCATGGTGATCAGCTCGGACTGGGTCATCCGGGCGATGTACGGGCGCACGGTCAGCGGTGCTTCGGTCTGGCCGATGAACACGCTGGCGCAGACGCTGGTGGTTTCCGCGCCGGACACGCGCATCACCTTGGTGATCGCCCAGGCCATGCCGCGCACGATCATCTGCATCACGTTGAGGTGGTACATGACCCCCATCAGCGCGGAGAAGAAGATGATGGTGGGCAGCACCTGGAAGGCGAAGATGAAGCCGAACCGGCTGGTATCCATCAGGCTGCCGAAGATGAAGCCGGAGCCTTCGTTGACGAAGCTCAGGATCTTGACGAAGCCCTTGCCGAGCGCATCGAACACGTCGCGGCCGCCGGGGACCAGCAGGACCAGCGCGGCGAACGCGATCTGCAGGGCGATACCGGTGACCACCAGGCGCCAGTCGACGGCGCGCTTGTTGTTGGAGAACAGCCAGGCGATGCCGATCAGCACTGCCAACCCAAAGAGGCCGAAGCCAATCCTGCCCAAACCTTCGACCATGAGACTCCCCTGGGGCGCCGCGAAAAACGGGAAGCCTAGAGCAGCGGCAGGGGCGGAGCAAGGAAAAGCAGCGTGCAGGGGGCGATTGGCCGCGATCGGGCAAGCAACGACAAGGGGCGCGCTGGCCGCGGCTACACTGGTGGGCCGCGTCCGGGCCACGCTCCGGCGCACCGCAACGCGTTCAGCTTTCCCCTTTTCCGCAGGAGAATCACATGCACTACCGTCGCCTTGGCTCGTCCGGCCTGAAGCTGTCGGCCCTGTCGTTCGGCGCCTGGGTCACCTTCGGCGACCAGATCGGGCGTGACGAGGCCCGCAACCTGGTCGCCTGCGCCTGGGACCATGGCATCACCTTCTTCGACAACGCCGAAGGCTACGCGCGCGGCCGCGCCGAGCAGGTGATGGGCGATGTCATCGCCGACCTGCGCCTGCCGCGCGACGGGGTTTGCGTATCCAGCAAGGTGTTCTTCGGTTCGGTCGAGGACCCGCGGCCCACCCAGCACGGGTTGTCGCGCAAGCATGTGACCGACGCCTGCCACGCGGCGCTCAAGCGCCTGCGGGTGGACTATCTGGACCTGTATTACTGCCACCGCCCGGACCAGGACACGCCGATCGGTGAGACGGTACGGGCGATGGACACCCTGATCCGGCAGGGCAAGGTGCTGTACTGGGGCACCTCGGAATGGTCGGCGGCGCAGATCCAGGAAGCGGTCGACTTCGCCCGCGCGCACAACCTGCACCTGCCGACGATGGAACAGCCGCAGTACAACCTGCTGCACCGCGGGCGGGTCGAGCGGGAATACGCGCCGCTGTATGCCGACCCCGGCCTGGGTACCACGATCTTCTCGCCGTTGGCATCGGGCCTGCTCAGTGGCAAGTACAACGGCGGCTTCGACCCGGCGTCGCGGCTGGGCCAGGGCCAGATGGGCTGGCTCAAGGACATGGTGCTGGGCGATCCGGCCGAGCAGCGGCTGCACAAGGTGCGTACCTTCACCGCGCTGGCCGCCGAACTCGGCCATGCGCCGGCACCGCTGGCCATCGCCTGGTGCCTGCGCAACCCCAACGTCTCCAGCGTGATCCTCGGCGCCAGCCGGGTCGGCCAGCTGGAGCAGAACCTGGGCGCGCTGCAGGTGCTCGAGCAGGTCGCGGACGCCGACTGGACCCGCATCGAAGCCGTCTTCGCCCCCTGACAGACGTCCCGTAGCCCCACGCCCTGCGTGGCTTCCCGGTGCCCGATCGCCCCGGACCGCCACGCAGGGCGTGGCTCTATCCATAGGCTGCGTCAATCGAATATTGGAAATCGATCATCAATTCCATCAATGAATATGAGAATGGTTGTTGATTGTAAATTGAGAATCATTATCATTTGACTCGTCCCTCGCACGAGTCCAGACAATGAACACTCAAGCTGCTGTACTGCTGCGCCCCGAAACGCTGACCCTGCGCGACCGCCCGGTCCGTGCCGTCCCGGCCGAAGAAGTGATCGACAGCGAGGCCCTGCTGAAGGGGCGCCGCGAGATCCTGATCCAGCACGGCGACCGCTTCTATCGCCTGCGCCATACCAGCAACGACAAGCTGATCCTCACCAAGTAACGGCCCGCCTCCCCCACGGGATGCACCCGCGCGGCCGTACGGGTGCACCGCCGGCCGCCGCCTGACCGCTCTCTCCCCCTCGGCACGTCGCCTGCGACCTCACGGTCCCGGCGTCTGTCGGGGGTCTCCTTCCGCGTCCAGCGAACTCTGTCCACCCCATGACCCGTCCGACCGTTCTGAGCCTTGCCGTGTGGCTGGCGCTGCCGCTTGCCGCCCACGCCGCCCCCGCCAGCCCCGACGCCGCCGATGCGCGCGACTTCGACCGCGTGCAGGTCACTGCCACCCGCACCGAACGCGCGCTCAGCGACGTGGCCGCCACGGTCGATGTGATCGACCGCGAGCAGCTGGATGACCACCTGGTCCGCGACATCAAGGACCTCGTCCGCTACGAACCGGGTATCTCGGTGACCCGCAGCCCGGCGCGCTTCGGCCTGGGGGGATTCCGCATCCGCGGCCTGGACGGCAACCGCGTCCTGGTCCAGACCGACGGCATCGCCATGCCGAAGGCGTTCAGCATCGGCAGCTTCTCCGACGCCAACCGCAACTTCACCGACCTGGAAACGCTGAAGCGGGTCGAGATCGTGCGCGGCCCGGCCAGTGCGCTGTATGGCTCGGACGCCCTCGGCGGGGTGGTCGCGTTCGTCACCAAGGATCCGGCGGACTACCTCGAACACGGCAAGGACGCCTACGTCGGCCTGAAGTTCGGCTACGACGGCGACTGGAACGGACTGCTCGGCAGCGCCACCACGGCCTTCGGTGGCGATCGCTGGAGCGGCATGGTGAACGTCAACCATCGCCAGGGCCAGGAAACCGAAAGCATGGGCGAGGTGCGCAGCAGCGACCGCACCCGCACCGCCGCCAACCCGCAGGAGCGTGACGGTCGCAGCGTGCTGGGCAAGCTGGTGTACGCGCCCAGCGACGACCAGCGTTTCCGCCTCACCGTGGAAGGCAACGAAGACCGCGTGGACACCGACGTGCTGTCGGCCATCGACCACACCACCACCACCGGCATGCAGGCGCGCGACCACCAGACCCGGGCGCGGGTGTCGTTCGCCCACGAAATGGACACTCTCGCGGCCGGCTTCGCCGACAGCCTGTCCTGGCAGCTGTACCGGCAGGACAGCGAAACCACCCAGCGCACCGACGAACAGCGCGCCAACCGCAGCACCCGCCACCGCGAATTCAACTTCGACCAGCGTGTGTACGGCCTGCAGGCGGCATTCCACAAGGCGCTGCAGACCGGTGCGGTCGACCACGCGCTGACCTATGGTGTCGATGGCACCTGGACCGAAACACGGCAGAAGCGCGACGGCTACCAGGTCCTCGCCAATGGCCAGACCAGCACCACGATCCTGCCCGATGCCTTCCCGGTACGCGATTTCCCGATCAGCAGGACCACCGAGCTTGGCCTGTACGCGCAGGACGAGATGCAGTTCGCCGACGGCCGCTTCTCGCTGGTGCCGGGCGTGCGCGTGGACCACTACGAACTGCGCCCGGATGTCGACGCGATCTTCGCGGCCGACAACCCGGGCATGCCGGTGTCCGACCTGACCAAAACCAGCGTGTCGCCGAAGCTGGGCATGGTCTGGCGCTTTGCCGACGACTGGTCGCTGTTTGCCGGCTACGCGCACGGCTTCCGCTCGCCGCCGTACAACGACGTCAACCTCGGCTTCACCAACGTGATGTTCGGCTACACCGCCATTCCCAACCCGGACCTCAAGCCGGAAACCAGCGATGGCCTGGAACTGGGCGTGCGCTTCATCGCGCCGGCGGCGTACGTGAGCCTGAGCGGCTACTACAACGACTACAAGGACTTCATCGAATCGCAGCGCCAGGTCGGGATCAACCCGCAGGGTCTGATCGTGTTCCAGTCGCAGAACATCGCCGATGCCGAGATCTACGGCGCCGAACTCAAGGCCGGGGTCGATTTCGGCCAGCTCAGCAGCACCCTGGACGGCTGGTCGATGAACGGCGCGGTGGCCTGGTCGCGTGGCCAGGACAAGACCGAAGACGTGCCGCTGGAATCGATCGATCCGCTGCGTGGCACGCTGGGCATCGCCTTCGATCGCGACGGCTGGGGCGTGGAACTGCTGGGCACCTTCGCCAGGCGCAAGGACCGCATGGCCAGCGCCACTGCGTTCCGTCCGGCCGGCTACGGCGTGCTGGACCTGGTGGCGCACTGGGAGTTCGCGCCGGGTGCGAAGTTCAACGTCGGCGTGTTCAACCTGGGCGACCGCACGTACATCGATTACGCATCGATCACCTCCGCGCTGGCCAGCAACAGCACCGTGATCGACCGTTACACCAACCCTGGCCGGAACCTGTCGGCCAGCCTTGCCGTGAGCTGGTAGCCACCATGAGCCGAGCCCTTTCCGCATTGCGATCCACCGACCGGTACCTGCGCCCCGGCCAGCTGCCTTCCCCGGAACAGCTGGCGGCCGTGGGCACGGTGCTGTGCCTGTACCGTCCCGAGAGCAGCGAGCTGGGCGGCTGGAAGCATGCCGTGTCCGCGCACGCCTGCCAGGGCATGGACAGTGAGGGCATCCGCGAAAGCCTGTGCTTCGTCGATGCGCGCGGCCGCTGCTGCTGGCGGCTGTACCTGCTGCCCGACAGCGATTTCCTGGCCTGGGACCGGCTGGTGTCGGCCTTCCCCGCGCGTCCTGAGCCGAGCAACGACGGTGGCGTGGCCGAGCGCCTGTGGCGACGCCTGGCCACGCGCCTGGGCGGTGAACCCTGGCGGATGTGCGCGTTGCGCCTGCACGCCGGCGACGGCCAGGGACTGGCCGCCAGCGTCGCCTCGCTGTCGGCGCTGGGCGCCACCGCCGCGCGCCGCATCGCGCGGGTCGAGGGCGCCGACGGCGAGCTGTGGATCGACGACGCCAACGTGGCCCCGCTCCTCCACCTTTCCTCCTGAAGGCAGCACCATCGATGAACGTGAATTCCGTAGCGACACGCCACGCGTGTTCCGCGATATCCGCAGGCACCCCGCAGGACACGCATGGCGTGTGGCTACGAGCGCAGGTGGGCCTGGTAGCGTTGCTGCTTGCCAGCAGCGGCATCGCCCACGCCCAACCCGTCGACCTGCAGCGCGACCACGCCAGCATCCTGGCCATGAAGGGCGAACACATCGTCGACTTCGCCTTCGACGAAACCGTGCTGCTCAAGCCCGGCTATGAGCGTGCGCCGGCGGTGCGCAGCGGTGGCAATGAAGTGGTGATCGTGGTCGAGGACAGCCCGCAGCGCATCGTGCTGCAGCACCTGCTGGTGGACGGCAAAAGCGGCCACGTGACCAAGCACTGGCGGCAGGACTGGGTGTACCAGGCACCGAGCCGCTTCGAGTTCAGCGCCGACCAGACCTGGCAGGTGCGCGCGATCGACCCGGCGGTGAATGCCGGCGCCTGGACCCAGTGCGTGTATGAAGTCAGCGATGCACCGCGCTACTGCGGTACCGGCAGGTGGGAGTACCGCAACGGCGTGGCCACCTGGACCAGCGACGTGAGCTGGCGGCCGCTGCCGCGCCGGGAGTACACCCGCCGCAGCGACTACAACGCGCTGGCGGTGGTGAACCGGCACACGCTGACGCCCAACGGCTGGACCCACGAACAGTTCAACACCAAGGTCCTGCGCGGGGCCGACGGCCGCCAGCAGGAGATCGCGCGCGAGTTTGGCTTCAACGACTACACCCGCACCACCGACGTCGACTTCACCTCGGCGTACGACTACTGGACCGCCACCACCGAGTACTGGGCCAGGGTCCGCGCGCGCTGGAACGGCTTCCTCGGCCAGGCTCCGGGCGTACACCTCAAGACGAAGCTCGACGGCATGGCGATGATCATCCCGCTGTTCACCCAGGCCCAGGACATCCAGGACGGAAAGACGGTCGCGGACGCGCAGATCGACGCGGTGTTCCAGCAATGGGTGGAACGCGCGCCGGCGGACACCCGGTGAAGTAGCCGGGAGGAGTGATGGATTCCTGGTGGTTTTTTCCGCACGCCAGGCAGCTACTGGAAGGACCTGCAGACCGAGGTCCTTCCTGCCATGCATTTTCCGAACCTGCTCACCGCCCTGGTCGGCGGCGCCGCCGCATTCCATGGCACGCGCGCCGCGCCGGTCGAGACCTCCCGCAGCGGGGCGCCCCTTCCGTTGAGCGGGATCGGCAACACCGCACTGCCGCCGGGTCTGGCGACCTCGTTGCAGCGCAATTACGCCGCCTGCCAGCAGCTCATCGAGGGCAATCCGCGCATGTTCGGTGCCTTGAGCGACACCGGCGCGCAATCCCTGTGCGTCGCCCAGGCCGGACTCGACGCCGGTTTCGGGCGTGCGCTGCAGGCACGACCCAGCGAAATTGCGCTGCTGCGGGAGGGCCTGCACCGCCTTGCAGGCAGCCGCTCACGCAATCCCCTGGCCGCGCCGGCAACGGCGGAACACCCGCTGCAGGACCTGCGCTGGATCAACTTCCAGGACTACCGGCACAGCGCCTCGACCCGCTACGCCGACCAGCTCGAACGCCAGGTTGCGGTGCTGCGCGCGCATATCCCGCCGGCCCAGCGCGGCTCGCTGGATGACGCGCGCCACGCCTCGCAGGCCAAGGCGTGCCGCCAGGCGTGGAAACGGCAGCTGCCGGTCTGGGTGCGTACCGAAATCGCCGAACGCAGCACCCTGGTGACCATGCGCGAAGTGGGCCATCCCGAATCGATCAGCCGCGCGCAGGCCGACGCCCTGCGTGCGGACCTGGCGCAGATGCGGTTTGGGCGTACCGCCATGAAGCAGCGCATGCACGAAGATGCACTGGTGGCGCTGGTCGAGGGGTCAGCCGTGCACCGGTCGGACACTCCCGGGTGAGCGCTGCGCGCTCACTCCTTGAACATCAGGAACGCGGCAACCACGATCAGGCCGAACGCGGCGTAGTGGTTCCACTTCAACGGCTGGTCCAGGTAGAACGCGGAAAACACCGCGAACACCACCAGGGTGATCACTTCCTGCATGCCCTTCAGCTGGGGCGCGGAGTACACCGCGCTGCCCAGGCGGTTGCCCGGCACCTGCAGGCAGTATTCGAAGAAGGCGATGCCCCAGCTGACCAGGATCACCATCATCAACGGCGCGCTCTTGTACTTGAGGTGGCCATACCAGGCGAAGGTCATGAAGATGTTGCTGCCCAGCAGCAGCAACACGGGGTAGAGGTAGGCGGTGAACGACGTGCCGGGCATCAGGGGGTCTCGAGGGCGTGGGAAGCGCAATGGTAGCCCCGGCCGTTGGCCGGTCCACGTGATGCCTGCCGCCCCGCGGGCCGGCCAAGGGCCGGCGCTGCCGTCAGGCTTCCCTCAGGGCGAGCGCCGGCGGGGTATGCAGGATCCGCCGCGTGCCCCACCAGCCGGCCAGCATGCTCAGGGCCACGCCCAGTGCGCCCCCGACCAGCAGCGGTGCCCACGGCGGGGTGAGCTGCAGGTCGAACACCTGGCGGGCGACCACGCTGCCCAGCAGTGCCGCCGTACCCACCGCCAGCAGCGAGGACAGCAGCCCCAGTGCACCGAACTCCACCAACACCGCGCCGCGCAGCTGGGTGCGGGTGGCGCCCAGGGTGCGCAGCACCGCGCTGTCGTAACGGCGCTCGCCGGCGGTGGCCTGCAGCGCGGCCAGCAGCACCAGCACCCCGGCCAGCAGGCTGAAGCCCATCACCAGCTGCACCGCCTGGGTGACCCGGTCCACCACCTCGCGCACCCGCTGCAGGATGCTGTCGATATCCAGCAGGGAAATGTTCGGGTAGTCGCGGGTCAGGCTGGCCAGCGCCGGGGCCTGCGCGCGCGGCAGGTGGAAGGCGGTGATCAGGTTGTACGGCGCATCGCCGACCGCGCCCTCGTTGAGCAACAGGAAGAAGTTGACCCGGAACGAGTCCCAGTCGGCCTTGCGGATGCTGGTCACGGTGAAGGTGCGCTCCTGTTCGCCCATCTGCAGGGTCACCGTGTCGCCGAGCTGCAGGCCGTAGCGCTCCGACCATCCCTGTTCGATCGATGCCTCCGCGCCCGTGCTCCCCGGTGCCCAGTAACGCCCGCTGAGCAGGGTATTGGCGGGTGGGAAATCGTGCCGCCAGGAAAAGTTGACCGGGCGGTTGCCGTCGTCATCGCCATTGCTGTTGTCCTCGCGCGCCTGCCGCTGCGGTGGCTTGCCGTTGACCGCCAGCAGCCGCCCGGTACTGAACGGCTCGATCCCCGGCGCTTGCACGCCCAGCCCTGACAGCGCGTCCAGCACGGCCTGGCGTTGTTCGGGCTGGATGTTCATCAGGAAGTAGTTGGGGGTGTCGCTGGGCAGGCGGTCGCGCCACTGCGCCAGCAACCCGGGACCCATCACCGACAGCAGCAGCAGGGCGCACAGCGACAGCGACAGCCCCACCAGCTGCATCACCGCCAGCCCACGACGGCGGGTCAGTGCGGCCAGTCCCAGTTTCCAGCGCCCGCGCAGGCGCGGTTGCACGCCGCGCAGCAGCCACAGCAGCGCCGCACCGGCGGCCCCGGCCAGCAGCGCCAGCGCCGCCAGCCCGCCCAGCACCCAGGCTGCCAGCCGCACATCGCCGGTGGCCTGTACGGTCAGGGCCACGGTGGCCACCAGCGCAGCGGCATAGACCAGCATCGAACTCGGCGGCAGGGTGGCGAAGCTGCGGTTGAGCACGCGCATCGGCGGCACTTTGCGCAGCCGCAGCAGCGGCGGCAGCCCGAACCCCAGCAGCAGCACCAGGCCGATGCCGGCACCGCTCAGCGCCGGCGTCGCCTGCGGCAACGGCAGCCGGCCCGGAATCAATCCGCCCAGCGCCTGCACCAACCCGGCCTGTGCGGCCATGCCCAGCCCGATCCCGACCAGGCAGGCCGGGATGGCCAGCAGCACCAGCTGCAGCGCCATGGCGGTGAGGATGTCGCGATTGCGCGCGCCCAGGCAGCGCAGCACCGCCACCTGGTCGATCCGGCGCAGCGCGAAGCGGTTGGCGGCCAGCGCGGTGGCCACGCCGGCCAGCAGTACCGCCAGCAGCGCGGCCAGCGACAGGAAGCGGCCGGCCAGGTCGAACGCGCCGCGTACGCCACGCTGGGCATCGGCAATGCCGACGATGCGCAGGCCCTTGGCGCGCGGCTGCAGCCAGCCGCGGAAATCGGCAATGGCCCCGGCACTGCCGGCAAACATCATCCGGTACGAGGCGCGGCTGCCCGGGCCGAGCAGGCCGGCGCGGTCCACGTCCACGCGGTTCACCAGCAGCGGCGGCGACAGCTGCATCAGCTCGCCGGAGGTATCCGGTTCGGCCTGCAGCACGCGGGTCACGGTGAGCGTGCCGGCGCCGAATTCGAGGGCGTCGCCCACCTTCAGCCCCAGCGCCTGCATCAGGCGCGGGTCGGCATAGGCCTCGCCTGCCGCCGGGGTGCCGGCCACTTCGCCGGCGCCGCCCGGGGCGCGGCTGACCCGCAGTTCGCCGCGCAGCGGATAACCGTCGCTGACCGCCTTGATGTTGGCCATCTGGCTTTCATCGCCATGGAACAGCACGCTGGGGAAGCTGACCATGCGGGTGCTGGCCAGCCCACGCGCGCGCGCCTCGTCGGCGAAGGCCTGTGGCACGTCCTCGCGGCCGCCCAGGCCAAGGTCGCCCCCGAGCATTTCCGCCGCGCTGCTGGTCAGCGCCAACGTGACCCGGTTGACCAGCGTGCCCACCGCCGTCATCACCGCCACGCCCAGCACCAGCGCGGCGAATACGGTGAGCAGGTCGCCGGCGAGAAATTCCCGGCGCAGCGCACGCCCGGCATGGCGCAGCACGTTCATGCGGTGATTCCGGCGGCATCGACCAGGCGGCCGCCGTCGAGCCGGTAGATACGCTCGCAGCGCTGGGCCAGGCGCAGGTCATGGGTCACCAGTACCAGCGTGGTATCGCTGGTGGCGTTGAGCGCGAACAGCAGGTCGCTGATCTGCTGCCCGGTGGCCTGGTCCAGGCTGCCGGTGGGTTCGTCGGCGAACAGGATGCGCGGCCGTGCCACGAAGGCACGCGCCAGCGCCACGCGCTGCTGCTCGCCACCGGACAGCTGGCGCGGGTAATGCCGCGCACGGTGGGCCAGACCGACCTGTGCGAGCACCTCGCGGACCCGCGCGGGGTCTTCACGCCCGGCCAGTTCCAGCGGCAGTGCGATGTTTTCTTCAGCGGTCAGCGCGGGCAGCAGGTGGAAGCTCTGGAACACGAAGCCGACCTCGCGTGCGCGCAGCTGGGCGCGGGCTTCCTCGTCCAGCGCACCCAGCGTGGCCCCGGCCAGGACGATGTCGCCCCGGCTGGGCAGGTCGAGTCCGGCCAGCAGCCCGAGCAGGGTGGTCTTGCCCGAACCGGAGGCGCCGACGATGGCCACGCTCTCGCCTTCATGGACGGTCATGTCGATGTTGTCCAGTATGTGGACTTCACCCTCCGGGCCACGCGCGGATTTGCCCACCTGGTGGGCGGCGATGGCGACGGGCGCGCTGCGGGGGGACAGGCTGTCGATGAGGAGTCTCCAATGTACCGAGCAAAATGGGCGGGCCGCGTGGCCCAGACGTTCTGGCTGCTGGCAGGGTTGCTGCTGTTGCCTGCGCTGGCGAGTGCCAAAGGGGGTGCCGACACCCGGCATGCGGTGCTGGTGGTCGGCGACAGCCTCAGTGCCGCCCACAATATCCCGGCCACATCGGGCTGGGTGAACCTGCTTCAGCAACGGGTTAACCAGCAGATCACGCCGGCCCCGGCGGTCATCAATGCCAGCATCAGCGGCGAGACCACCGCCGGGGCGCTGACCCGGCTGCCGGCGCTGCTGCAGAAACACCGCCCGTCGGTGGTGGTGATCGAACTGGGCGGCAATGACGCGCTGCGTGGGCTCACCCCGGCACAGCTGCGCGGCAACCTGGAAAAGATGATCGTGGCCAGCCAGAAGGCCGGCGCCAACGTGCTGCTGCTGGGCATCGACGTGCCGCCCAATTACGGCCCGGCCTACCGCGACCGGCTGCGCCAGACCTATGCGGGGCTGGCCGCCCAGTACAAGGTGCCGCTGCTCCCGTTCCTGCTGGACGGGGTGGCGCTGAAGCCCGGTCTGATGCAGTCGGACGGGCTGCATCCCACCGCAGCCGCGCAGCCGCGGGTGCTGGAGAACGTCTGGCCATTGCTGAAACCGCTGCTGTGATGAATATTTCAGCGGGGTGTGAGCGGCTTCACATCGCGTCTACCGACGATCCGGCATGTTTCACAAAGCTGAAGAAAGAGGGACTCCCATGCGTCAGACAAAGGAAACCTCCGGCCTGGTGCTGGTGGTCGAAGACAACCGCAATATCTCCGAGATGATCGGTGAATACCTGGAAGGCCGCGGGTTCGAGGTCGACTATGCCCAAGATGGGCTGGACGGCTACCGGCTTGCCGCCGAAAACAGTTACGACGTGGTGGTGCTGGACCTGATGCTGCCGCGCCTGGACGGCATCGAAGTCTGTCGCCGGCTGCGCAATGACGCCCGCAAGTCCACGCCGGTGCTGATGCTGACCGCGCGCGACACGCTGGATGACAAGCTCACCGGGCTTGGCTTCGGCGCCGACGATTACCTGACCAAGCCGTTTGCGATCCAGGAACTGGAAGCCCGCCTGCGCGCGCTGATCCGCCGCGAACGTCGCCAGGTGGGGTCGGAAGTGCTGAAGGTCGCCGACCTGGTGCTGGATCCGGTCAGCATGCGCGCCACGCGTGCCGGCACGGAACTGCAGCTGTCGCCGATCGGCCTGCGCCTGCTCACCATCCTGATGCGCGAATCGCCGCGCGTGGTGACCCGCCAGGAAATCGAACGCGAAATCTGGGGCAATGGCCTGCCGGACTCGGACACGCTGCGCAGCCACCTGTACAACCTGCGCAAGATCATCGACAAGCCGTTCGACCGTCCGCTGCTGCACACCGTGCAGAGCGCCGGCTACCGTATTGCCGATATCGCCCAGCCCATGAGCTGATGCGACACGATGCCCCGGCGCACGCCGGGGCATCCGAACCGCCCTGGACGTCGTAATGCCGCACGGTCTGCCGCGCAAGATCCGCATCGTTTTCATCCTGCAGGCCGTACTTGCCAGCCTGGGCATCCTGCTGGGCGCGTGGCTGGTGTCGCTGGTGATCAAGCACAGCCTGGTCAGCAGCGCGCTGCAGGAAGAGGCGACGTATTTCTGGGACCTGCACGCGGCATCGCCGGTGCAACCGCCGCCGAACACGCGCAACATCCGCGGCTACCTGCTGGAAGCGGGGCAGTCGCCGCTGAGCCTGCCGGCCAACCTGCGCGCCCTGGAGCCGGGTTTCCACGAACTGAAGGCCGATGACCAGCTGGTGCTGGTCGACGCGCGTCCGGAAGGTCGCCTGTACCTGGTGTTCCTGCGCTCGCGCGCGGAGATGCTGGCGTTCTGGTTCGGCATCGTGCCGGTGCTGCTGACCCTGCTGGCGGTGTACGGCGCCTCGTGGGTCACCTATCGCGCGTCCAAGCGGCTGGTCTCGCCGGTGAACTGGCTGGCACGCCGCGTGTCGCGCTGGAACCCGGGCCACCCGGAAGCGGCCGACCTGGCACCGGACAAACTGCCGGCCGACATGCAGGGCGAAACCCGGCAGCTGGCGGCCGCGCTGCACCAGCTGGCCACGCGGGTGACCGCGCACGTGGCGCGCGAGCGCAACTTCACCCGCGATGCCAGCCATGAACTGCGTACGCCGCTTACCGTGATCCGGGTGGCCAGCGACATGGCGCTGGGCGACCAGGACATGACCCCGCGCCTGCGCCGGGGCCTGAATCGCATCCAGCGCGCCGGGCGCGACATGGAAGCGGTGATCGACGCGTTCCTGATCCTGGCGCGCGAAGCCGACGTGGAACCGCAGATCGAGCTGTTCGACGTCAACGACATCGTCCGCTATGAAGTGGAAAACGCACGCGAGCTGCTGGCCGGTCGCCCGGTCGAGATCCACGTGCACAGCGAGGCGCCGGTACAGCTGCATGCGCCGCCACGGGTGCTGCAGGTGGTGGTCAGCAACCTGCTGCGCAATGCCTGCAGCTACACCGACGAAGGCCGCATCGACGTGGACGTGCTGGACGACCGGGTGGTGGTACGCGACACCGGCATCGGCATGTCGGCCGAAGCGCTGTCGCGCGCGTTCGAACCGTTCTACCGCGCCGAGCCCAGCCGCCCGCAGGGCACCGGCCTGGGCCTGTCGATCGTGCGCCGGCTGTGCGACCGCTTCGGCTGGAAGATCGCACTGACCAGTGACCCCGGCGTCGGCACCCAGGCCACGATCATCTACCGCTGACGCGCAACGCGGACGGCTTCACCGCATCACACTGCACCTTCGGTGCCAATGCCTTGCGCCAGATGGCATATCCCTCCGGCTTCATATGCAGCATGTCCTCGCGGAACAGGGCGGCGCGCGGCTGGCCATCCTTGCCCAGCATCGGCGTGTAGACGTCGGTGAACCCGGTGTTGGGCAGCTTCGCCAGCGCGGCCTGGATCAGCCCGTTGGCTTCGCGCACCGCCGGCAGCAGCTGCGCGCGCGACGGGCTGGGTTTGATCGAAATGACCTCGACGGATGTCTTCGGCAGGTCGCGGTGCACGCGCTGCACGAAGGCGACCACGTCGTCGCGGACCTGCGTGGGCGTGCGGCCGCTGTTGAGGTCGTTGTCGCCGGCGTAGAAGAACACCTTGCACGGCGCATACGGAATCACGATCTGGTCCGCGTACCAGGTGCTGTCGCGGACTTCGGAGCCGCCAAAGCCGCGGTTGAACACCTTCTGCCCGGGGAAGTCGGTGGCCAGGGTGTCCCACATGCGGATGGAGGAGCTGCCGATGAATTCGATGCCGCCGCGCGGCGGCGGATTGGCCGCGTCCGCCTTGGCGAAGGCGGCCATGTCGCCGCCCCAGGCCACGTTCGATACCTGTTCCGGAACCTGCGGCGGCGGTGCGGCCGGCGCGGATTCCAGGGCCAGCGCGGGCAGGCTGGCGGTCAGCGCCAGGGCGAGCAGCAGGGGACGGGTGACGCGATGGGACATGCGGAACTCCTTGCAGGGTGCCGGACCATCTTAGAGCCCCCGGCGTCCGCTGCCGGGGGCCGGACTGTGCCGGATATGGCAAAATGGAGGATTCACGCCCTGTCCATGCGCTGCCCATGACCCTTTGCCGTGCCCTGCACCTGCCTCCGTGCCACGCTTTCCGCCGTGGAGCGTGCCTGCGTGGCTGACGAATTCGGGCACCTGCCGCGCGGCCCAAGGCGCATCTTCAAGGCCGCGGTATGGTCGTGGCAGGGACTGCGGGCGGCGTGGCTGCACGAATCCTCGTTCCGCCTGGAGGTCTACCTGCTGGTGGTGCTGGCCCCGCTGGCGCTGTGGCTGGGCCAGAGCCCGGTCGAGCGCGCGCTGATGATCGGCTCGATGCTGCTGGTGCTGGCCATGGAACTTGCCAACTCGGCGATCGAGGCGGTGATCGAGCGTTACGGCGCCGAATTCCACGAACTGGCCGGCCGCGCCAAGGACATGGGCTCGGCGGCGGTGTTCGTGCTGATGATGAATGTGCTGGTGTGCTGGGTCCTGGTACTGGCGCCGCGAATCTTCTGACGCGCCTGGCGCGTCATTTCCCCCTGTAAGGATGTCTCCATGTTCCTCGACCTGCTGTCCGATCCCAACGTCTGGCTGACCCTGTTGACCCTGAGCGCACTGGAAATCGTGCTCGGCATCGACAATCTGGTGTTCATCTCCATTGCGGTCAGCAAGCTGCCCGAGGAACGCCGCCCGTTCGCGCGCAAGCTGGGCATCGCGGTCGCCTGCATCACCCGCATCCTGCTGCTGGTGTCGCTGGCCTATCTGGCGCACATGCAGGCCAACCTGTTCACCGTGGCGGGGATGGGCATTTCCATCCGTGACCTGGTGCTGATCGTGGGCGGGCTGTTCCTGATCATCAAGGGCGGCATGGAAATCCGCGAGCTTATCACCGGCGGCGAAGACGAGGACCCGACCACCACCAAGGCGTCGGCGGTGTTCGGCCTGGTGATCGCGCAGATCGCCATCATCGACATCGTGTTCTCGCTGGACTCGGTGATCACCGCGGTGGGCATTGCCGAGCACGTACCGGTGATGGTGGCGGCGATCCTGCTGTCGGTGGCGGTGATGCTGCTGGCGGCCAACCCGCTGGGCCGCTTCATCGACGCCAACCCGACCGTGAAGATGCTGGCGCTGGCCTTCATCCTGCTGATCGGCGCGGTGTTGATCCTGGATGGCCTGGACGTGCACGTGCCCAAGCCGTACATCTACGCCGCGATGGGGTTCTCGGTGCTGGTGGAGTGGCTGAACCTGCTGATGCGCCGCCGCGCCGTGGCCCACCACGTGCCGGGCGCCGGCAATTGGTGAAACCCGTACCGACCAACGGTCGGTACCTACCGGGGGCGGAATTACCCGGCGATGGGCGAAGCCGACCTGGGTTGGTTTCGCCCGTACCGACCAAGGGTCGGTACCTACCGGGGGGCGGAGTCATCCGGCGATGGGGGCGAACCGATCGACGCGGCAAGGGTGCGCGGACCCACCGGGTAGGTGACGACCGTTGGTCGTCACGCCCGGACACCCTAACGGGGAATTAACCCCTATTCATGCCATTCTCCGGCCGCGTCCATCCCGATCCGGAGCCGGCCATGCGTATCTCTCCCCGACTGATCCTGCTGGCCCTGCTGGCCAGCCTGTTGTCCGGTTGTGGCTACAACTCGATCCAGCAGAAGGACGAGCAGGTAAAAGCCGGCTGGGCCGAAGTGCTCAACCAGTACAAGCGCCGCGCCGACCTGATCCCGAACCTGGTACAGACCGTCCAGGGCTATGCCGATCAGGAACGGCAGGTGCTGACCGACGTCACCAACGCCCGTGCGCGGGTCGGCCAGGTCAATGTGAATGCCGACGACGCCGAATCGCTGAAGCAGTTCCAGCAGGCGCAGGGCGAACTCAGCGGGGCGCTGTCGCGATTGCTGGTGGTCACCGAGAACTACCCGAACCTGAAGTCCGACCAGGGCTTCCGCGACCTGCAGGCGCAGCTGGAGGGCACCGAGAACCGCATCACCGTGGCCCGCGGGCGCTACATCCAGCAGGTGCAGGACTACAACACCTACATCCGCTCGTTCCCGCAGCTGATCACCGCCAAGATCTTCGGCTACAAGGAAAAGCCGAACTTCACGGTCGAGAACGAAGCGCAGATCTCGCAGCCGCCAGCGGTGAAGTTCGGTGCGCAGCCGGCGGCCCCGGCGCCCGCGCCGCAGCCGCAGCAGGCCCCGGCGCAGTAACGCGGTGAACATCCGCCTGCTGCTGCGCGCGTTGCTGCTGCTGGGACTGTGCCTGGCCGGGCCCGCATGGGCGCAGGCCGAAGCGGCAATTCCGCCGATGAGCTCGCCGGTGGTGGACACCACCGGCACCCTGGATGCCACGCAGAAGCAGGCGCTGGAAGCGCAGGCGCTGGCCCTGCAGCAGCGCAAGGGCAGCCAGCTGCAGATCCTGATGGTGGCCAGCACCCAGCCCGAGACCATCGAGCAGTTCACCCAGCGGGTGTTCGAGCAGTGGCAGGTCGGGCGCAAGGGCGTGGATGACGGCGTACTGGTGGTGGTGGCCAAGGACGACCGCAAGGTGCGTATCGAACCCGGCTACGGGCTGGAAGGCGCCATTCCCGATGCCATCGCCAACCGCGTCATCCAGGAATACCTAGCCCCGCACTTCCGCAGCGGCGACTATGCCGGTGGGCTCGCCGACGGCACCGCCGCGCTGGTCAAGCTGATCGACGGCGAGGAACTGCCCGCACCGGTCAGCGCCAACCCGGCACCACGCGGCAGCGGCAGCGAGGGTTTCAGCATCGCCCTGGTGATCGGCTTCTTCGTCGGCACCTTCGCCCGTACCCTGCTGGGCGGACTGCCGCGCCCGCTGCGCGCGCTGCTGGGCGGCGGCGGTGCGGCCGTGGCCGCGTTCCTGTTCACCTCACTGTTGCTGGCCAGTGGCCTGGCCGGGCTGATCGGCCTGTTCCTCGGTGCGTCCTCCGGCCGTGCCGGCCGCTTCGCCCGCAACAGCGGCTGGGGCGGCGGCGGCTTCGGTGGCGGCAGTTGGGGCGGCGGTGGGGGTGGCGGCTTCGGCGGTGGTGGTGGCTGGGGCGGTGGCGGCGGGCGTTCCGGAGGCGGCGGCGCCTCGGGAGGCTGGTGATGCGCATCTGGCGCCATCTGTTCGCTCCCTCGCTGCACCGCGCCTTCAGCGAAGACCGGCTGCGGGCGATCACCGACGCGATCGCCGCCGGCGAGCGTCGCCACGGCGGCCAGGTCATGTTCGCGGTGGAAGCCGACCTGCCGTGGCTGGCCCTGTGGCAGGGCGTCACGCCGCGCCAGCGCGCCGAGCAGGCCTTTGCCCAGCTGCGCACCTGGGATACCGAGCAGAACAACGGTGTGCTGGTCTACCTGCTGCTGGCCGACCACGCCATCGAACTGGTGGCCGACCGCGGCCTCCGCGGCAAGGTCGGCGAGGCGCAGTGGCAGGCGGTGTGCGCGCACATGCAGCAGCAGCTGCGCGACGGCGCCCTGCAGGATGCGGTGCTGCTGGCCATTGAAGAGGTCTCGGCGATACTGGCCGGGCACTATCCGCCCGGGTCCGGGTCGAAGGACGACGCCCTTCCGGACAGCCCCCAGCTACTTTGAGGTCGGCGGGCGGTCGTAGAATAGCCGCTTACCTGCAAGGCGCCGCCCATGATCTATTTCCACGATATCGACCCCATCGCCCTTTCGCTTGGGCCGGTCAAGGTGCACTGGTACGGCATCATGTACCTGCTCGGCTTCATGGCCGCCTGGTGGCTGGGGCGCCGGCGGATCGCGGCGGGGCGCCTGCCGGGAGTGGATGCCAATGGCTTCTCCGACCTGCTGTTCTACGCCATGCTCGGCGTGGTGGTGGGCGGCCGCGTGGGCTACATGCTGTTCTATGCCACCGCCGAATTCCTGCACAACCCGCTGCTGCTGTTCAAGGTATGGGACGGCGGCATGAGCTTCCACGGTGGCCTGCTGGGCGTGTTGTTCGCCTCGTGGTACAGGTCGCGCAAGCACCGCCTGCACCTGGGCGACACCATCGACTTCATGGCGCCGCTGGTTCCGCTGGGCCTGGGCTTCGGCCGCATCGGCAACTTCATCGGCGCCGAGCTGTGGGGCAAGTACACCGACGGCACCTGGGGCGTGGTGTTTCCCTCCGGCCTGCCGTCACCGCTGAACCAGCTGGACATGCCGGCGCTGCGGGAGCAGTTCGCCACCGGCGCGCTCAATCAGTTCGCCCGTCACCCCTCGCAGTTGTACGAAGCGCTGCTGGAAGGGCTGGTGATGTTCGTGGTGCTGTGGGCGGTGTCGGCCACCCCGCGCCACCGTTACCTGGTCTCGGGCCTGTTCGCGCTGATGTATGGCGTGTTCCGCTTCGCGGTGGAATTCGTGCGCATGCCCGACAACGGCGTGTACCTGGCCTTTGACTGGTTCACCCGCGGCCAGCTGCTGAGCCTGCCGCTGGTGGTGCTGGGCCTGGTGCTGCTCGCCCTGTCGCGCCGCGCGCCGGTGCTGCAGCCGGTGCTGCCGGTCACCCCCGCCACGGCCGGGGGCAAGGCATGAAAGCCTACCTGGACCTGCTCGAGCATGTGCTTGAACACGGCACGGAAAAATCGGACCGCACCGGCACCGGCACGCGCAGCGTGTTCGGCTGGCAGATGCGCTTCAACCTCAACGACGGTTTCCCGTTGGTCACCACCAAGAAGCTGCACCTGCGCTCGATCATCCACGAGCTGCTGTGGTTCCTGAAGGGCGACACCAACATCGGCTACCTGCAGGACAACCAGGTGCGGATCTGGGACGAATGGGCCGACGCGAACGGCGACCTCGGCCCGGTCTACGGCAAGCAGTGGCGCAGCTGGGCCACCGCCGACGGCGGCAGCATCGACCAGATGCAGTGGCTGGTGGACGAGATCAAGCGCAATCCGGATTCGCGCCGGCTGGTGGTGAGCGCCTGGAACGTCGGTGAACTTTCGCAGATGGCGCTGATGCCCTGCCACAACCTGTTCCAGTTCTACGTGGTGGACGGCAAGCTGAGCTGCCAGCTGTACCAGCGCAGCGGCGACATCTTCCTGGGCGTGCCGTTCAACATCGCCAGCTACGCGCTGCTGACCCACATGGTGGCGCAGGCCACCGGGCTGGGCGTGGGCGATTTCGTGCACACGCTGGGCGACGCGCACCTGTATTCCAATCATTACGAACAGGCCCGCGAGCAACTCGCGCGCGAACCGCGCGCGCTGCCCACGCTGTGGCTGAATCCGGACGTGACCGATCTGTTCGGCTTCCAGTTCGAGGACATCCGTATAGACGGCTATGACCCGCACCCTGCCATCAAGGCGCCGGTAGCGGTATGAAGCTTTCCCTGATCGTCGCCCTCGACCGCGACCACGGTATCGGCCAGAACAACCAGCTGCCCTGGCAGCTGCCGGATGACCTGAAGCGCTTCAAGGCGCTGACACTGGGCAAGCCGATCCTGATGGGGCGCAAGACCGCGCAGTCGCTCGGCCGCGCGCTGCCGGGGCGACCCAACCTGGTGTTGACCCGTTCGGGCCAGGTGCCGTTTGACGGCATGCAGGCCGTGGCGTCAATCGAAGAAGCAAAGCAGTTCGCGGAGGCCGCCGGCGCCGAAGAGCTGTGCGTGATCGGCGGCGGCGAGATTTTTCGCCTGGTGATGGCGCAGGCCACCGACATGCACCTGACCTGGGTGGATGCGCAGGTAAACGCGGATACCCATTTCCCGGCGTTCGATTCAGCGAAGTGGGTGGAAGTCGCGCGCGAGCATCACCCGGCCGATGCGAAACACGCGTATGCGTTCGACTTCGTGGATTACGTGCCTGACAGGTAGTTCCGCGCGCTGACGGAACAGACATGCATGGCGTGTCACTACGCGTCACCCAGCGTCCAGAAGATGCGGTCGCTTATTCACACCGATATGCGCGTCAGGCCGTGGTCGGTGTGCCGTTGCCTTCGTTGCCGCTTGGTTCGACCGTGCGGCGTGGCTGTTGTTGGCGGGGGCCGCGGTTGTTATTGCGCGGGCCACGCGGCGGGCGGCCGTTGCCTTCGCCTTCGTTGCGGCGCGCTGGCGGGCGCGGCGGGGTGACCGGCTTGGGCACGTCGCGGCCCGGCACCTGCACCACGCGCAGTTCTTCGGTGTCCAGCTGCAGTGCCGTGAGCTTGCCGCCCCACACGGCGCCGGTATCGATGGCATGCACGCCCTGGGTGATGGTCAGGCCCAGCGCCGACCAGTGGCCGCACACGATCTTCAGATCGCGCTCGACCCGCCCCGGTACCTCGAACCAGGGGTACAGCCCCTGTTCCTGCGTGCCGGGCGTGCCCTTGTCCTCGATCCCGATCCGCCCGCGCGGCGTGCAGTAGCGCATGCGCGTGAGCAGGTTGATGATCGCGCGCGAACGGTCATACCCCGACAACCCCGGCGACCACACCGGCTTGTCGCCGTACATGTTGCGGAACAGCTTGCGGTAGCCGCTGCCATGCAGCTGCTGCTCGACCTCACGCGCATGCTTCTCGGCCAGCTGCGTGGTCCACTTCGGGGCCAGCCCGGCGTGCACCATCATCCAGCCCAGCTCGCGGTCCACGTGCACCAGCTTCTGCATGCGCAGCCAGTCCAGCAGCGTGTCGCGGTCCTCGGCCTGCACGATCCGCAGCAGGTCCGGATTGACCTTGCGCTGCTCCTCTTCCGAACGCGCGCCGACGGCCAGCAACGACAGATCGTGGTTACCCAGCACCACCACGCTGGACGCGCGCAGCGAATGCACCAGCCGCAGCGTCTCCAGCGACTGTCCGCCGCGGTTGACCAGATCGCCACAGAACCACAGCGTATCCACCGCCGGGTCGAAGCGGATCTTCTCCAGCAGGCGCTGGGTCACTTCGTAACAGCCCTGCAGGTCGCCGATGGCCCAGACACTCATGCGTGCGCCTCCATCAGTGCAGCGTGCGCGGAACGGTCAACACGAACGGTGCGATCGGGGCGGCGAACTCGGTGCCATCATCGGCCACCATGTCGTAATGCCCCTGCATCGTGCCGTGTTCGGTTTCCAGCATGACACCGGAGGTGTAACGGAAGTCTTCACCCGGGCGCAGGCGCGGCTGTTCGCCGATCACCCCATCGCCGTCCACATGCTCGACCCGTCCATTGCCGTCGGTGATCCGCCAGTGCCGCGCCACCAGCCGGGCGGCCACGCGTCCGGCATTGTGGATGCGGATCGTATAGGCGAACGCATAGCGGCCGTCCTCCGGCATGGACTGGTCATCCAGGAAACGCGGGGCGACCTCGACCGAGATCGCATAGTGTGCAGCGTCGTTCATGCAGACAGTTTAGAGGGAGTTTCAATCTTCCGCGCGCGGCACGTTGGCCAACGCGATGAACTGGGCCACTTCCAGCTGCTCGGCGCGCGCATCGCTGCGCACGCCGGCCGCGTCGAACTGGTCCGGCGTGACCACCCCGTTCAGCGCATTGCGCAACGTCTTGCGGCGCTGGCCGAAGGCAGCCCGGACCACTTCGGCAAAACGCCTGCGATCGAGGATGCCGACCGTGGCCGGATCCCGTGGTACCAGGCGGACCACCGCCGAATCCACCTTCGGCGGCGGCCGGAACGCGCCCGGCGGCACCACGAACAGCGACGTCACCCTGCACCAGGCCTGCAGCATCACGCTCAGGCGGCCATAGACCTTGCTGCCCGGCTCGGCGGCCATGCGGTCCACCACTTCCTTCTGCAGCATGAAGTGCATGTCGCGGATCACCGCCGCATGCTCCATGGCATGGAACAGGATCGGCGAGGAAATGTTGTAGGGCAGGTTGCCGACCAGGCGGATCTGGCCGTCACCGGCCAGTTCGGTGAAGTCCACCTGCAGCACGTCGCGGTGCACGATGGTCAGCTCGCCCAGCGGCGCGGCGGCGGCGGTCAGCGGTGCGATCAGGTCGCGGTCGAACTCGATCACGGTCAGGCGCGGGTGGCGGCGCAGCAGCGGCAGGGTGATCGCACCCTGGCCCGGGCCGATCTCGACCAGGCGGTCGTCGTCCTTCGGGTTGACCGCCAGCACGATCTTGTCGATGTAGCTGCGGTCGGCCAGGAAATGCTGGCCCAGCTGCTTCTTGGCCGGGGCGGTGAAGCCGGGCGCGGAGGGGGAATGCGAAGAGGTCATGCGCTCATTTTACGTTGCCGCGCCAGCCGGGCGCACAAGGCGGTGGCGGCGAGCAGGCTGGAGGGATCGGCAATGCCGCGACCGGCCAGCTCCAGCGCCGTGCCGTGGTCCACCGCCACGCGCGGGTAGGGCAGGCCGAGGGTGATGTTCACCGCCTGCTCGAAGCCGCTGTATTTCAGGACCGGCAGGCCCTGGTCGTGGTACATGGCCAGCACCGTATCGAACCCGGCCAGCTTCTGCGGCAGGAACGCGGTATCGGCCGGCAACGGCCCGACCAGGTCCATGCCGTCGGCGCGCAGCCGCTCCAGCAGGGGGATCACCACGTCCAGTTCTTCACGGCCCAGGTGACCGTCTTCGCCGGCGTGGGGATTCAGGCCCAGCACCGCGATCCGCGGCGCGGCGATGCCGAACTGGTCGCGCAGGGCGCCGTGCACGGTGTGCAGGGTGGCCGCCAGGCCGTCGGCGGTGATCGCGTCGGCCACCGCGCGCAGCGGCAGGTGGGTGGTGGCCAGGGCCACCCGGACGATGTCGTTGGCCAGCATCATCACCACCTGCACGCCGGCCTGGTCGGCCAGCAGTTCGGTGGTGCCGCTGTAGGCGATCCCGCCCTGGTTGATCACCGCCTTGTGCACCGGGCCGGTCACCACGCCGTCCACGCGCCCGTCCAGGCAGGCCTGGCCGGCCTGGAGCAGCGCGCCGATCACCGCGCCGGCGTTGGCCGGGTCGGTCTGGCCAAAGCGCGACGGCCGCGCATTGGGGACGTCGCACAACGGCAGATCGCCCGGCTGGCGGGCGATGGCATCCTCAGGCAGGAGGGTCAGGGGCAGCGACAGCGCCGTGGCCGCCGCGCGCAGCGTATCGGGGTCGGCGAACGCCAGCAGCCGGCAATCGGTGCGCGGCTGCTGGATCAGGCGAAGGCAGAGTTCCGGGCCGATCCCGGCGGGCTCGCCCGGTACCAGAGCGAGCTGCGGGAGCATCGGCGCCGGCTCAGGGCTTGGCCGGCGCGGGTGCCGGGGTGGCCTGGGCGCGGTCGCCCGTGCGCAGGTCCACGTAGGCTTCGCCACGCAGTTCCTGCAGGTAGCGGTTGTATTCTTCTTCCAGCTTGCGGCGGCCGATGGTCTCGCGGATCTGGGCACGCTTGTTGTCGGTGCCGGCATCGGTCTGGCGGCTGCCCACGCGTTCGACGATGTGCCAGCCCGCGTCGGTGCGGAACGGCTGGCTGACGCCGGCGTCGCTCAGCGCGGTGACCTGCTTGCCGAAGTCCGGGCCGAACGCGTCGGCCGGGAACCAGCCCAGGTCGCCGCCCTGGCCCTTGCTGTTGCTGTCTTCCGACGATTCGCGGGCCACCGCCTGGAAATCCGCGCCGCCGGCGATGCGCGCACGCAGGGTGTCGATCTTGGCCTTGGCGGTGGCGTTGTCCTGCTGGTCGTTGACCCGCACCAGGATGTGCCGGGCATGGTATTCGGTGATGGTCTGGCCACTGGCGGTGGCGCTGGCATCACGCACTTCCACCAGCTTGAGCAGCTGGAAACCGCTGGGGCCGCGCAGCGGGCCGACCACGTCGCCGGCCTTCATGCCGTTCATCATCTGGGCGAAGGCGCCCGGAATCTCATCCAGCGAACGCCAGCCCAGGTCGCCGCCTTCCAGCGCGTTGGGGCTGTCGGAGTAGCGCACGGCCGCCGCGTTGAAGTCCAGCTCGCCCTTGTCCAGCAGGGCCTTCACGCCGTCGACCTTCTTCTGGCCGGTGGCGATCTGCTCGGCGGTCGCCCCTTCCGGCAGCGCGATCAGGATGTGCGCCAGGTGGTACTGGGTACCGGCGGTGGCTTCCTGCTTGAGCGCGGCGTCCACTTCGCCCTCGCTGACGCTGATGCGGCTCTGCGCGAAGCTCTGGCGCAGCCGCTGCACGGTGATTTCGTCGCGGACCGAGTTGCGGAAGTCGTTGAAGTCCAGGCCGTCGGCGGCCAGGCGCTGGCGCAGGGCGTCCAGGTTGGAGCCGTTCTGCTGGGCGATCGAATTCAGCGCCTGGTTGAGTTCCTGGTCGCTCACCTTGATGCCGCTGCCCTGGGCCCGGGCCACCTGCAGCTTGACCAGCACCAGGCGCTCCAGCACCTGCCGGTTCAGCACGTCGTCGGGCGGCAGCTGGCCTTCACGACCGGCGTACTGGGCCTTGATGTTCTGCACGGCGCGGTCCAGCTCGCTCTGCAGCACGACATCCTCGTCGACGATCGCGGCGATGCGGTCCAGCGACTGGGTCTGCTGGGCCAGCACCTGCAGCGGCGCGGAAACGGTGGTGACGGCGAGGACGGAGGCGAGAAGGACGGGAAGGGTCTTGGTCATGGGATCAGGTTCGGATCGTAGTCATCGCGCGTGGGCGCACCGGTAGTGCTGGGCGGCACGAGATAGAGGTCGTCCCGGTAATAGCCGAGAATAGCACGGCGCAAAGTGCGGTCCGTGTTCTGGCCGATCGAGCTCAGGCCCTTGAGCACGAATTCGATCTGGAACGAATTGTTCAGCTCGCCCTCGCGGTTGCGCACGTAGCGGCGGGCCAGCGCCCGGACGGCCAGGCAGCAGCTGTCCCACTGCACGCCGCCGATGATTTCCAGCGGTGCCTTGTCTTCGATCGAGTAGTAATAGCGGCCGACCACGCTCCAGGTGGCATTGATCGGGTACAGGAAGGACAGGTCGACCTGTTCCAGCAGGGTCCGCTCTTCCTTGGTCGCCGTTGCCGGGGCGCCCGAATTGAGGCGGTGGCGGTAGGTCAGGTTGACGATGCCGTCGTTGGACATCAGGTAGCGCGCGCGCACGCTGGCCAGGTCCTCACGCTTGTACTTGGGGTCCCACTGGTAGGTGGCGCCCAGGTTCCAGCGGTCGTTGATGGCGTAGTTGGCGTCGGCGATCCAGGCCGACTTGCCCTGTTCGATCTGGGCCTGCTGGCCCGGCAGGGTGACCCGCGAATCGTCGAAGTACAGGATCTGGCCGATGCTGCCGGAGAACCGCTCGCGCCCGGTGGTCTGGTCGATGAAGCGGGTGCTCAGCGCCATGGTCAGCTGGTTGGCGTCGTTCTGGCGGTCGGCGCCGGTGTAGCGCGAATCGCGGAACAGCTGGCCCCAGCTGAAGGTGAAGTCGCGGGTATCGAAGATCGGCAGGTCGCTCTGGTCGCGATACGGCGTGCGCAGGTAGAACAGGCGCGGTTCCAGCGTGTGCAGGTAGCCCTTGCCGTTGATCGTGGTTTCGCGGTCGAAGAACATGCCCGCGTCCAGGCTGGCGATCGGCACGCCGCGGTGCGGCGAGGTGTTGCCGCGCAGCTGGTCCGGGGTCGCCGTGGCCGGATCGATACCGGCGTCGCGCAGCGCCTGCGCCCGGGTCTGGTCAGCCAGCCCGCGGTCCAGCTCGTAGCCGGTGTAGCGGTAGGCCACGGCCGGGGTGACGTACCAGGACGCACCGGCGAACGGCAGCGACACGTACGGCTTCACGTCCAGGCGCGAGCCGTTGTAATACGGGGTCACGATGCCATTGCGCTCGTAATCGCCATCGGCGCCGAACTTCTGGTTGACGTCGTCATGGGTAAACCGCACCGCTTCGGCGTACACGCCCACTTCAAGCCACGGCAGCAGCGGCTTGTCCCAGGTACCGAACAGGCGCGGCTGGCGCGAATAGGGCAGCGAGGCCTCGGTGAGGGTGTAGTCGGTCAACTGCCAGTAGTCGGCCATCAGGCCGCCACTCCAGTTCTCGCCGGTGCCGTAGATGCCGATCTGGCTCTGCAGGCTGGAGGTGGTCACCCCCAGCAGCTTGCTGGAAAAGTCTTCGGTGTAACGCTCGTCGCTGACCCAGGCAATGTTGGCGCGTGCCTGCCAGGTCGAATTGACGTTGTGGTAGCCCTCGAACTCGACCTGGCCGCGATCCTTGTCGCGCAGCTTGTCGTTGGGCAGGTACGCGGTCTGCAGCTCGCCGCGGCCGCCGTCGTACAGATAGCGGAACTCGTTGTCGAGCATCAGGCCGCGCTTGCTCATGTAGCGCGGGGTCAGGGTGTCGTCGTAGTTCGGCGCCAGGTTGAAGTAGATCGGCTGGGCGTAATCGAAGCCGTTGCGCCCGGACATGCCCAGCTGCGGGTACAGCAGGCCGGTCTGGCGGCGGTCGTCGATCGGGAACTTGAAGTACGGTGCCCACAGCACCGGCACCTTGCCGATCCGGAGCACGGCGTTGCGGGCGGTGCCGAAGCCTTCGTCGTTGTCCACTTCGATCTGCGGGGCGGACAGTTTCCACACCGGCTGCGAGGGATCGCAGGTGGTGTAGGTGGAGCGGTGCATCTGGCCGACCGAACCCTGCAGGTCGATCGAGTCGGCGCCGCCATGGCCACGGCGCGACACCAGCTGGTACTGGATGTCGCTGATCTTGTGGGTGTCCGCTTCCTGGTTGCCTTCGGCCCGCTTGGCGGTCATCCGGATCGACGCGTCCTGGTAACGGACGTTGCCTTCGGCAACATAGTTGCCGCTCTCGGTATCGAAGCTCAGGTGGTCGGTGCCCAGGAACTGGTCGCCGCGCTTGAGCGCTACGTTGCCCTGGTATTGCGGCACGGTGCTGGTGCCGAACAGGGTGTCGCCTTCGATGTCGGTGGGCTGCTGGTCGCGGGTTTCGGCTGCGGCCTTGTCCGCCACCGGGGCGTCCTGGAAGGCGGGCAGCACGTCTGCGACCGGGCACAGGCCCCAGTTCACCGGTTTCTCGTCGGCCATGGCCGGCAGGCAGATGGCGATGCTCAGGGGGAGGGGCAGCAGGCGGAGGGCTCGGCGCACGCGGGATTCGGATTCAGGCGAAAACGGATCGTAGCTTGCCCCATCCCTTGCATAGGGGCAATGAAGGTGTCCGGCGCGGAGGGGGCCGGGTTCATGGTTCCAGCAGGGCACCCGCGTGCGCAACGCTGCACTCGGCCAGCGCCTGCAGGTCGTAACCGCCCTCCAGCATGGAGACCAGGCGTCCGGCCGCATGGCGCCGGGCCAGCGTGCGCAGCTCGGTGGTGATCCAGGCGAAATCGTCGGTCTCCAGCATCAGGTCGGCCTGTGGATCGCGCAGGTGGGCGTCGAACCCGGCCGAGACCAGCACCAGCTGCGGCCGGAAGTCGTCGATTGCCGGCAGCATTTCATCGGCCCATGTGTTGCGGAAGCGGAAGCTGCCGCTGCCGGGCGGCAACAGGATGTTGAGCAGGTTGCCGGCGCCCCGGTCGCGGCGCAGCCCCGAGTTCGGGAACAGGCCGGCCTGGTGGGTGCTGTAGTACGCCACCCGCGGATCGGCGGCAAAGATGTCCTGGGTGCCGTTGCCATGGTGCACGTCGAAATCGACGATGGCGATGCGCTCAAGCCCATACCGGTCGCGCGCATAGGCGGCGGCGATGGCGATGTTGTTGAACAGGCAGAAGCCCATCGCGGTACCGGCGGTGGCATGGTGGCCCGGGGGACGCACCGCGCAGAACGCCAGCGGGTCGTCGCCCAGCATCACCGCATCGACGGCCGCGACGCCGGCGCCGGCGGCATGCAGCGCGGCACTGGCCGAGCCCGGCGAGGTCATCGTGTCCATGTCGATCAGGCGCAGGGGCTCGGTCTGCGGGGCCAGCACCTGGTCGATCAGGGCACTGTCGTGGACCCGCGCCAGCTCGCCGAACTTGGCCGGCGGTGCCTGGCGCCAGTCCAGCGTGCCCGGGTAGGCCGCGTGCAGCGCATCGAGCACGACCTGCAGGCGCCGCGGGCATTCGGGGTGGCCCGGGCCGGGATCGTGGTGCAGACAGGCGGGATGGGTGAAAACCAGCATGCGGGCAGGGTTCCGGGCGGGGGCGGCTCAGCCGTGGCGGCGCGAGTGCTGCCAGAGCACCTCGCCATGGCCATCGGCGCGGGCCAGCACCCGCGCCAGCACGAACAGCAGGTCGGACAGCCGGTTGAGGTAATGCAGCGCTTCGGACCGGACCGCCTCCAGGCGTGCCAGCGTCACCGTCTCGCGCTCGGCACGGCGGACGATGGTGCGCGCCAGATGGCAGCGCGCGGCCGCTTCGCCACCGCCGGGCAGGATGAATTCCTTCAGCGCCGGCAGCGTGGCGTTGTAGTGGTCCAGCTGCTGTTCCAGCGCGGCCACATCGGTGGCCTGGATGGCGGCATGGCCGGGGATGCACAGTTCGCCGCCGAGGTCGAACAACTGGTGCTGCACCGTCGTCAGCAGTGCGCGCACGTCATCGGGCAGGGCCACGGCCAGCAGCACGCCCAGCGCCGAGTTGGCCTCGTCCACGCTGCCGAAGGCGTTGACCCGGGCCGCGTCCTTGGCCACGCGGCTGCCGTCGCCCAGGCCGGTGCTGCCGTCGTCGCCGGTGCGGGTGTAGATGCGCGAGAGTCGGTTGCCCATGTGCGCCGTTCTCAGCGCAGCAGGTCGCGGCGGGCCTGGTTCAGCTTGATCACCTGTTCGGTGGCCAGCTGCAGTGCGGCGGCCAGGCCGACGTAGATCGCGGCCGTGCGCAGGTAGGGCAGGAACCAGTCCGCGTAGTTCTTCGCCCAGCCGCCCAGGGTGGGCGCTGCGACCACATCGCTGGTCCAGTAGAAGCCGCTCTGCGCAAACAGGTGGCAGACCGCCACGGCGGCCACCAGCAGGACGGCGGCCTTGGCCAGCGCGGTCCAGTCGGCGCTGACATAGCCCTGGCGCAGCAGGGCCCCGCCAGCCCACATCGCGAAGTAGGCCGGCACCAGCAGGGCCGTGCCCGGCGATACGCAATAGTGCTGCCAGTAGCCGATGCCACTGGCGCGGATCACCAGCACGTCGATCACGATCGCCAGCACCATCAGCAGCGGGAAGGCCCAGCGTGTCCAGCGGCGCAGCTGGAAGCCGCCGATGAAGAACACGGCCCACGAGGCATCGGGAATCGCGGCGAAATGATTGACCCGGGTCGCGGCCATCAGCAGCACGAGCACGAACAGGATGAAGGCGCGTTGGGCAGTGGTCATGGGCAGGGGCGTTGGAGGTCCGGCGTTCATTCTAGCGCCTGCCACCGCAGGGCGTAGCGGGGCCGCACGCACTATCATGGGCGGCATGAGTGAACGTCATGACGTAGTGATCGTGGGCGGCGGGCTGGTCGGCGCCAGCCTGGCCATCGCGCTGGACCGGGCCGGCCGCAACGTCGGCCTGGTGGACGCCGCTGCGGCCGGTACGCTGCCGCCGGTGTTCGACCAGCGCAACCTCAGCTTCGCCGCAGCCACGGTCAATGCATTGACTGCGCTGGGGGTGATGCAGCTGCTGGGCTCGGCACCCGGCCCGATCACCCGTATCCAGGTCAGCCGCGCCGGCGATTTCGGCCGCGTGCAGATGGACGCCGCGCAGTACCAGCGGCCGTTCTTCGGGCAGGTGGTGGTCGCCCGCGATTTCGGCCAGGCGTTGGAAACGCGCCTGCTGGGCCTGCAGCACCTGACCCGCTACCGCCCGGCACGCTTCCTCCGCCTGGGCGACACGGTGGACGGCCATCGCCAGGTTTTCATCGCCGATGACACGGGCGAGCGCTGCCTGCTCGCGCGGCTGGTGGTGGGCACCGACGGCACCCGCAGCGGCGTGCGCGACGCCCTGGGCATCGGGGTGGACGAGCACGACTTCCAGCAGACCCTGTTCGTCGCGCGGGTGCGCGCGGCGCGCGCGCCCGACGGGACCGCCTATGAGCGCTTCACCGATTCCGGCCCGACCGCGCTGCTGCCGCGCGGCGACCGTCACTACGGCGCGGTCCACGGCGTGCCCCGCGACCAGGCCGATGCGGTGCTGGCGCTGGACGATGCCGCCTGGCTGGAACGGCTGCAGCAGGCCATCGGCTGGCGCGCCGGGCGCCTGCTGGACAGTGGGCCACGCAGTGCCTATCCGCTGGTCCAGGTCCTGGCCCGGGCAACGGCAGGCGAACGCGCCGTGCTGCTGGGCAATGCCGCACAGACCCTGCATCCGCTTGGCGCGCAGGGGTTCAACCTGGGGTTGCGCGACGCGTTGACCCTGGCCGAGCTGCTGGAAACGGCGTCCGACCCGGGCAGCGATGCCCTGCTGCAGGCGCACGTGGCGCGCCGCGAGGACGACCGCGCGCAGACCATCGCCTTCTCCGGCGGGCTGGCGCGCGTGACCAGCAACCCGGCGCCGCTGCTGCGCCCGCTGCGCAGCCTGGGCCTGCTGGCGGCACAGGCGACGTCGATGCAGTCGCTGCTGGTCGGCGGTGCCATGGGCTTCCGTGGCGATGTGCCGGCGTTGTGCCGGGGAGCGGGCGCATGAGCCGCCGCGCACGCGATGTGATCGTGGTCGGCGGTGGCGTGGTCGGGGCGGCGTGCGCGCTGGCCCTGGCCGATGCCGGGCTGGAAGTGACCCTGGTGGAAGGCCGTGAGCCGACCGCCTGGCAACCGCAGCAGCCGGACCTGCGCGTGTATGCCTTCGCCCCGGACAATGCGCAGCTGCTGGGCACGCTGGGCGTATGGCCGTCGATCGTGGCCGCGCGCGCATGTGCCTACCGGCGCATGCGGGTCTGGGATGCCGCCGGTGGCGACGAACTGCAGTTCGATGCCGATCGGCTTGGCCGCGAACAGCTGGGCTGGATCGTCGAGAACGACCTGCTGGTCGACCGGCTCTGGGCCGCCCTGCCGGGCGCCGGCGTGCAGCTGTGCTGCCCGGCGCGGGTCGAGGCGCTGGAGCAGGACGGCGACGGCGTTCGCCTGCGGCTGGACGATGGGCGCAGGCTGGAGGCGACGCTGGCGATTGCCGCCGACGGCGCCGATTCGACCCTGCGCCGCCTGGCCGGGCTACAGGTCAGCCGCCAGGAGTACGGGCAGCGCGGCGTGGTGGCCTACATCGACACCGAACAGGACAACCAGGCCACCGCCTGGCAACGCTTCCTGCCGAGCGGCCCGCTGGCGGTGCTGCCGGCCGGGGCGCGCCGCAGTTCGATCGTCTGGACCCTGCCCGATGCCGAGGCCGAGCGCGTGCTGGCCCTGGACGAGGCGGCATTCAATGCCGCGCTGACCCGTGCTTTCGGCGGGCGGCTGGGGGCGATGTCCCTGGCCTCGCGCCGCGTCGCCTTCCCGCTGCGACGCCAGCTCGCCAGCGCCTACGTGGCAGGTCGCGTGCTGACCCTGGGCGATGCGGCCCATGTCGTGCACCCGTTGGCCGGGCAGGGGGTGAACCTGGGCCTGCGCGACGTGGCCGCGCTGCATGCGCTGGTGCAGCGCGCGCACCAGCGGCGCCAGGACTGGGCGTCGACGGAGCGGCTGCAGCGCTGGGCCCGCGAACGACGCAGCGACAACACGGTGTCCGCGTACGGATTTGACGCAATCAACACTGTTTTCTCCAATGACGAGATGCACCTGACCTTGGCACGGGGCCGCGTACTGGGCTGCGCTGGCAAGCTGCCGCCGCTGGTGTCGGCCTTGTGGAAGCGTGCGGCCGGGCTGTAATGCGACGTTGATCGAAATCTGGAAGCGCCTCGCCGTGGCGTTGTGGAGAATGCCGCGCGGCTGGCGCTGTCCGGGGAGTCCCGCAGCATGCCGCGTCGTCCTTTTTCCGGAAACGCTGCCATGACCTTCTCTACCATCGTCCGCCACCTGCTGCCCCCGTCCACGTCCAGCCGGATGTCCGCCAAGCCGGACAAGGCGATGGAAGGATTCAGCGCACTGCTCACTTCCATGCGCAATGTGCCGCGCAGTGCCAGTGCGGTGGGCAACGCGGGCTACCGGGCCGAAACCCGGCTGCGCAGTTTCGTCGCCCAGGCGCGGGACCAGCCGCCGACGAAGGCGGATTTCAAGCAGGCGCTTCCCGATGTCGACACGCTCATCAAGGAACTGGATGCGCAGCAGCGGCAGCTTTGTCTTGACCAGGGCAAGCCGGGCAGCAAAAGCCATGGCGATTACATGAACGCCTTGTTGGCCAGGGAAAAGTGCATCTCGGTGAAGCACTTCCGCTGAGCGCCGCGCGGCGCGATAGGAGTGCATTCAATCGGGCGTGGTCGTGTCGCTCCGCACGCGAAGTGATCGATATCTGCAAGTGATGCGGCCGGATACCCGGGCAGACTGAACGGGCGTGGCCATGGTGGACGGGCGGTAGGGCGACGCGTACCTGTTTCCCCGGACCCTTCGGAGCTTCATGGCCTCCCCCATTCCTCCCATTCCGCCCATCAGTGCCCTGTGGCGAAAACTGCGGCCACAGGAAGAGCGGGCCCGCACCGCCGAAGCCATCGCCAAGGCGCCGGACGCGGCCAAGGCGCAGGTGCGCGACCTGCTCATCCAGATCAACAACGTGGGGCATCCGCATGGGATGGGGCACGCAAGCGAACCGGCCGTGGACGCCGGGGCCCGTCTGCAGGAGCTGCTGGACCGGGACCTGCCGCTGTCCCTGGAATACTGCCGCAGTGCGCCAGGCGATACGCGGCAGCCTCCGGTGACCGGACCGGGTGTCGACGGACTCATCGAAGACCTGTGGGTCATTGAAAAGGACCTGCGTCGCCAACTCGGCGCAACCACCGATGACAGCCGACGCAGGGAACTGCAGGAAACGCTCACCCGGGTCGTCCGCCTGCAGCGGTTCCGCGGTCCGGCCACGGAATGACCGTGGCGGACGGGCGGCTCACCACGCCAGTACGGTGATCTCTTCGCGGTCGTGGTACAGCTGCTTGGCGCGCACGTTCAACGGGCGCCCGGCCTGGTCCTGGAACAGGTCCAGGCACAGCCGGGTTTCGTCCCAGCGCTTCTTCATCGGCAGCTTGAGGTTGAAGATCGCATGCCGGCACCAGCCTTCGCGGAACCAGGTGGCCATGCGCTCGGCCACGCGCCGTGGCTGTTCGACCATGTCGCAGACCATCCAGTCCAGCGGCGCTTCGGGTTGCCAGTGGAAGCCGTCGGCACGCAGGTGTTCGACCAGGCCGGTGTCCAGGACATGCTCGCGCAGCGGGCCGTTGTCCACGCTGATCACCTGCATGTGCTGGCGGGTCAGCACCCAGGTCCAACCGCCGGGCGCGGCGCCCAGGTCGGCCGCGCGCATGCCAGGCCGGACCAGCTGTTCGCGTTCTTCCGGGCTCATCAGGGTCAGCAGCGCCTCGTCCAGCTTCAAGGCCGAGCGCGACGGCGCTTCCGGCAGCAGCTTCAGGCGCGGAATGCCCAGCGCCCAGGGCGCACTGTCGCGGGTGTCGGCCACGCAGACGAAGGCGTGGCGTCCGTCGACGAATACCACGTGCAGGCGCGGCAGGGCGGTGTTGGGTTTGTCGGTGAGCAGGCCGGCCTTGCGCAGCGCCGGGCGCAGCGCGTTGCCGAAGGCGCGGGCCAGCCCGGCCAGCGGCTTGCCTTCATCCGAATCGGGATGTTCCACCCACATGTCGCCGAAACGCTGCTGGCCGGCAAGCGCGGCCAGGATCGGGGTGATCCGGTCGCTGGGATCCAACTCGCGCAGTTCGGCCAGCACCACCAGCTTCTGCCGGGCGAAGATCAGCGACCGCCAGGGCAGGGCCCTGGACAGCGCCGCGCCATCGTCGGTGGCGAACAGCACATAACCGTCATTGCGCTGCGTGCGCGCATAGCCGGCGATGTTGGCGTAGGCGGCGCGCTCGGAGAGCTCACCGGCCAGTTCCGGCTCGAAGCCCTGCCGGCACAGGCACAGCAGGCCGCTCATCGACGCGCGCCGGTGGCGCGGGAGTCAGTAATGCGCACCGTTGGTTTCCCCGTACTGACGCAGGACCGCGCGGGCGGCGTCGCGTTCGATGTCGCGCACCACCTCGATGCCGCGCGTGTTGAGTTCACCGATCCAGTCGGCCGGCAGCGGGCCTTCGTCGAACGGCGTGAGTTCTTCGACATCCTGCGCGCTCGCACCGATCAGCAGACGGTCGATGCCGGCCCAGATGGTGGCGCCATAGCACTGGCAGCACGGCTGCGAGGAGGTGGCCAGGGTGATCGGCGCCAGCACGTCACTCAGCCGCGGCGTCTGCAGGCGCTGCTGGGCCAGCATGTAGGCCATGTTTTCGGCGTGGGCCAGCGAGGTGCTGTGCGGCACCACGCGGTTCACGCCGGCGGCGATGATGCGGTCGTCCGGGCCGAACACCACCGCGCCGAACGGGCCGCCGGTCTGCGCCTCGACGTTCAGCCGCGACAGTTCGATCGCCAGGGCGACCTTGGCGGCATCGCCGGGATAGGCGCGGCCGAGGTCGATCTGGTCGTGGATCCAGGCGGGCAGGGTGAGGTGGACTTGCGCGTACAGCATGTGAACAGGCCTTTCGAATTCGGTGGGGCTTACGCCGACCAGGTGTCGCGCAGGGTCACGCTGCGGTTGAACACCGGTGCGGTGGGGGCATGGTCGCGGCGGTCGGCGACGAAGTAGCCGGTACGCTCGAACTGGAACGACTGCTCGGGCGCCGCAGCGGCTGCGGCCGGTTCGACATAGCCGGTGACGGTGCGCCGCGACTCCGGGTTGAGGTAGTCGCGGTAGGTCCTGCCGTCGGACTCGTCGTCGGGGTTGGGCACCGAGAACAGGCGGTCGTACAGGCGGATCTCGGCCGGCACGCCGTGCACGGCGCTCACCCAGTGGATGGTGCCCTTGACCTTGCGGTTGGCGCCTTCCATGCCCGGGCGCGATTCCGGGTCGAGCCAGCCGCGCAGTTCGGTGATGGTGCCGTCGGCGTCCTTGACCACCTCGTCGCAGCGGATGATGCCGGCACCGCGCAGGCGGACTTCGCCGCCGGGCACCAGGCGCTTCCAGCCCTTGGGCGGGACCTCGGCGAAGTCGTCGCGTTCGATCCACAGTTCGCGGGCGAACGGCACCTCGCGGCTGCCGAACGCCTCGTCCTTGGGGTGGTTGGCGAAGGTCAGGGTTTCGACATGGCCGTCGGGCAGGTTGGTCAGGACCAGCTTGAGCGGGTCGATCACGGCCATGCGGCGTGCGGCGGCGGCGTCGAGGTCTTCACGCAGGGCGCCTTCCAGCACGCTGAAGTCGATCAGCGAATTCTGCTTGCTGATGCCCACCCGTTCGGCGAACAGGCGCATGGCCGCCGGCGTATAGCCACGGCGGCGCAGGCCCTGCAGGGTCGGCATGCGCGGATCTTCCCAGCCGTCCACCAGCTGCTCGGTGACCAGCGCCATCAGCTTGCGCTTGCTCATCACGGTGTAGTTGATGTTCAGGCGTGAAAATTCGATCTGGCGGGGCTTGGCGGCTTCGCGCGGCAGGCCGCGTTCGACCAGCGGGGCGGTCAGCGCGTCGTCGTGGGCGAAGTCCACGTTGTCCACGCACCAGTCGTACAGCGGGCGGTGGTCTTCGAATTCCAGGGTGCACAGCGAGTGGGTGATGCCTTCGATCGAATCGCCCAAGGCATGGGCGAAGTCGTACATCGGGTAGATCGGCCAGGCATTGCCGGTGTTCTGGTGCTCGACGTGCTTGATTCGGTACAGCGCGGGGTCGCGCAGGTTGATGTTGCCGCTGGCCATGTCGATCTTCGCGCGCACGGTGCGGGCGCCGTCCGGGAACTCGCCGGCGCGCATGCGCCGGAACAGGTCCAGGTTCTCGTCGACGCTGCGGTCGCGCCAGGGCGAGGGTCGGCCGGGTTCGGTCAGGGTGCCGCGGTAGGCGCGCACTTCCTCGGCCGAGAGATCGCAGACATAGGCCTTGCCGTCGCGGATCAGCTTCTCGGCAGCCAGGTAGTAGGCGTCGAAGTAGTCCGAGGCATGCCGCAGTTCGTTCCATTCAAAGCCCAGCCAGCGCACGTCGTCCTGGATGGCGGCCACGTATTCGGGGTCTTCCTTCGCCGGGTTGGTATCGTCGAAGCGCAGGTTGCACACGCCGGCGAACTCACCGGCGATGCCGAAGTTCAGGCAGATCGACTTGGCGTGGCCGATATGCAGGTAGCCGTTGGGCTCGGGCGGGAAGCGGGTCTTGATGGCCTGGTGCTTGCCGGCGGCCAGGTCCTCGCGCACGATCTGACGGATGAAATCCCGCTTTTCAGGGGCTTCCGGAAGGGCGTCGGTGGGGGCGGCAGTAGGCTCGGACATGATGCGCAGGAAGAAGGCAGAAAGATCGTCAGTCTAACGCGTCCCCCCGGGACGCGTCAGACGGTAGGTGCCGACCGTTGGTCGGCACTCATTCGAGCGCCAGCGTATGCTGCCCCAGAACCCCACGGGAGCCTCCCATGCATGTGATCTACCAGGCCGACAACCTGTTCGACGCCCATCTGGTCAAGCACGCGCTGGAGGCGGCCGGGATTCCCGCATTCGTGTTCGGCGAGCAGCTGCTGGGCGGGATGGGCGAGCTGCCGCTGTTCGGGGTGCTGCGGGTCTGCGTTCCGGACCTGGCCCGCCCGGAGGCGGAACAGATCGTGGCCCGGCTGGACTTGGGCGGGGCGCCGGACGACCCCATATTCGACGGTGACGAAAGCGCCGGCCTCTCGCCGGCCTAGGAGACCGCCATGTTGGGAATTGCCAAAGGCCTGTTGGGCATTGGAGCATTCAAGCAGCGCCTGCCGCGCGCCGACGAGGCGCTGCCGGGCCGTGAGCACCCGCTGCCGCTGCACAACCAGCACTACGTGAACAGCCACCCACTCAAGGACGGCTTCGCCGGGCTGGAGCGCATCCGCTTCGCGATGGGCTGCTTCTGGGGTGCCGAGCGCATGTTCTGGACGCTGCCGGGGGTGTATTCGACCTCGGTGGGCTATGCGGGCGGGGTCACTCCCAACCCGACGTACGAAGAAGTCTGCTCGGGCCTGACCGGGCACACGGAGATCGTGGAGGTGGTGTACGACCCGGCGATCATCAGCGTGGAGCAGCTGCTGCAGGTGTTCTGGGAGAACCACGACCCCACCCAGGGCATGCGCCAGGGCAACGACACCGGCACCCAGTACCGGTCGGCGATCCATGCCACGACCCCGGCGCAGCACGCGGCAGCCCTGGCCAGCCGCGATGCCTACCAGCAGCGTCTGTCCGACAAGGGCTACGGTCCGATCACCACCGAAATCGACTTCCCGGCGCCGGCGTACTACTACGCCGAGGACTACCACCAGCAGTACCTGGCCAAAAACCCGAATGGTTATTGCGGGATTGGTGGGACTGGGGTGAGTTGTCCGATCGGGGTTGGGGCGTAACAGCTCCTGGTTGCATTTGATGCTGGGGGTGCCGGGCTTTGCCCGGCACCTTCATGCGTTTTGGCGAACAGCCGGTAGCCTGCGCATGGCCTGAGCTGGGCCGGCGGGTGCGGGTTTACGGCGTGTCCCGGAGCGGGGCTGGCCGACGGCCGCCCTGCTCGGATGAACTGAAACGCCAGCCGTTCGCGGAAATCTCAAATGAAAACGGGACGAATGCAATCGCAGCATCCGTCCCGCTTTTACATCGGTAACAACTACGGCTTACAGCCGTTCGCGAATCGTCTGCCGCAGCGCTTCCAGATCCTTGGCGAATGCGTCGATGCCGGCGGCCAGCTTCTCGGTGGCCATCGGGTCGGCGGCCAGGTCGGCGGCAAACGTCGCGGCGTCGATCGGCGTCACCTCCACCGATTCGGCGGCACCCGCCACCAGCTTGCGCGGCAGCTCGCCGTGGTCGGCGTCCAGCTTCTCCAGCAGGTCCGGCGAAATGGTCAGGCGGTCGCAACCGGCCAGCGCTTCGATCTGCGCGGTGGAGCGGAACGACGCCCCCATCACCACCGTCGGCGAACCACGGCGCTTGAACTCGGCGTACACCCCGCGTACGAACACCACGCCCGGGTCGGCGTCGATGCTGGCCGGCGCCTGCCCGTTGGCGACGTACCAGTCCAGGATCCGGCCCACGAACGGGGAGATCAGGAATGCGCCGGCCTCACTGCAGGCCAGGGCCTGGGTCGGGTTGAAGATCAGGGTCAGGTTGCAGTCGATGCCCTCGGCCTGCAGCTGGCGCGCGGCCTCGATGCCTTCCCAGGTCGCCGCGATCTTGATCAGCACCTTGCTGCGCGGCACGCCGGCCGCTTCGTACATCGCGATGAACTGGCGCGCCTTGGTCACCGTGGCGGCCGTGTCGTGCGCCAGGTCGGCATCGACCTCGGTCGACACGCGGCCCGGCACCAGCGTGCTCAGCAGCGTGCCCACGCCCACGGTCAGGCGGTCGGCCACGGCGTGCACGATGGTTTCGCGGTCGCCCGCCTGGGTGCGGCCCCAGGCCAGTTCGCGCTCGATGAGCTCCGCATAGACCGGCAGGTCCAGGGCCTTCTTCACCAGCGTGGGGTTGGTGGTGCAGTCGACCGGCTTCAGGCGCTTGATCGCCTCGTAATCGCCGGTGTCGGCGACCACCACGGACAGATCGCGCAGCTGCGACAGTTTGGACGGGGTTGCGGTACTCATTGCGGCTCCTGGAGTGTTACCTGGGCCCTGCGCGGCGCGCGGCAGGGACGATCAATTCTTCTGAGGGTTGTGCACGGCGGTCACCCGCAGGCGCAGCTTGCGGCCGCCGGGCGCGTCCCAGTCCATGCTCTGGCCGACGGCCAGGCCGAGCAGGGCAGTGCCCACCGGCGCAAGGATCGACACCTTGCCCTGGTCCACGTCCGCCTCGCGCGGATAGACCAGGGTCAGCTCATGCCGGTCGCCGTGCAGCTCATCTTCGCATTCCACCCGCGAATGCATCATGACGACGCCGTCGGGCATGTCGTCCCCGTCGACCACCGTCGCGCGGTTCAGCTCGCGCGCCAGGGCCTGGCCGGCCGGGGTGTGTTCTACAGCGGGTGAATCAAGCAGTGCGTCCAGCCGGTCCATGTCGGCGCTGGAAACAGTGATGGAGGGCGGCAGGCCGCTGGCGGTGGACATCTGATACTCCTGTGGATGATGGATGACCCATGCAAAAGGCGGTGCCTGCTGGCACCGCCCTCTCGTATTGTGCTGCGTATCCGCGGCGGATGCGACCGTACCGCCGTTGCCGGTTCAGCGGGGCGCCTGCACCCGGGGCTGGAGCGCCCGCGGCGGGGTCCGGTCGCTGTCGCCGATGTCCAGCTCGAACAGCTTCTCGGGCAGGCGCTTGAACTGTTCGGCCAGCTGCTCCAGGAAGCCGGTCATCGCTGAACTGCGGCGCCAGACCATGGCGATGCGGCGGCTTGGCCGGTCCTCGCCTTCGAAGTCGAGCAGGCGGATGTTGTCCGAACGCGGCACCGGCGGTTTCACCGACAGCGTGGGCAACAGGGTGATGCCCACGTCGGCCGCGACCATCTGCCGCAACGTTTCCAGGCTGGTGGCGCGGAACTCGGATTTTTCATTGGCGCCGAACAACCGGCACACCGCCAGCGCCTGGTCGCGCAGGCAGTGCCCGTCTTCCAGCAGCAGCAGTTTCTGCGAGGACAGTTCCTGCACATCCAGGTGATGGCGACGCGCCAGCGGATGCTGCCCCGACACGGCCAGCAGGAACGGCTCCTCGAACAGGAATTCGGCATGCAGCTGGTCGTCGTCCAGCGGCAGTGCAAGCAGCGCTGCGTCCAGCCGTCCATCGCGCAGGCGATGCAGCAGTTCGTCGCTCTTCTCCTCCACCAGCAGCAGCTCCAGCTGCGGGAAGCGTCCGCGGATGTTGGGAATCACGTGCGGCAGCAGGTACGGGCCCAGCGTGGGAAAAATGCCCAGCCGCACCGCGCCGGCTTCCGGGTCGCGGCTGCGCCGTGCGGCCTCCTTCATCTGTTCGATCTCGGCCACGATGACGCGCGCACGCGCGGCCGCCTCCACCCCGGCCGGGGTCAACATGACTTTGCGGGGGGCGCGCTCCACCAGCGGCAGGCCCAGCTCATCCTCGAGCTTCTTGATCTGGGTCGACAACGTCGGCTGGCTGACGAAGCAGGACGCCGCCGCGCGACCAAAGTGGCGATGGTCGGCCAGCGCCACCAGATATTTCAGATCACGTAGGTTCATTTCCTTGTACCTCTAAACGGTAATGGACCGGGTGATGGCGTGGTTTACCCAGCAGGCAAAAGGGTCCCCGGCGAACCGGGGACCCGACGTTTCAGGCAGCTTCGGCGACAGCGCCGCTGCTCTTGGGAACGGTAGTACGTATCAGGTGATCGAAGGCGCCCAGCGCCGCGGTCGAGCCGGCACCCATGGCGATGATGATCTGCTTGTAGGGCACGGTTGTGCAATCACCTGCGGCGAATACGCCCGCAACACTGGTCTGTCCACGGTCGTCAATGACCACTTCTCCGCGCGGCGACAGCGCCACGCTGTCTTTCAGCCACTCGGTGTTGGGCAGCAGGCCGATCTGCACGAAGATGCCTTCCAGCGCCACCCGGTGCGCGTCGCCGCCCACGCGGTCCAGGTAGACCAGGCCGGTGACCTTCTGGCCATCGCCCAGCACTTCCTGGGTGAGCGCGCTGGTGATGATGGTCACGTTGCCGAGGCTGCGCAGTTTCTTCTGCAGCACTTCGTCGGCGCGGAGCGTGTTGTCGAACTCCAGCAGGGTCACATGCGTCACGATCCCGGCCAGGTCGATCGCCGCTTCAACCCCGGAATTGCCGCCGCCGATCACCGCCACGCGCTTGCCCTTGAACAGCGGACCGTCGCAATGCGGGCAGTAGGCCACGCCCTTGTTGCGGTACTGGTCTTCGCCCGGCACGTTCATCTGGCGCCAGCGCGCCCCGGTGGACAGGATCACCGAACGCGACTTCAGCGACGCGCCGTTTTCCAGCTTGATCTCGACCAGGCCATCGTCGCCAGCGGGCACCAGCGCGCTCGCGCGCTGCAGATTCATGATGTCCACGTCGTATTCGCGCACATGCTGTTCCAGCGCCGTCGCCAGCTTCGGGCCTTCGGTTTCCTTCACCGACACGAAGTTCTCGATGGCCATGGTGTCCAGCACCTGGCCACCGAAGCGCTCGGCCGCCACGCCGGTACGGATGCCCTTGCGCGCGGCATAGATCGCCGCGGCAGCGCCGGCCGGACCGCCGCCGATCACCAGCACATCGTACGGCGCCTTGGCCGCGATCTTCGCCGCGTCGCGCTTGGCCGACCCGGTGTCCAGCTTGGCCACGATCTGTTCCAGGCTCATCCGGCCCTGGTCGAACACGTCACCGTTGAGGTAGACGGTGGGTACCGACATGATCTGGCGCGCCTCGACCTCGGCGGGGAACAACCCGCCGTCGATCGCCACGTGCTGGATGCGCGGGTTCAGCACCGCCGCCAGGTTCAACGCCTGGACCACGTCCGGGCAGTTCTGGCAGGACAGCGAAAAATAGGTCTCGAACCGGTACTCGCCTTCCAGCGACTGCACCTGCTCGATCACCTCGGCGGTGGCCTTGGACGGGTGCCCACCGACCTGCAGCAGCGCCAGCACCAGCGAGGTGAACTCGTGGCCCATCGGCAACCCGGCGAAGGCCAGGTGGATGTCCTGGCCCGGGGTGGTCAGCGCGAACGAGGGGGTGCGCTCGGCGCCGTCGCGGCGCACGTCCAGCGTGATCTGGTTGGACAGCCCCACCAGGGTTTCAAGCAGCTCCAGCATTTCCTGCGACTTGGCGCCGTCGTCGGCATGCGCGGTGATCTGGATCGGCCGGGTGACGCGTTCCAGGTAGGTCTTCAGCTGGGACTGGAGGTTGGCATCCAACATCGAAAAACTCCTTGATTCAGGCAAAGGAACTGCGTCGACGTACCGCTACGGTACATCTGGGCGGCATGGGGGTGAACCCAAGCCGGCGCGGGTGGCAGCGGCTTGGGTTCACCCCCACTCCCGTCGCAACGGGAATGGGGATGGGACCTGCGTGGAACGGGGGCTTAGATCTTGCCGACCAGGTCCAGCGACGGGGTCAGGGTCTTTTCGCCTTCCTTCCACTTGGCCGGGCACACCTGGTTCGGGTTGGCGGCGGTGAACTGGGCAGCCTTCAGCTTGCGCAGGGTTTCGGAGACGTCACGGGCGATCTCGTTGGAATGGATCTCCAGGGTCTTGATCACGCCTTCCGGGTTGATGATGAAGGTGCCGCGCAGGGCCAGGCCCTCTTCAGCGATATGCACGCCGAAGGCGTTGGTCAGCTGGTGGGTCGGGTCGCCGACCAGCGGGAACTGGGCCTTGCCGACGGCCGGCGAGGTTTCGTGCCACACCTTGTGCGAGAAGTGGGTGTCGGTGGTGACGATGTACACCTCGGCACCGGCCTTCTGGAACTCGGCGTAATGGTCGGCGGCGTCTTCGATTTCGGTCGGGCAGTTGAAGGTGAAGGCGGCCGGCATGAAGATCAGGACCGACCACTGGCCCTTCAGTGTGCTGTCGGAGACCTTGATGAATTCGCCATTCTGGTAGGCGTTGGCTTCAAACGGCTTGATCTGGGTATTGATGAGCGACATCGAATTTCCTCGTGGTGAAGGGGGATGGGTGAAGCGACCAACACAGGTTAGCGGCTTGGTTCCGATAAGGACAATGCATTGATTCCATCTATGCAATAGACACAGTCTATCGAAATGGGCTGATCGTCCAGTGAATGATCGGCCGCTTTCATCACAGAACCGTTGCTGCACAAGGGATTCAGCCAGAAGCGCGGCCGTGGCTGTGATAGCCGTTGCTTATCCGGGTGACGGCCAGGCTGAACAGACGTCCGGCAACGAGCGGAGCCCTCACCCTCGTGGCGCGGTGACCGGCCCATGCCGTGATTGACCTACACTGCGCCCCCACCTCGCCCAGGCCCCGCCATGACCGCTGCTCCGCAGGAGATCCGAACGCTGCTTGCCGCCGCCGCGCGCGTGCTGCCCGGGCCGGACGGGCGGCATGAAGCCGAGCTGTTGTTGCTGCATGTGCTGGGGCGGGACCGCAGCTGGCTGTTCGCGCATGCCACCGACCCGGTCGACCCCGTCAGCGGCCAGGCCTTCGCGGACCTGCTGCAGCGTCGGCTGGCCGGTGAGCCGGTGGCCTATCTGCTCGGTCGGCGGGGTTTCTGGACCCTGGACCTGGCTGTCACCCCGGACACCCTGATCCCGCGCCCGGAAACCGAGCGGCTGGTGGAGCTGGCACTGGAACGCCTGCCCGAGGGCATTCCCCTGCAGGTCGCCGACCTCGGCACCGGCACCGGCGCGATCGCACTGGCGCTGGCCAGCGAGCGCCCCCGGGCCCGGGTCGTGGCCACCGACATGAGTCCGGGCGCGCTGGCGGTGGCGCTGGGCAATGCCCGCCACCATGGCCTGGACAACGTCCAGTTCCGCCACGGCAGCTGGCATGCGCCGCTGGCGGGGGAACGCTTCGACCTGATCGCCAGCAACCCGCCGTACATCGCCAGCAGCGACCCGCACCTGGCGCGGGGCGACCTGCGGTTCGAACCGGCCACGGCGCTGGCCTCGGGCCGCGATGGCCTGGACGACATCCGCCAGATCATCGCGGGGGCGGCAGCGCATCTGGTGCCCGGCGGCTGGCTGCTGCTCGAGCACGGCTGGGACCAGGGCGCCGCGATCCGCGCGCTGCTGGCAACCGCCGGCTTCGACCAGGTCGATACCGCGGTGGACCTGGAGCAGCGCGATCGGGTCAGCCTGGGACGACGGCCGGCAACGCTAGAATGAAGGACCGCTGCGGCCGAGCGCCGGGCGGGCTGTCATTCCACCTGGAGCTTCGCCCATGCGTACGCTGTACCCCGCCATTACCCCCTACGACGTTGGCACCCTGAAGGTCGACGACCGCCACACGTTGTATTTCGAGCAGTGCGGCAACCCGCAGGGCAAGCCGGTGGTGATGCTGCACGGCGGTCCCGGCGGCGGCTGCAGCGACAAGATGCGCCAGTTCCACGACCCGGCAAAGTACCGGATCATCCTGTTCGACCAGCGCGGTGCCGGCCGTTCCACGCCGCATGCGGACCTGGTAGACAACACCACCTGGGACCTGGTGGCCGACATCGAGACGCTGCGCGAGCACCTCAAGGTGGAGCGCTGGCAGGTGTTTGGTGGCAGCTGGGGTTCGACCCTGGCGCTGGCCTACGCCCAGTCCCATCCGCAGCGGGTCACCGAGCTGGTGCTGCGCGGCATCTTCATGCTGCGCCGCTGGGAACTGGAGTGGTTCTACCAGGAAGGCGCCAACCGCCTGTTCCCGGACGCGTGGGAACACTATCTGGCACCGATTCCGGAGGTGGAGCGGCATGACCTGATCTCCGCGTTCCACCGCCGCCTGACCAGCGACGATGAAGCCACCCGGCTGGCTGCGGCCAAGGCATGGAGCGTGTGGGAAGGGGCGACCAGCTTCCTGCATGTGGATGCGGACTTCGTCAACAGCCATGAAGACCCGCGTTTCGCGCTGGCCTTCGCGCGCATCGAGAACCACTACTTCGTCAACGGCGGCTTCTTCGAGGTCGAGGAGCAGCTGCTGCGCGACGCGCACAGGATCGCCGACATCCCCGGCGTGATCGTGCACGGTCGCTACGATGTGGTGTGCCCGCTGCAGAACGCGTGGGAACTGCACAAGGCGTGGCCGAAGTCCACGCTGGAAATCTGCCCGGCCTCGGGCCATTCGGCGTTCGAGGCGGAAAACATCGACGCGCTGGTGCGCGCGACGGATCGGTTTGCCGGTTGATCGCGTGCAGCCCGGGCCAAGCCCGGCGCTACGTGGGCTGCAGCTGCGCCTGGAGGGTCGCGAAGATCCGCGCCAGGCGCTCTGCCCAGGCCTGCTGGCCGGCGGTATCGGCGATCAGGTCCTGCCGGATCTCCAGTTCCACATGCACCAGTCCACGGCCTTCGCCGTGCACCGGTACCGCGTAATCGCTGGTGCTGCTGACCGAATAGGGTTCGTTGTCGCCGACCACCAGGTCGCCTTCGTCGCGCAACGCCTGCAGCAGCGCGTTCGCGAAGCGCGTGTCGCGGTGGTACAGCACGCCGGCGTGCCACGGGCGCGCCACGCCGTTCATGGTCGGGGTGAAGCTGTGCATCATCACCAGCAGTGTCGGGCGCGCCGCGTTCACGCGTGCATCCAGCTCTGCCGCGATGCGCGCGTGGTAGGGCGCATGGATGGCATCGATACGCTGCTGTCGCTGCGCGTCGGTCAGCCCCGCATTGCCCGGCACTACAGTACCGTCGCTCACCGCGGGGATCAGCGTCGGCGACGCCAGCGGCCGGTTGCAGTCGATCAGCAGGCGCGAATAGGTCTGTTCGATCGCCCAGGCATCCAGTCGCCCGGCCAGGGCCCGGGTGACCCCGGCGATGCCGATGTCCCAGCCGATATGCCGGTCCAGCTCGCCCTGCGGCAGGCCCAGGCCCTGCAGCGCACGCGGCACCTGCTGACCGGCATGGTCGGCCAGCAGCACGTACGGCGAGGCACCGTGTGCCCGGTGTATGGAGTAGATGGCCGGATCATCGCCGCCGAGCAGCGGCGCCGGCGCCGTCGTGCCTGCATCAGCCACGCGGGGTGCCATCCAGATGGTGTTCGATCATCCACAGCCCGGCCCACAGTTTGGCGTCCAGCTGGTAGCCCTGGCCCATCTTCTCCACCAGCCAGGCCGCCGCGCCGGCGCGCGGCACCGCATGCACGGTGATGTCCTCGCTGCTGTCGCCGCCGCCCTCACCGACGCGGCGCAGTCCAGTGGCCCGTACGAACGCGATCTTTTCGCTGCTGGCACCGGACGAGGTGGGGCCGATCATCAGCACCTCGGCGTGGTCGGCGGTCCAGCCGGTCTCTTCTTCCAGTTCGCGCACCGCCGAGGCTTCGATCGACTCACCCGCGTCGATGTCGCCGACCAGGCCGGCGGGCATTTCGATGGTCCTGGCCTGCAGCGGTACCCGGAACTGTTCGACGAACAGGACGTGGTCGTCGGGGGTGACCGCGATGATGATCGCCGCCAGCCCACCGGCGTGGGTGCGCTCGCTGTATTCCCAGCTGCCGCGGACCACCATGCGCTGGTACTTGCCTTCGTAGACGACTTTCGGGGCTTGCGTGTCGGGGCTCATGCGAACTCGCTGGCAGGTGAGGAATGGTCGGACAGGCCGGCGGCGTTGAACAGGCGGCGCCGGGTCAGCGGGCCGAACCGCAGCGCGTCGCACAGGCCCTGCAGCATCTGTGCATCGGCGCTGGAACGGCTGAAATCGGCCTGCGCCGCATCCAGCGGGGCATCCAGCGCGATGGTGGTCAGCTGCCGCCACAGCAGCGCGTGCTCGCGCTGTTCGCGCAGGCGCACCGCCATCTGTGCGGCGCCACGCAGGCGCAGGAACGGCACTTCGTCCAGGCGTTCGTACAGGCTGTCCAGGCTGCCGAAATGGGCCAGCAGGACCGCCGCCGACTTGGCGCCGACCCCGGTCACGCCGGGGATGTTGTCGACCGCATCGCCGCACAGGGCAAGATAGTCGGCAATCTGGTGGGCATGCACGCCGTGGCGCGCCTTGACCCCGGCCATGCCCCAGCGCTGGTTGCGTGCGTAGTCCCACTGTTCGTCATGCTCGAACAGCAGCTGCGACAGGTCCTTGTCGGCCGAGACGATGACCCCGCGCATGCCGGCCGGGCGGCGCGCATGCAGGGCGCTGCCGATCAGGTCGTCTGCCTCGTAGTCGTGGTGGGCCAGCACGGTCAGGCCCAGCGCCACGCACAGGGCCTTGCAGTGGGCGAACTGGCGGCGCAGGGCGTCGGGCGCCGGCTCGCGGTTGGCCTTGTAGGCGGTGTACAGACCGTGCCGGAAGCAGCTGTCCAGCGCTTCGTCGAAGGCGATGGCAATGTGGCGGGGGCGTTCGCGCTCGAGCAGGTCGAGCAGGAACCGGGCGAAGCCGTGCACCGCATTGGTCGGCCAGCCCTGCTGGTCCTGGAATTCGTCCGGCATCGAATGCCAGGCGCGGAACACGTACAGGCTGGCATCGACCAGGTACAGCGGGGCGCGCACGGGAGCGGGGTCGGACACTCAGCCCACCCAGTCCTGCAGCAGCGCGGCCGGATCCGGACGTTCGCGTTCGGGGGCCTCGACCTTCGGCGTACCGATATGGATGAAGCCGGCGATGCGTTCATGCGCGGCCAGGCCCAGGCGGGCGTGCACCGCCGGGTCGAAGGCCATCCACGCGGTCAGCCACTGCGCGCCGAAGCCCAGCGCCTGCGCCGCCTGCAACAGGGCGAAACAGACGCAGCCGGCGGTCATCAGCTGTTCCTGCTCGGGCACTTTCGGGCTCGGCGTGGGGCTGGCGATGACGGTGATGATCAGCGGGGCATGGGCGAAACGCTGGCGATCCTTCTCCACCTGCGCCTCGGACGCGGTGGGGTCGCGCTCGCGGCTGCGCTGTGCCAGGAACTCGCCCAGCTGCAGGCGGGCATCGCCGGCAATGCGCAGGAACCGGTAGGGCACCTTCTTGCCGTGGTCGGGCACGCGCACCGCCGAGGCCAGCATCCGCAGCAGGGTGGCCGGGTCCGGCCCGGGAGCCCCGAGTTGCAGGGCGGGGACCGAACGGCGGGCGTCCAGGGCTTGCAGCGCGGGGGTGTCGAGCATGGGGTCTCAATCAGGCATTTCGGTGCCTTGATTATAGTCGCGGCGGTTTGTGACACGGGATCCGGTCATCTCCAGGCCGTTTGCGACAAAGCGTGATGAACCTCACTTAATTAATGGCATTCCTTCACGTCGCTGTACTCGCTTCCCACCCGCGCTGGCCTTACGATACAAGGCCTGCCGTCCCCGGCCATGAGGTTGAAAGTGAGGACTGATTCACTGTCCCGGACCGGCGGGCCGTCCTACCATTCGTGTGCTGGCGTCTTGGGGACGCCCGCGTCCGTCGTATCCATGCTGCATCCTGTACCAGCGAGGGTGGGGAGCCTTTTCGCATGATCGCCACGCCCACCATTCCGGGGCAACCGGGTCGCGACCCGGCGCTGTTGAAGCTCGCGCGCGAGGCGGCCCTTCCGGGCCTGGCCGAGTCGTTCGCGACCGTGCTGGCACGCTTCGACGACGTGCTGTTCGACCGCGCCGGCACCGCCGGCGCGTCGCAGCTGCTGTTCCTGGACGGCATGCGTGAACTGCGGCGCCGTCGCGAGGACATCGTGGGCGGCTTCCGCGGCCACCTGGCGCAGGCCTGGGACGCGCTGGAGCGCGGCACGCCGCTGTCGGCCGAAGCGACCCTTGCCGGGCAGGTGGAGGAAGGGTTGAGCCTGGTCCCCGAGCATGTGCTGGAGTCGCGGCTGGCGGTGCGCAACTTCGCCACCGTGCTGCTGCGCGACTGGAAGCCGGTGCTGGGTCGGCTCGACCGCCGCTTGGGCTGGATCGCCGGCGGGCTGGAGCTGGACGCGGACAGCAATCCGATCAGCCCCGAACACATCGGCGTGGCCATCCATGAGGCGTTCGCGGGCTGCGAGTTGGCCCCGGAGGTCCGCTTGGTGCTGATCAAGCTGTGCGAGCGCGACCTGCATGCGCCGATCGGCAAGCGCTACGAGAAACTGGACGAACAACTGGCGGCCGCCGGGGTCATGCCGCAGATGGCCGCGCCGCGTCGCACCGCGCCGCGCCCGCCGTCGCCGCGGCAGGAGCTGGACGAGCTGGTCGAGGCGCTGGAAAGCGAACAGGGCGGGGCCGACGATGGCGCGGCGCCGGCCTGGGCACGACGCTTCGCCGACCGCTGGGCGGCCAGCCGGGGCCGCATGCAGTCCGCGCAGGCCGCGCAGGACCGCGCCGGTGACGGCGCCGATGGCATGAGCGGCAACCAGGGCATGCTGCTGGATGCGCTGCACGAACTGCTGCAGCAGACCCGGCATGTGCGCGAAGACGCGACCTCCGCTGCCAGTGTGGCGGTGGGCCAGCAGCGGCCGCTCAGCCAGCGCGAGATGATGTCGGTGCTGTCGTTGCTGCAGGCCACGCCCAGCGCGACGCTGCGCGCGGCGATCGGCGAGGACGGGGAATCGTTGGCGCAGCGGTTGAAGAGTGAGGTGTTGTCGGGGGCGACCCGTCTGGGCGTGGACCCGTCGCAGGCGCGGCTGGACCCACAGGACGAGGACGCCATCGACCTGGTCGGCATGCTGTTCGATGTGATGCTGGACGAGCGGGACCTGGAAGGGCGTTCGCGCGAGTTGATCGGCCGCCTGGTGGTGCCGTTCGTGAAGGTGGCGATGCTGGACCGCCGCATGTTCGTGCAGAAGACCCATCCGGCGCGCAAGCTGCTCAATTCGCTGGCCGAAGCCTGCGAAGGCAACACCGGCGAGAGCCAGGCCGAGCGGGTGCTGATGGGCAAGGTCGAGGAGATCATTGAGCGGCTGGTCGCCGAATTCAACGAGAACCTGGCGATCTTCCTGACCCTGGAGGAAGAATTCCGCGATTTCCTGACCCAGCACCGGCGGCGTATCGAGATTGCCGAGCGCCGCGCGGCCGAAACCCAGCGCGGGCAGGAAAAACTGGAGGTGGCGCGCAGCCGTGCGGCCTCCGAACTGGATTGGCGCATTGCCGATACGACCCTGCCGCAGGCGATCGGCGAGTTCCTGCGCCAGCCCTGGCAGCACCACCTGACCCTGGCGGTGCTGCGCGAAGGCGATGATGGCGCGTCGGTGAGCGAGGCCCTGGCGTTGGCCGACGGGGTGCTGGAGGAAGTTTCCGAAGCGCGCCGGCACGTGGTCGGCAAGCCGTGGCTGCAGGCGTGGCACCCGGTGCTGCGCAAGGTGTTTGCCAGCGTGGGCGTGCATGCCGATGGCGCCGCCGCGGCGATCGATTCGCTGCACGACACGCTGCAGTCGATCGCCGAGTCGCGGCCGGAGCTGGAGCGCGCGCTGCCGGAGCTGCCGCAGGTGGTGCTGCCCGCACCGCCCGCCTCGGAGAGCGCGGCGGTGGAGCTGGGCGGCAAGGTCGACGTGACCGATTTCGACAATGCCGATGCGGACCGCTTCCGCGGTCTGGAGATCGGCAGCTGGCTGGACTTCGTGGACAAGGACGGCAAGGTGCAGGCCGGCAAGCTGTCCTGGGTCAGTCCGATTTCGCAGCGCCTGCTGTTCGTGAACCGCCGCGGCGTGCGCTTCTGCGTGGCCTCGCCGGAAGAGCTGGCGGTGATGGTGCGGCTGGGCCGCCTGCGCGCGCATATCGACGACGGCGCGTTCGACAGCGCCATGCAGGGCGTGATCGACCGCCTGGACACCAAGGGCGCCACGGTTCACTGAGCCGGTTCAATGTGCCAGCAGAGAGCAGCGCCTCCCTGCTGCGTGCCGGGGCGGCCGCCGGGCAGCCCCGCTCCGGGACACGCCGCAAGTACGTCCTTGTAGGCTGCTAGAAAACATCCATGTTTTCTAGCGTCCCTCCGGGGGCTACCCGGCGGCCGCCCCCCATGCATGGTCGAGCTGCGGCTGGATCGGGTTACGATCACCCCACCTACCGCTGCTCGGGGACATGCATGGCTGTCGAGGTGTTGGTACTGAGGGAACGTGCGCCGGGCGAACGGCGCGTGGCGATGACCCCGGAAACGGCGCGCAAGCTGATCGCGCTCGGCGCGACGGCCTGGTTCGAACCCGGCGCCGGACGCCTTGCCGGTTTCCCCGATGCGGCCTATCTGGAGGTCGGCGCGCAGCTGGCCGACGATGCGCGTTTGGCGCTGGCCGATATCGTGCTGTGCGTGCAGGCGCCGGAAGCGGCGCGGCTGGGCCAGCTCAGGAATGGCGCCGTGCTGGTCGGCATGCTGCACCCGCAGGCCGACGCCGAGCGCGCGGGGATGATCCAGTCACGCGGGCTGCAGGCGTTTCCGCTGGAACGGCTGCCGCGCACCACGCGCGCGCAGTCGATGGATGTGCTGAGTTCGCAGGCCGGGATGGCCGGCTACAAGGCGACGCTGATCGCCGCGCAGCGTGCGCCGCGGTTCTTCCCGATGCTGACCACCGCCGCCGGCACGATCCGTCCGTCGCGGGTGCTGGTGGTGGGGGCCGGTGTGGCGGGACTGCAGGCGATTGCCACCGCGCGCCGGTTGGGCGCGCAGGTGGAGGGCTTCGATGTGCGTCCGGAAACGCGCGAGCAGATCGAGTCGCTGGGCGGCAAATTCCTCGATCTGGGGGTCAGTGCGGTGGGCGACGGCGGCTATGCACGGCCGTTGACCGATGACGAGCGGGCCGAGCAGCAGCGCCGGCTGGGTGAGCACCTGCGGCTGGTCGATGTGGTGATCTGTACGGCGGCGGTGCCGGGGCGGCCGGCGCCGAAGATCGTCAGCAGCGCGATGGTGGAGGGCATGCGCCCGGGCAGCGTGATCGTGGACCTGGCTGCGGAAACGGGGGGCAACTGCGAGGCCACCCGGCCCGGTGAAACGGTCGACGTGGGGGGCGTGACCGTGGACGGCCCGCTCGACCTGGCCAGCCAGGGCGCGGTGCACGCCAGCGAGATGTATGCGCGCAACCTGTACAACTTCGTGGCGCTGTTCCTGAAGGACGGCGCGCTGGCGTTCGACTGGGACGACGAGCTGCTGGCGAAGACGCGTTGGGTGGCGGGCTGATCTACCGTCGTTACCGCACCCCGTCGTAGCGCCACGCCCTGCGTGGCAACGATCAACGCCCGGGCGCGGGCGGCAGGTCCTTCACCGGATTGGCCTTCAACCATTCCTGGCGCTGTGCGGGGCTCATCTTTTCCCAGCGCTCGCGCAATGCGTCGCGCTGGGCCGGGGTCATCTGGCGCATCTGCGCGAACAGCACGCGGGCCTGCTCACGCTGTTCCGGGGTCATGTTCTCGAAACGGTGTCGACCGCGCCGGGCCAGTTCGCGCTGTTCCGGGGTCATGCCCTGCCAGCGCTGGCCATGCTGCAGCATCCGTTCCCGCTGCGGCGGCGGCGCGTCGTTCCAGCGGTCGCGCACCGGCGCGACCAGCGCCTCGCGTTGCTGCGGGGTGAGCTTGTCCCATTCCGGCAGTGCCGATGTCTGCGCGCCGCTGGCCGCGCTCAGCGACAGCAGCACCAGGGCCAGGATCAGTCGCGGTTTCATGTTCACTCCATTGCCAGGTCGGTGGCGCCCAGCCACAGGTACAGGTCCGGATTCTCGTCGAGCAGCTCGCTGCTGTCATCCGGGGCGAGGGCCGCCATCTGTGCCGGCGGGGCGGCCGGCGGACGGGCGGTAAAGCTGATGCCCACACCCAGCGCCACCAGCAGCGAACAGGCGGTGGCCAGCCACCAGCCGTGCGCGCGTGCGCGCTGCGGAGCCTGCCGCGCAGCGCGCAGCCGGGCCAGCGTGGCCGGGGAAAGCTGGTCCACCGCGTGCGCATGCAGCTGCTGCAGGACGGCGTCAGCGGGAAGTGGGGTGTCGGGGCGGCTCACAATGCGATCTCCAGGTGCTGCTGCAGCGCCTGCCGGGCGCGCGATAGATGGGTTTTGACCGCGCCTTCGCTGCAGCCCATGGCCGCGGCGGTGGTGGCGCCGTCGAGCTGCTGCAGCACGCGCAGGGTGAAGGCCTCGCGCTGGCGTGCCGGCAACGCACGCAATGCCTTGACCAGCGCCGCGTACTGATCGCGCTGCTCGTGCGCCTGGGCCGGGCCCGGCCCGGGGTCGGCCCAGTCGATGTCATGGTCGCCGGCCAGGTCGTCGCTGCTGCGCCAGAAGCGCAGGCGGAAGCCGCGGCGGCGCTGCAGGTCGACCACGCGGCGACGCAGGATGCTCCAGAACAGCGGCGACCACTCCGCGGCCGGCTTGTCGCGGTAGGCCAGCATGCGCAGCATGGCGTCCTGCACCGCATCCAGCGCGTCGTCGCGCTGGCGCAGGCCGGCTTCGGCGAAGCGGAACGCGCGCGGGCCGATCCCGGCCAGGAACGCATCCAGCGACACCGGCAGGGCGGCCTCCAGTTCGTCGGGCAGGGTCGGCAGGGAAGGGCTCACCAGCACAGGGTAGCGCTCGCGCAGGGGGGACACAGTGACAACGCCCGGGCGCGGCGGCGGTTGACCGCTCCTGCAGAACGGTTCAGCGCATGGTTATGATGCAGGGACGGGAAGACCGCCTGGGAGAGAGACTGCAATGAGCGACGGGTTCGTGGCGTTGTACATCTTCATGCTGGCCGCGATCGCCGGCCACGTGATCATTTCGCGGGTGCCGGTGATCCTGCACACCCCCCTGATGTCCGGATCCAATTTCATCCACGGCATCGTGCTGATCGGGGCCATGGTGGTGCTGGGCCACGCGCAGACCCCGCTGGAGAAGATCATCGGCTTCATCGCGGTGGTGCTGGGCGCGGGCAATGCGGCCGGCGGCTACGTGGTGACCGAACGCATGCTGGACATGTTCAAGCCCAGCCAGAAGCGCGATGGCGGGGAGAAGGCGCCTTGAACGTGACCACCGCGCAACTGCTGCAGTGGCTGGTGCAGGTGAGCTACCTGGTCGCCGCCACGCTGTTCCTGCTCGGCCTGCAGCGCATGGCCTCGCCGATGACCGCACGCAGCGGCATCCGCTGGGCCGGTCTGGGCATGCTGATCGCCACCGTGGCAACCTTCTTCCTTCCCGACCTGCATAACGTGCCGCTGATCCTGGCGGCGGTGGCCATCGGTACCGGCGTGGCCTGGGGGTCGGCCAGGCGCGTGGCGATCACCGACATGCCGCAGATGGTGGCGCTGTACAACGGCATGGGCGGCGGCTCGGCGGCCGCGATCGGTGCGGTCGAACTGCTGCGCTTCTCGTTCCTGGTCAACCGCGATACCACCCACTGGAGCGGGCAGGCCATCGCCGAACTGGCCGCCCGGCAGCCGTCGACCACGGTGCTGGCGCTGGCCATCATCGGCTCGGCGATCGGTGCGGTGTCGCTGTCCGGTTCGATCATTGCCTGGGCCAAGCTCGACGGCCGCCTGGACCGGCGCGTCACCTTCCCGGGCCAGCAGGCCTTCAACCTGCTGGTGGCGGTGGCGATGGTCGTGCTGGGGATCTGGGCAGCGGTGAGCCTGAGCCCGGTGGCGATCATCAGCTTCTTCGTGGTCGCGCTGGCGCTGGGCGTGCTGATGACCCTGCCGATCGGTGGCGCGGACATGCCGGTGGTGATTTCGCTGTACAACGCGTTCACCGGCCTGGCGGTGGCCTTCGAAGGCTATGTGCTGGGCAACGAGGCGCTGATCATCGCCGGCATGATGGTCGGTGCGGCCGGCATCCTGCTGACCCGGTTGATGGCCAAGGCGATGAACCGGCCGATCAGCGGCGTGCTGTTCTCCAACTTCGGCGGCGGAGGCGCCGCGCAGGAAATCACCGGTGCGCAGAAGCCGATCGAGGCCAGCGACGTGGCCGCGCTGATGGCGTTCGCCGAGCGCGTGGTGATCGTGCCCGGCTATGGCATGGCGGTGGCCCAGGCCCAGCACAAGGTATGGGAACTGGCGCAGCGTCTGATCGAGCGTGGGATCAAGGTCAAGTTCGCGATCCACCCGGTGGCCGGGCGCATGCCGGGCCACATGAACGTGCTGCTGGCCGAAGCGGGTGTGCCTTACGACCTGATCGCCGACATGGACGACATCAACCCCGAGTTCCCCAACACCGACGTGGCCCTGGTGATCGGCGCCAACGACGTGGTCAATCCGGTGGCGCGCACCGACCCGGCCAGCCCGATTTACGGCATGCCGATCCTGGACGTGGTCAACGCGCGCAACGTGGTGGTGATCAAGCGCGGCAAGGGCACCGGATTTGCCGGCATCGAAAACGCGCTGTTCTACGCCGACAACGCGCGGATGCTCTACGGCGACGGAGCCGGGGCGGCGAGCGCGTTGGTCAGTGAATTGAAAGCCCTGGACGGCGGGCATTGAGTTTCCAGGTCACGACCAACGGTCGTGACCTACCCGGGCACACCGACCTGCCGGTAGGTCACGACCGTTGGTCGTGACGCACCCGGGATTGCACACCGACCTGCCGGTAGGTCACGACCGTTGGTCGTGACGCACCCGGGATTGCACACCGACCTGCCGGTAGGTCACGACCGTTGGTCGTGACGCACCCGGGATTGCACACCGACCTGCCGGTAGGTCACGACCGTTGGTCGTGACGCTCTCACCGCGCGATCCACCACCCAACCACCAGGCCCACCCCCAACCACAACCACTCGGCAACCCCGTTGGCCAGCTGAATCAAGGTGGCCGCCATGAACGGCCCCATGCGCAACGCTGAATTCCACGGGTCCAGCCCCAGCGACCCGCCCAGGTAGGCCGAGGCAATGGCCCAGTTGGCCGCCAGCGCCACCAGCACGGTGAAGCCCACGGTCAATCCCACCCGAAGCGGCCCGGCCTGCAGCTTCCCCAGCCGCAGCATGAAACCCAGCTCCAGTGCGGCCAGTACGGCCATCCAGCCCGCCTGGCGACCGCTCAGCAGTGCAATGACCAACCAGGCCAGCGTGGCCGTGACGACACCAAGCAGAAACAGCGGGGGCCAGAGCCAGGCGTAGGACCGGGCGGGCGCAGAGGTGGGCGGCATGCATTCTTCCTTTGGACGCCCACAGGATACCGGCTTGCGGGGTGACCGGCGCGTGGGCGGCCACTGGGCTAAAATGACCACCTTGCGGGAATTGGCCGCGACCCCATATCGATCCACATGTACTCCCGTAGCAGCGAACCCGTCCACTTCGAACGCGACTGCGAGGCCGTCATGGTCCCGCAGGGCGAAACGGTCACCTTGCCGGCCGGCAGCTATGGGTACATCACCCAGGCGCTGGGCGGCAGCTATACCGTGTTCGTCGAAGGCAATCTGTTCCGCATCGCCGGCAAGAACGGCGATGCCATTGGCAAGGACCCGGTGCCTGCGCTGGAACTGCCCGCCGATGCGTCCGACGAGGAGGTCGAAAAGCTGGTCTGGCAGCAGCTGCGCACCTGCTTCGACCCGGAAATACCGTTCAACATCGTCGACCTCGGCCTGGTCTACGAAGTGGAACTCAAGCACCTGGACGATGGCCAGCGCGAGGTCGACGTCAAGATGACCCTCACCGCGCCCGGCTGTGGCATGGGCGACATCCTGGTCGATGACGTCCGCAGCAAGCTGGAAATGATCCCGACCGTGGCCGAGGCCGATGTCGAGCTGGTGTTCGACCCGCCGTGGAACCAGCAGATGATGTCCGAGGCCGCCCGGCTCGAAACCGGCATGCTGTAATCCATGCGTACCCCGTAACCAGAACAGGAATCATCCGGTGTCCCAGACTTCCGTGAGCTTCACCACCACCCGTTCCGCCCAGCCGCGCAGCAGCGAGGAGCGTGATCGCATCCTGGCCGCCCCGGGGTTTGGTCTGCATTTCACCGACCACATGGTGGAAGTACGCTGGGACAAGGACACCGGCTGGCACAGCGCCAACGTGCGCCCGTATGGCCCGCTGCAGCTGGATCCGGCCGCTGCCGTGCTGCACTACGGCCAGGAAATCTTCGAAGGCATCAAGGCTTACCGCCACGCCGATGGCTCGATCTGGACCTTCCGCCCGGATGCCAATGGCCGCCGCCTGCAGCGCTCGGCGCAGCGCCTGGCGCTGCCGGAGCTGCCGGTGGAGATTTTCGTCGAATCGCTGAAGCAGCTGATCGCCGTGGATGCCAGCTGGGTGCCGTCGGCCGACGAATCCAGCCTGTATTTCCGTCCGTTCATGATCGGCGATGAGGCCTTCCTTGGCGTGCGTGGCGCGCAGAAGGCCGGCTACTACGTGATCGCCAGCCCGGCCGGTCCGTACTTCGCCAAGGGCGTGGCCCCGGTGGCGATCTGGCTGTCCACCGAATACGCGCGTGCGGCCAAGGGCGGCACCGGTGCGGCCAAGTGCGGTGGCAACTACGCCGCCTCGCTGCTGCCGCAGCAGAAGGCGCAGGCCCAGGGCTGCTCGCAGGTCCTGTTCCTGGATCCGGTGGAAGGCAAGTACCTGGAAGAACTGGGTGGCATGAACGTGTTCCTGGTCTACAGGGACGGCACGTTGGTGACGCCCGAGCTGTCGGGCAGCATCCTGGAAGGCATCACCCGTGAAAGCATCCTGCAGCTGGCCCGCGACCGTGGCATGAAGGTCGAAGAGCGCAAGGTCAGCATCGATGAGTGGAAGCAGGGCGTGGCCTCCGGCGAGATCGCCGAAGTGTTCGCCTGCGGTACCGCCGCCGTGGTGACCCCGATCGGCCAGCTCAAGGGGGAGGGTTTCTCCGTGGGCGACCTCGGCGCCCCGGCCGGCGAAGTGACCATGTCGCTGCGCAAGGAGCTGACCGACATCCAGTATGGCCGCCTGCCTGACCGCCACGGCTGGCTGGTGCGCCTGGACGGCTGAGCCGACCCGATCTGCCTGCATCCAAGGCCCGCCTGGCAACAGGCGGGCCTTTTTCATGGGCGGCGGACGGGTCAAGCCACGCCCCCGACCCCCTCGCTGAAACGATCCAAACCCCGCTAACCCGTTGTTGCGCAAGCAATGTCTCGTCATTGACGCGCAAGACAGTGACGCAGGACACGGATTGCGTCCGTCGTGACCATCCCGTTGCCGCCACATTCCTTCACATTCACAAACCCTTGACCCGGAAAGTCTCAGATCGAACTTTTCACAACCCTGAAAGCGGGCTGAAACATTGTTGGGCCACGCCCGAACCACTAGCGTCCGGGATCGGGCGGTTTGACAGGGGAAACCGATCCGTCTTCCAGGTTCGATTCAAGCCTTCTGTCTCCCGCGACGGATCGAACCGACTCTCGCCGCATCGACGGCTCCTCTCGACTTAAAGGGAATACCGATGTCTAACGATTCGCAGCGTCTGCGTCCGCGTGCATGGGTGGTACTCGGTGGTTCGGTTCTTTCGACCCTGTTGCTGGCCGCCCCGGCGTTCGCCGGCGACGTGCAGCTGAGTGGCCTGGCCTCCGCGCCCACCCACCAGCGCTTCATCGTGAAGTACAAGGACGGCGCCACCGACGTGGCCACGCCGACCGTATTGGCCAGTTCGCTGAAGGCCGCGGCAGCGGCGGTGCCGGCAGCGCAGGGGCGCGCGCTGGGCCTGCAGAAGCTGCGCACGCTGGCGATCGGTCCCACCGTGGTCAAGGCCGACCGCCCGCTGGACGTTGCCGAGTCGGAACTGCTGATGCGCCGCCTGGCGGCCGACCCGAACGTGGAATACGTGGAAGTCGACCAGCTGATGCGGGCCACCCTGACCCCGAACGACGCACGCCTGTCCGAGCAGTGGGGCTTCGGCACCAGCAATGCCTCCATCAACGTGCGCCCGGCCTGGGACAAGGCCACCGGCACCGGCGTGGTGGTGGCCGTGATCGACACCGGCATCACCAACCATGCCGACCTCAATGCCAACATCCTGCCCGGCTACGACTTCATCAGCGACGCGGCGATGGCGCGTGACGGCGGTGGCCGCGACAACAATGCCAACGACGAAGGCGACTGGTACGGCGCCAACGAGTGCGGCGCAGGCTATCCGGCCGCCAACTCCAGCTGGCACGGTACCCACGTGGCCGGCACCATCGCCGCCGTGACCAACAACAGCACCGGTGTGGCGGGTACCGCCTACAACGCCAAGGTGGTGCCGGTACGCGTGCTGGGCAAGTGCGGCGGCTACACCTCCGACATCGCCGATGCCATCGTGTGGGCGTCGGGTGGCACCGTCAGCGGCGTCCCGGCCAACGCCAATCCGGCCGAAGTGATCAACATGTCGCTGGGTGGCAGCGGCAGCTGCTCGGCCACCTACCAGAATGCGATCAACGGCGCGGTGTCGCGTGGCACCACCGTGGTGGTCGCCGCCGGCAACAGCAATACCAACGTGTCCTCGGCGGTGCCGGCCAACTGCGCCAACGTGATCGCGGTGGCGGCCACCACCTCCGCCGGCGCGCGCGCCAGCTTCTCCAACTACGGCACCGGCATCGACGTCTCGGCGCCGGGCCAGGCGATCCTGTCCACGCTCAACAGCGGCACCACGGTGCCCGGCAGCGCGTCCTACGCCTCGTACAACGGTACCTCGATGGCGGCGCCGCACGTGGCCGGCGTGGTTGCGCTGGTGCAGTCGGTGGCGCCGACCGCGTTGTCGCCAGCCGCGGTCGAAACCCTGCTCAAGAACACCGCGCGGGCATTGCCGGGTGCGTGCAGTGGCGGCTGCGGTGCGGGCATCGTCGACGCCGATGCCGCGGTTACCGCAGCACTGGGCGGCACCAACCCGAACCCGGGCACCGGCACCCTGCAGAACAACGTGCCGGTGACCGGCCTGGGCGCATCCAGCGGCGCGTCACTGTCCTACACCGTGGCCGTGCCGTCGGGTCGTTCGCAGCTGAAGGTGACCATCGCCGGCGGCAGTGGCGACGCCGACCTGTACGTGCGTTCGGGCAGTGCCCCGACCGACACCGTGTACACCTGCCGTCCGTACCTGAGCGGCAACAACGAGACCTGCACGATCACTGCGCCGGCGGCGGGTACCTGGCATGTGCGGGTGAAGGCGTACAGTACGTTCTCGGGGGTTACGCTCACCGCGCAGTACTGATGTCATCGGTCACCCGACCAACGGTCGGGTGCAACCGGGGGTAGGTGCCGACCGTTGGTCGGCACGCCCCACGCGTGGCGCGGTTACCGCGTCACGCGTCTTCAAATCTGTTCGCGGCCACGTTCTTGCGGACGTGTTCGGGGTTCCAGATGCGGCCGTTCATGGCGATGTACACGCCCGGCTGCAGCGACTGCACCGCGCCGATCGCACAGCCGATGTTGAATTCGGCATCCGAACCACGGAAACGGGCCGGGCTGAGTGCGCCGGTCATCACGATGGTCTTGTCCGCAATGCTCTTGAGCACGCGGCCGGTCTGCACCATCGAGTCGGTGCCGTGGGTCACCAGCACATGGCGGGTCGGCTGTGCGGCGATGGTGGCGCGGATCAGCTCGCGGTCTTCATCGCTGATGTGCAGCGAGTCCTTGCGCAGGATCGGGATCACGTTGAAGCGGAAGGTCACGCCCAGCTCGCGCAGGATCATCCCGATCTGCGGATCGCCGATCTGGTAGTCCGACTTATCGTCGAAGTAGATCTTGTCGATCGTGCCGCCGGTGGTGATGATCAGTAGTTCGTCCATTGCAGCAATCCTGGTTTGACGGTTGAGCGGCGCGACCATGGCCGCGCAAGGTGCACATGATACGGCGACGAGATCGGTAGCGCCGGCCGTTGGCCGGCCCACGTACCGCCTGGGCCAGCCAACGGCCGGCGCTACCGGGCCTTCGTAAACCGCCTGCGCAGCCCCGGCGCGCTCGACACGCCGATCACCGCCAGCGCCAGCAGCAGCTCCAGCCACGCCCACACCGCCGTCTCCGGATGGCTCCAGGCACTCATCACCCCGTGGCTGAACCAGAACAGCGACAGCACCCCGGCCCAGAACGTGGCCTGGCCACGGCCGCCGAGCACGCCGGCGGCCAGCAGCAGCGGGGGCAGGGTGAAGACCAGCTGGCTGGCCAGCCAGTGCCGGTCCTGCGCGAACCAGATCGCATACACCGCCGCCAAGGCCAGCAGCAATCCGGCCAGCGTCCATTTCTGCAGCCGCGGGCTCATCCCAGCCGCCCTGCGATGTCGGCCACCCGTCGGCCCAGCGCACGCGCCAGCACCGCTTCGTCCTCGCTGGGCACCGGGTTGTCGTCCGCACCGGCCACGTGGCTGGCGCCGTAAGGCGTGCCGCCGCTGGTGGTGTGGCTGAGCGCCGGTTCGGTGAACGGAATGCCCACGATCAGGCAGCCGTGGTGCAGCAGCGGCACCTGCATCGACAGCAGCGTCGATTCCTGCCCGCCATGCAGCGACGCGGTCGAGGTGAACACGCCCGCCGGCTTGCCGGCCAGCGTGCCGTTGACCCATTCGGCGCCGAGTCCGTCCAGGAAATGCTTGACCGGCGCGGCCATGTTGCCGAAGCGGGTCGGGCTGCCCAGCAGCAGGCCACTGCACTCGGCCAGGTCCTCCACGCACACGTACGGGGCACCGTCCTCGGGCACCGGCGGCCGCGCGGTCTGGGTCACCGCCGCCACCGGCGGCACCGTGCGCAGGCGCGCGCTCATGCCCGGCACTTCGCCGATGCCGCGCGCGATCTGGCGCGCAAGCCGCGCCACCGAACCGCCACGGCTGTAGTACAGCACCAGAATCTCCGCCATCTCGCTTCCGTTGTGACCCTTCCGGTCCGCAGTATGGCATTGCCTCCACCCGGCTTCAGGTAGGCTTGCCCTGATGGAACCCCTGGATACTCTCAATCTATGGTTGGAACGCGGGCGCGACCGCGCCCGCACCGCCAGCTTCGGTCGCTTCCTGTGGCGCCGCTTCCTGGACGACCGCCTGTTCCAGGCGGCGGCCTCGCTGGCCTACACCACCGTGTTCGCGCTGGTGCCGCTGGCGATCGTGGTGTTTGGCGTGCTCTCGGCGTTCCCGGTCTTCGACCGCTGGAGCGACACGCTCAGCGACTACGTGTTTTCCAACTTCGTGCCCAATGCCGCGCGTGCCGCCGAGGGCTACCTGCGCCAGTTCTCGGCCAGTGCCGGCCAGCTCACCGCGGCGGGTTTCATCGCGCTGGTGGTGTCGCTGCTGATCACCCTCAACAGCGTCGAGGAAACCTTCAACCAGATCTGGCGGGTCAGCTCGACCCGGCCCAAGCTGACCCGCTTCCTGGTCTACTGGACCGTGCTGACCCTGGGCGCGATGCTGGCTGCCGCATCGCTGGCGGTGTCGGCAAGGGTCTTCGCGCTGCCGTTGTTCGGGACCAGCGAAGGCCGCCTGCTGGCCGACGCCTCGCTGACCCTGGCGCCGATCCTGATCGAATTCGTCTGCATCACGCTGGTCTACCGGGTGGTGCCGCACCACACGGTGAAATGGCGGCATGCCATCCCCGGCGCGATCCTGGCCGCGGTGATGCTGGAACTGGTGAAGTGGGGCATGGGGGCCTACCTGGGCAGCTTCCAGTCCTATCAGAAGCTGTATGGCACGGTGGCGTTCGTGCCGATCCTGCTGCTGTGGATCTACCTGTGCTGGGTGTCGGTGCTGCTGGGCGCGTCGCTGGCCTCCTCGATTGCCGCGTTCCGCTACCAGCCCGCCGACCTGCGCCTGCCCACCGGCTACGAGCTGTATGGCCTGCTGCGCCTGATCGGGCGTTTCCACCAGGCGCGCCTGGACGGGCGTGGACTGGACGAGGACGAGGTGCTGCGGCTGGAGCCGATGCTCACCGATTCGCTGCTGCAGAGCATGCTCTGCGACCTGGAGGCGATCCGTGTGGTGCACCGTGACGAGCAGGGCGAATGGCTGCTGGCCCGCGACCTGGACCGGGTGACCCTGGCCGACCTGTACGAATCCACGCAGCTGCGCATTCCGGTCAAGGAAGCCTACCTGCCCTACCGCGACGACAGCCTGGGCATCGCCTCGGTGGCGGCGCTGGATGCACTGCGCCTGCCCCTGCGCGAGCTGCTCAAGCGCCGCGTCAGCGACATCTATACCCCGCACGGAGAAACCCCATGACCCCCAAGTCCCTGCTGCTGGCGCTGGGCGTGCTGGCCCTGGCCGGCTGCAACAAGCCTACCCCGCAACCCGACGCCAGCCCCGCGCCGCCCGCGCCGGTGGCCACGCCCGCCGACCCGGCCACGCCGTCGGAGGCGGCCAGCCCGAACCTGGAACGCAAGACCGCAGCCCGGCCGCGCCTGGTCCTGCCGGCGCTGGATGGCAGCACCTACGACCTGGCCGCGCACCGCGGCAAATGGGTGGTGGTGAACTTCTGGGCCACCTGGTGCGCGCCGTGCCGCAAGGAGATGCCGGAACTGGCGGCGCTGCACGCCATGCGCGAAGACATCGAAGTGGTGGGACTGGCCTATGAGGACATCGAGGCCGCGGAGATGAAGGCCTTCCTGGAAAAGCTGCCGGTGACCTATCCGATCGTGATCGTGGACACCTACAACCCGCCCGAAGACTTCGCCGTGCCGCGCGGCCTGCCCATGACCTACCTGATCGCGCCCGATGGCACCGTGGCCAAGGAGTTCCTCGGCCCGGTCACGGCAGCGGACATCGAAAAGATCGTCCGATGAGCGGGCCGGTCCGGAGGATCGGGATCAATCCCCCCAGCGGCCGCGAATGATCACAGGTTGATCGGCTTCAACACCCCGTACTGCTCCTGCTGCAGTTTTCCCTTCAGCGGCGGCAGCTCGGGGATCGGGTCGTCCACCCGCGTGTCGGGCAGGCGGTCGAGCAGGTTGCGGACCAGGTCCAGCCGACCGCGCTTCTGGTCATTGAAGTCCACCAGCGTCCACGGCGCGTGCTCGCGGTGGGTGGCGCGCAGCATCGTTTCGCGCGCCTCGGTGTAGGCGCTGTACCGGCTGCGCGACTTCAGGTCCACCGGCGACAGCTTCCAGCCCTTGAGCGGGTCGACGTGGCGTTCGGCGAAGCGCTTTTCCTGCTGCGCCTGGTCCACGCCCAGCCAGTACTTGAACAGCAGGATGCCGTCGTCGACCAGCAGCTGTTCGAACACCGGTGCCTGCGCCAGGAAGGCGCGGTACTCGGCTTCGCTGCAGTAGCCCATCACGTGTTCCACCCCCGCGCGGTTGTACCAGCTGCGGTCCATCAGCACGATCTCGCCGGCGGCGGGCAGGTTCGATACATAGCGCTGGAAGTACCACTGGGTGCTTTCCCGGTCGGTCGGCTTGGGCAGCGCGACGACCCGGCACTGGCGCGGGTTGAGGTGTTCGGCGATGGCCTGGATGGCACCGCCCTTGCCGGCGGTGTCGCGCCCTTCGAACAGCACCAGGATGCGCTGCCCGGTGTGCTGGGCCCAGCGTGCCATGGTGGCCAGTTCCAGCTGCATCGGTTCGAGCAGTGCCTGGTATTCCTTGCGCTTGAGCTTGCCCATGCATCCCTCGTTGTCGGTTGCTACCGGATCGGCCCGCCCTGCGGTTTCGCCATGGCCTCCACCGCGGCGGTGAAATCACGCGCGAATCCTGCCATGTCGAACACGCCACTCCGGTCTCGCGCCCTCGCCACTTTGGAGCGCAGGGCGGCCAGCGTCAGCGGATCGTTGCCCAACGCTACGGCGGTGTCGATGAAGGCGCGGTCATCGGCGGCATTCAGTTCCTCCAGGCCCAGGTGGTGGTTGAGCGAGCCGGCCACGCGCGCGGCGAAGGTGGTCCCGGGGCAGGTCAACACCGGGCAACCGGCCCACAGCGCATCCGATGCGGTGGTGTGCGCGTTGTACGGATGGGTGTCCAGGAACAGATCGGCGTGCGCGTAGCGCGCCAGGTAGGTCGGGTGCGGCAGCTTCGGCATGAACACTAGCCGCGCCGGGTCCAGCCCCGCCTCGCGCGCGGCCGAGCGCAGGCGCGCATCGGCGTGGCCCGGGCCCGACAGCAGCCACAGCACGCTGCCGGGCACGCCCTGCAGCACGGCGAAGGCGCGGCGCATGCTGCGCGGGTTGAGTTTGTAGCTGTTGTTGAAGCAGCAGAACACCACACCCTGCGCGGGCAGCCCGCAGGCCACGCGGTCGGGCGCCGGTTCCAGCACGCGGGTCGGGTCGGAGGGCTGGAACGCGCGGGGCAGGTAGTGCACCCGCTCGCTGAACGCCGGCGCCAGTGCGGTGGGGAGTACGAAGGCGTCGGCCAGCACGTAGTCCATCCAGTCGGCACCGGAGGTGCCCGGGTAGGCCAGCCAGGTCACCTGCACCGGCGCAGGGCGCATCGCCAGCACCGCCGGGGTGCCGCCGCCGCCCCAGCCGCGCAGGTCGAACAGCACGTCGATGCCGGCGCCGCGGATCGCGGCGGCGATCGCTGCGTGCGGCAGCCCGGCGACCTCGTGCAGGGTGTCGGCGGCGGCCCGCAGGCGTGCGCGGATGCCACTGCCATCGTCGCCATTGAGCGCGAACAGGTGCAGCTCCAGCGCACCCAGCGCGCGCAGCTGTTCGAACAGCGCCACGGTCAGCAGGCCGGTCGGGTGCGCGCCGAAACCATTGGAAAGGAAGCCCACCCGCAACCGCCCGTGCGCGCGGACCGTGGCGCGGGGCAGCGCACGCACGCCTTCGGCGATCGCGGCGGCCCGCTGCCGCGCGCAGGCCAGCTGCTCGGCGGCGCTGCTGTCTTCGCTGAGGAACGCAAACGGCTCGACCACCGCCGCGCCCTGCGCGACCGCCTGCCGCACCTGCCGGGACAGGGTGTCGAGCCCGCGCCAATCGCACAGCCGGCGTTGCCAGTTGAGCAGCTGCGCGCTGATGTAGGGCTCGCCCGGCAGCAGCTGGTGCGCGTGCCGGTAGGCATCGGCGGCGGCTTCGGGCTGGTTGGCGTCTTCCAGCGCGTGGCCCAGCCACAGCGCGATGCCCGGATGCTGGGGAACGAGATCGGACGCCTGCCGCAACAGCGCGGCCGCCTCGTCGTGGCGGCCCTGCATCCAGCGCGTACGGCCCAGCCGCGCCAGCGCCTCGGGGTGCCCGGGGCGCAGCTGCAGCGCGCGCTGGGCCGCCTGCTCGCCGGCCACGGTATCGCCGGCTTCCAGCTCGGCGTCGGCCAGCATCACCCAGGCGATGAAGTCCTGCGGCTGGCGCTGCACCGCGCCGCGCAGCTGCTCGCGCTGCGGGTCCATGCTCACGCGCCGGCGGACAGCTGGGCCAGCTCGTCGGCCTGGTGTTCGTGGATCAGCCGCTCGACCAGGGTGTCCATCTCGCCGGCGATGATGTTGGGCAGGTCGTACAGGGTCAGCCCTTCCACGCGATGATCGGTAATCCGGCCCTGCGGGAAACTGTAGGTGCGGATGCGCTGGCTGCGGTCGCCACTGCCGACCTGCAGCCGCCGGCTTTCGGCGGTGGCGGCGGCCTGCCTGCTGCGTTCGCTGTCGAGCAGCTGCGCCTTGAGGCGCTTCATCGCCTTGTCGCGGTTGGCGTGCTGGCTGCGTTCGGTCTGGCACTCCACCACCACGCCGCTGGGCAGGTGGGTGATGCGGATCGCCGACTCGGTCTTGTTGACGTGCTGCCCGCCGGCGCCCGAGGAGCGGAATGTATCCACCTTCAGGTCGGCCGGGTTGATCACGATGTCGTCGACCTCGTCGGCCTCGGGAATGATCGCCACGGTGGCCGCCGAGGTGTGGATCCGCCCCTGCGATTCGGTGGCGGGCACGCGCTGCACCCGGTGGGTGCCGGATTCGAACTTCAGCTTGGAATACGCGCCGCGGCCGACCACGCGGGCCACGATTTCCTTGTAACCGCCGTGCTCGCCCGGATTGTCCGATTCGATCTCGACCTTCCAGCCCTGGCGTTCGGCGTAGCGCGCGTACATGCGGAACAGGTCGCCGGCGAAGATCGCCGCTTCATCGCCGCCGGTGCCGGCGCGCACTTCCAGGAACAGGTTGCCGTCATCGCGCGGGTCGCGCGGCACCAGCAGCAGGGCCAGGTCATGGTCGAGCTGCTGCAGGCGTTGCTGTGCCGCCGTGATCTCCTCATCGGCCAGCTCGCGCAGGTCCGGGTCGGCGCGCATGGCCTCGGCCGCAGCGAGGTCGGCCAGCGCGCGCGCTTCGTCGGCCAGCGCACTGGCGATCGGCTGCAGCTGCGCGAACTCGCGCGACAGGTTGCGGAAGCGCTCGTTGTCGCCGACCACGTCCGGGTCGGCCAGCAGGCGTTCAAGTTCTTCGCGGCGCTCGGCCAGCGCTTCCAGCTTACGGCGCAGGGTCGGCGTCATCGGTCCTCTCAGCAGCGTGGTGGTAACCCGGCTTGGCCGGGAACAGGCGCTCGGCGGCGCGGGTGAGTTCAGTATCGCCGCTGAGCGCGGCGGCGCGCAGGGCGGCAGTAGGCGGGTGCAGCAGGCGGTTGGTCAGGCCATGCGCGAGCAGTTCCAGCACTTCTTCCGGCGATTTGCCGTGGGCCAGCTGCTGGCGGGCCTTGTCCAGCATTTCCACCCGGGTCGCTTCGCCATACGCGCGCAGCTGCCGCAGCGGCGCCTGGTGTGCGCTGGCCTGCTGGGTTTCAACAAAGCGCGACACCTGCAGGTCGATGATCGCCTCGGCTTCGGCGGCCGCTTCCCGGCGGCTGCGGCGATTGTCTTCCACCGCGCGCTCCAGGTCGTCCACGGTGTAGAGGAAGGCATCCTTCAGCTCGCCCACGCCGGATTCGATGTCGCGCGGGACCGCCAGGTCGAACAGCAGCATCGGCTTGTGCTTGCGCCCGCGCAGTGCGCTGGCCACCTGCGCCTGGGTGATCACCGGCTCGCGGGCGGCGGTCGCCGAGAACACCACGTCGGCCTCGCCCAGGTGGCGCTCCAGCTCGGTCAGGGGCAGGGCCACGCCGCCATGGCGGCTGGCCAGCTCCTGGGCATGGGCCAGGGTGCGGTTGGCGATCAACAGGCGGCGCACGCGGCCTTCGCTGAGGTGGCGGGCGGCCAGTTCGATGGTTTCGCCGGCGCCCACCAGCAGCACGGTGGAATCCTCCAGCCGCGCGAACGAGTTCTGTGCCAGGCGTACCGCGGTGGAGGCCACCGAGATCGGATTGGCGCCGACCCGGGTATCGGTCCGCGCCCGCTTGGCCACCGAGAAGGTCTGCTGGAACAGGCGGTCAAGGCGCTGCCCGAGCAGGCCATGGTCGCGCGCCATGGCCCAGGCGTCCTTGACCTGGCCCAGGATCTGCGGCTCGCCCAGCACCATCGAGTCCAGCCCGGTGGCGACCCGGAACAGATGGCGCACCGCATCGGCGTCGGCATGCTGGTACAGGTAGCCGTGCAACTGCCCCGCGTGGCGTTCCAGCCACTGCGCCAGGGCCTCGCCGGAATCGGCCACCGCATACAGTTCGGTGCGGTTGCAGGTGGACAGAAGCACCGCCTCGGCCACCTGCGGCGTATCGCGCAGCGACGCCAGTGCCTGGGGCAGGGCGTCGCCGCCGAAGGACGCGCGTTCGCGCAGTTCCACCGGCGCGGTCTGGTGATTCAGTCCGAGCACCCACAGGGTCATTGTTCAGTTGCTTGCGATAAGCTGCTGGCCATTCAAGTCGTCATTTTAAGGCCAGAAGCCCCCGATGCCCGCATTGATTCGCATCCCCAGCGTTCTGCTGCTGTCCCTGCTTGCCGCCGGCCCGCTGTTGGCGGCCCCCAAAGCGCCTGCCGGCAAGGCGGTGCCCGCCGAGCCCGCCTCGTTGACCCCGGTGATGGCCGGCGAGTTCGCGTTGCAGGCCGGCAAGCTGGCCGAGGCCGCGCGCTGGTATCTGGAGGCGGCCGAAGCCGGCGAGGACGACGCCGGCCTGGCCGAGCGGGCGACCCGGATCGCCATGCTGGCCGACGATGACACGCGCGCCAGCCGCGCCCTGGCCTTGTGGGAGAAGCGCGCACCGCGCTCGCTGGGCATGCGCAGCAGCGCCGCCGCCCTGGACCTGCGCAAGGGGGACGTGAAGGGGGCGCGTACCGAACTGGCCGCGCTGCTGCGCGACCCGGACCCGCGTGGCTGGAAGTTCGCGCTCGCCGCGCTGGTCGGGGGCAGCCGCGAGCCGGCCACCGCGGCCGACGTGCTGGGCCGGCTGGTCGACGACAACGCCATTCCCAACCAGCTCGAGCCGTGGCAGGAGTTCGGTCGGCTGGCCATGCGCCTGGACCGGCCCGAACTGGCGCGGCGCATGGTCGATGAAGTGGTGCGGCGCTTCCCGGGCGAGCCGCGGGTGGCGCTGTTGAATGCCAGCCTGATGTACCAGGCCGGCAGGACCGATGAGGCACTGGCGGCCCTGCGTGCGGTGGAGCCGCGCACGGCCAGCGACCCGGAACTGCGCAACGCGGTGGCCATCGCCTACGACGCGATGGGCGAGGCCAAGGCGGCCGAGCGGGTGCTGTCGGTGGGTCCGCAGGACGTGCAGACCTGGGGCATGCGCGCCTCGCTGCTGGCCAAGCAGAAGGACGACCCGGCCCTGCTGGCGCTGTATACCGACCTGTCAAAGCAGGCCACCAAGCCGGATCCGGCCCAGCGCCTGCTGCTGGGCAAGATCGCCGAATACCTCAAGCGCCATGCCGAAGCCGTGGACTGGTACCTGAGCGTGCCCGGTGGCGAGGAGCGCGCCGAAGCGCGCCTGCGCGCGGCCAGTGCCCAGTACGCGTTGGGCCAGCCGGACAAGGCCTTCGCCGGGGTGCACGCGATCCAGTCCGATGCCAGCATCGACGACGAGGCCCGACGCGACGCCTACCTGCTGGAAGCCGAGCTGCGCCAGCGCGGCAACGACCTGCCCGGCGAACTGGATGCGCTGGCCCGCGGCCTGGCTGCGTACCCGGACGAGAATGCCTTGCTGTATGCGCGCGCCCTGGCCTGGGAGCGCCGTGACGATGTTCCGCGTGCCGAGGCCGACCTGCGCAAGATCCTGGTCACCGAACCGGAAAACGTGGCCGCGCTCAACGCGCTGGGGTACACCCTGGCCGACCGCACCACCCGTTACCAGGAGGCGCTTGAGCTGATCGACCGCGCCCGCGTGGCCGAACCGGACAACGCGGCCATCGTCGACAGCTATGGCTGGGTGCTGTATCGCCTCGGCCGCAAAGAGGAGGCACTGGTGCAGCTGCGCCGCGCCTGGACCCTGGCCAAGGACCCGGAGATCGCCGCGCATGTCGGCGAAGTCCTGTGGGTGCTTGGCCGCAAGGACGAGGCCCGCCGCTTCTTCGACGAAGCGCGCCGGCTGGACCCGGAAAACCGTGCGCTGCAGCGCGTGATCGAGAAATACGGCGTATGAAGTGGATGTCGATGAGGGCCGCCTGCGTGGCGGCCATGGCACTGGGGTTGTCGGCCTGTGTGTCGCTGGATACGCGCAAGGCGCCGGCCGCGCCGGACGTGGCGACCCGCATCAGCGCCGAGGCCCGTCAGGCCGAGGATCTGCGGGTGCAGACGCTGCGCGACCGGCCGGACTGGTCGTTCGAAGGCCGCGTCGCGGTCAGCAAAGGCCGCAACGGTGGCAGCGGCCGGATCGACTGGCGGCAGCAGTCGCGCGGCTACGTGGTTGCGCTGAGTGCGCCGGTGACCCGGCAGAGCTGGACCCTCAGTGGTGACAGCGCGCAGGGCGGTGGTCGCCTGGACGGCGTCGACGGCGGGCCACGCCAGGGGCCTGACGCGCAGCAGGTGCTGCTCGAAGCCACGGGCTGGGATATCCCGGTCAACCAGCTGCCCGACTGGGTGCGTGGGCTGGTCGCCGAAGACGTGGCCGCCGCCGGACAGGTAGATCGCGACAGCGACGGCCGTCCGCGCCGGTTCCAGCAGATGGGCTGGGATATCCAATACCTGGACTGGTACCCGGCCGAAGGCGGGCGACCCGTGCTGCCGCGCCGGATCGAGGCGGTCAGGGGCGATGCCAAGGTGCGCCTGCTGGTCGACGGCTGGGTGCTGGACGCGCCATGAGCGCGCCGGACCTGAACGGCGACGGGGACTGGTGGCCGGCCCCGGCCAAGCTGAACCTGTTCCTGCACATCACCGGCCGCCGTGCCGACGGGTACCACGAACTGCAGAGCGTCTTCCGCCTGCTCGACTGGGGTGACCGGCTGCGGCTGAACCTGCGCGCGGACGGCCAGGTCCGTCGCCAGGGACCGTCGGTGGCTGGCGTTGCCGAGGCCGATGATCTCGCTGTGCGTGCCGCGTTGTTGCTTAAAAAATCGGCAAACATCGATGAAGGTGCGGACATTTTCATCGAAAAGAACATTCCTGCCGGCGGTGGCTTCGGCGGTGGCTCGTCGGATGCGGCCACGGTTCTGGTAGCGCTCAACCACCTCTGGCGGGCCGGGCTGACGGTCGATGCGCTGGCCGACCTGGGCCTGCAGCTGGGCGCCGACGTCCCGGTCTTCGTACGTGGCCACAACGCCTGGGCCGAGGGGGTGGGGGAGCGGCTGACCCCGCTGGCGCTGCCGGCGGCCTGGTATGTGATCGCCGACCCGGGCGTGCATGTGCCTACCGCAGCACTTTTCGGCTCCCCGGATTTGACGCGCGACGCTCCAGTGGCGAAAATAGCGGACTTCGCTTCCGGGTCTTTGCTCGGGAATGCGTTCGAGCCGGTACTGCGCCGTCGCGAACCTGCCGTGGAGGCAGTGCTCATCGCGTTGGACAGCATTGGTCGGGCACGACTCACCGGGTCGGGAAGCGGTTGTTTCGTCGAGTTCGACACGCGCGCTGCTGCAGAGCAGGGCCTGGCGAAGTTGCCGGAAGGACTGCGGGCATGGGTGGCTGCGGGCGTGGAGCGCTCGCCACTGCTTGATGTACTCGAGCGTTATTGATTTTGATGCAGGGGCGTCGCCAAGAGGCCCAAGGCACCAGGTTTTGATCCTGGCATTCGGAGGTTCGAATCCTCCCGCCCCTGCCACTTGCGGACGTCAACCGCGTTCCATGCGCATGCTGCGCGGACACGGTTGACTGGCCGCGGTGTTGTCACCGCAGGCACCTTCGGGCGCCGGCGGCAGAGTTCTCCGCCCATCGCTCCCGCCCGAGACCGTCATGATGCAAGAACACCCGAACCTGCTGGTATTTTCCGGCAACGCCAACAAGCGCCTTGCGCAGAGCATCTGCAAGGAGCTGGGGGTGCGACCGGGCAAGGCGTTGGTGTCGCGCTTCTCCGACGGTGAAGTGCAGGTCGAGATCGAAGAAAACGTGCGCAAGCAGGACGTTTTCGTGATCCAGCCGACCTGCGCGCCCAGCGCCGAGAACCTGATGGAACTGCTGGTCCTGATCGACGCGCTGAAGCGCGCGTCGGTCAACAGTGTCACTGCCGTGGTGCCGTATTTCGGCTACTCGCGGCAGGATCGCCGCATGCGCTCCTCGCGCGTGCCGATCACCGCCAAGGTCGCCGCCAAGATGTTCAGCGCGGTTGGCGCCGACCGCGTCCTGACGGTGGACCTGCATGCCGACCAGATCCAGGGGTTCTTCGACATGCCGGTGGACAACGTGTATGCCTCGCCGCTGCTGCTCGCCGATATCTGGCGCGCCTACGGCACTGAAAACCTGATCGTGGTGTCCCCGGACGTGGGTGGCGTGGTGCGCGCGCGCGCCGTGGCCAAGCGCCTGGACGACGCCGACCTGGCGATCATCGACAAGCGCCGTCCGCGCGCCAACGTGTCCACCGTGATGAACATCATCGGTGACGTCGAAGGCAAGACCTGCGTGATGGTCGATGACATCGTCGATACCGCCGGCACCCTGTGTGCGGCCGCCGCAGCGCTGAAGGCGCGTGGCGCCCTGAAGGTGGCGGCGTACTGCACCCACGCCGTGCTCTCGGGCCCGGCGGTGGACAACATCAACAACTCCCAGCTCGATGAGCTGGTGGTGACCGACACCATCCCGCTGCGTGAAGAGGCGCGGGTGTGCAGCAAGATCCGCCAGCTCAGCGTGGCGGAAATGCTGGCCGAAACGATGCGCCGCATCGCCTTCGGCGAGTCGGTCAGCTCGCTGTACGTGGATTGATTTTTCCGGCCGCCGGCAACGGCGGACGGGTCCCGGGTACGTCTGGTCGCGGACGTGCCTTTCATCGCCAAGCCATTCCGGCAAGGCAACAACTGGTAGAAGAACAATGTCGAAGACCCATGAAATCAAGGTCACCAAGCGTGAACTGCAGCGTAAGGGTGCGAGCCGCCGCCTGCGTCACGCCGGTGTGATCCCGGCCATCGTGTACGGTGGCAGCGCCGAACCGGTCGCCATCAGCCTGGACCACAACGCCATCTGGCTGGCCCAGCAGAACGAGTGGTTCTACTCGTCGATCCTGGACCTGAACCTGGACGGCAAGATCACCAAGGTCCTGCTGCGTGACATGCAGCGCCACCCGCACAAGCAGCTGATCATGCACCTGGACTTCCTGCGCGTGGACGAGAACCAGTCCCTGACCGCGTCGGTGCCGCTGCACTTCATCAATGAAGACACCTCGCCGGCCGGCAAGGCTTCCGATGTCGTGGTTACCCACGAACTGAAGGAAGTGACCATCACCTGCCTGCCGAAGGACCTGCCGGAATCGATCGACGTCGATCTGGGCCAGCTGGCCTCGGGCGACGTGATCAAGCTGTCGGACATCAAGCTGCCGAAGGGCGTGACCATTCCGGCGCTGGCGCTGGGCAAGGACCACGATGATGCGATCGTGACCGCCAAGGCGGGCAAGATCGATGCCGCCGACGAAGAAGCACCGGCTGCAGAGTAAGCAATTGCGGCGCCTGTCCCCCGGGGCAGGCGCCGTTTCTGTATGTACCGGCATGACGCGGGTACCGACGAAGAAGAGCGATGACAGGATTGCGATTGATCGTTGGTCTGGGCAACCCCGGACCCGAGCACGCCCAGACCCGGCACAATGCCGGGTTTCGTTTCATTGACGCCCTGGTAGAACGGGCCGGCGCGCGCTGGAGCGTGGACAGCAAGCTGTTCGGCGAGACCGCCCGGGTCGACATCGCCGGGCAACCGGTGTGGCTGCTCAAGCCCGCCACCTACATGAATCTCAGCGGCAAGTCGGTCACCGCCGCACAGCGGTTCTGGAAGATCGAGCCGGAAGAAACCCTGCTGGCGCATGACGAACTGGACCTGCCACCCGGCGTGGCGCGGTTGAAGTTCGACGGCGGCCATGGGGGGCAGAATGGCCTGCGTGACACCATCCGCCTGCTCGGCCACGGCAAGTTCCACCGCCTGCGGATCGGCATCGGCCACCCGGGCCACAAGGACCGCGTGGTGCCCTGGGTGCTGGGTCGCGCCAGCAAGGACGACGATGTGCTGATCGGTCATGCCATCGACGATGCCATCGACGTGCTGCCGCTGGCGGTGCGTGGCGATTACAGTGAGGCGATGAAGCGCCTGCACACCCCGAAGTAACCGGAACGTCCGGAATCGGATGGGCCGGTCGGGTCCTGCAGTACGGCCCGGATCCGACGGTAGGTACCGACCGTTGGTCGGTACGGAGAATGATTGGAAAAGCAGCGCCCAACGTCGCCGCTTTCCCAATCACTTTCACCCCAGAGGTTGCAAAAGATGGGTATCAAATGCGGCATCGTCGGCCTGCCCAATGTCGGCAAGTCGACCCTGTTCAATGCGCTGACCAAGGCGGGCATCGCGGCGGCCAACTTCCCGTTCTGCACGATTGAACCGAACGTCGGCATCGTGCCGGTGCCGGATCCGCGCCTGAACGAGCTGGCGGCGATCATCAACCCGCAGAAGGTCATCCCGACCGCCGTGGAGTTCGTGGACATCGCCGGCCTGGTGGCGGGCGCGGCCAGCGGCGAGGGCCTGGGCAACAAGTTCCTGGCGCACATCCGCGAAGTGGATGCGATCACCCACGTGGTGCGCTGCTTCGAGAACCCGGACGTGATCCACGTCAACAACAAGGTCGATCCGATCTCGGACATCGAGACCATCGATATCGAGTTGGCCTTGGCCGACCTGGACAGTGTCGAGAAGGCGCTCAACCGCGCCGAGCGTGCGGCCAAGGGCGGTGACAAGGAGGCCGCGGCGCGCAAGCCGGTGCTGGCGAAGCTGCAGGCGGCACTGGCGGACGGCAAGGCCGGGCGTTCGGTGGGCCTGGACGACGAAGAGAAGGCGTTGGTGCGCGACCTGTTCCTGCTGACCCTCAAGCCGGTGATGTACATCGCCAACGTGCTGGAGGACGGCTTCGAGAACAATCCGCACCTGGACGCCGTGCGCGCCCATGCCGCGGCGGAGGGGGCGCAGGTGGTGCCGGTGTCGGCGGCGATCGAGGAAGAGCTGTCGCAGCTGGACGATGAAGACCGCGACACGTTCCTGACCGACCTGGGACTGACCGAGCCGGGCCTGAACCGCGTGATCAACGCGGCCTACAGCCTGCTCGGCCTGCAGACGTACTTCACTGCCGGCGTCAAGGAAGTCCGCGCCTGGACCGTGCGCAAGGGCGCCACCGCCCCGCAGGCCGCTGCCGTGATCCACACCGACTTCGAGAAGGGCTTCATCCGCGCCGAAACCATCGCGTATGACGACTTCATCAAGTACAAGGGCGAAGCCGGCGCCAAGGAAGCCGGTCGCCTGCGCCTGGAAGGCAAGGAATACCGCGTCCAGGAAGGCGACATCCTGCACTTCCGCTTCAACGTCTGATTCAACCCGACGCTGATGTCCGCAACGCCCCGCCTCGCGCGGGGCGTTTGCGTTTGGGCGTGGACAATAATTCGCCACGCCCCGAAATCGTTGCGCGACAGGCTTCAACCGACTTGTCCACAACAAACTCCCACTGCTTTCCACGACGCGTGTGGAAAACCCGTCGTTCGCCTGGACAAATAATCACCACGAACTCAAGACCGTTGCAGCGCGGGGCTCATGCAGGGTTGTCCACAGCTAACTCCCACCGCTCTCCACGACCCCTGTGGAGAAGGTGCACGCAACTGGCGTGATGCCGGGCTCTGCCCGGCTGCTTCATGCATATGGGCGAACAGCCATGCTCTGCGGACTTACCTGGCTTGGGCCGGCGGGTGCGGGTTTGCGGGACACGCCGTGAATACGTCCTTGTAGGCTCGTAGAAAACATCCATGTTTTCTACGGTCCCGCAAACCCACACCCGCCGACCCTCCGACAGTTGGCCGGTGGCCATGGAAGAAGCGGAATTCCCCTTGTTCGGCAATCTCAGGCATCGCCGGTAAAGTGGGGTCCCCAAACGACCGCCGTGAACGTATCCACGTCCGGTAGCGCATGAGCTTTGATCGGACGGCCATCGGCCGTCCCCCCGCGTTTCCCATGGCAACGACACACCGTCAAAGGCGGGTCGGGGCGGGTTTCCGGGGGTGTAGAAAACATGGATGTTTTCTACAAGCCCCCATGGATGGGTTCACGGCGTCCCCCGGAAACCCGCACCGTCCCGCCTAAGCCAGGGCGCCCATCAGCCAACGGCTGTTCGCCACACCCCAACAGCAGCCACGCGCAGCGTGGCGCCAGGCAATCAAGGCAATCCCGCCCTTACAGCGCAGACCCACCAAACTTGTGCGTGTACTGCAGGTTCAACTGGCGCCCCACGGTATCGAACCACGACACGTCGTAGTACGGGTACGACGTATAGGTCGCATCCTTCGGCGGCATCTTGTTGAACAGGTTCACCACCGACAAGGACAGGCGCGAGTGGTCGTCGAAGCGGTACTGCACGGACAGGTTGTAGCGGTACGTCGCCTTCATCCACGGGCTGTCGCCGCTCTCCCAGTCGAAGCTCTGGTCGTAGCTGTCGAAGCTCGGCAGCCTGCCCAGCCGCGAACCGTACAGCGTGGTCGACCACGCCGCGTTCTCCCAGGTCAGGCTGGCGCTGGTCTTGGAGCGCGGAATGTCGAAGCCGCTGTTGACCGCGAACTGGTCTTCTACCACGTCCCCGGCGAACTGCTGGAAATCATGGCGCTGCACCCACGTGTGGTTGCCGCTCAGGATGAAATCACCCACGCCGGTGGTCAGGCGGTAGCGCAGGCCCACGTCGATGCCGCGGGTGGTTTCGCGGGCGATGTTGATCGGGCTCACGTGCACCCCGTACAGGCGGCCGTCGTCGGTTCGGGTGACGCGGCTGATGGCGTCCACGCAGGTCGGCGAGCTGGCATCGGCGTCGCCCAGGCGGCAGGCCGCCTCGTCGCGCAGGATCGTGCTCACGTCCATGTCCTGCACCTGGTCGCGCATGTCGATGTCGAACCAGTCCACCGACAGGTCCAGGCCCACGGCAGGCGACCACACCAGACCCGCGCTCCAGGACGTGCTGGTTTCCGGATCGAGCTGGCGGTTGCCCTCGCGCGTCCGGATCAGGTTTTCCTCGTAATCGGAGCAGTCGTCCGCGCCCTCCACCGCGCAGGCGTAGTAGTCGTTGGCACTGGTTTCATCGTTGCCCGGGCCCGCATACACATAGTGCAGGTCCGGCGCGCGGAACGCCGTGCCGTACGAGCCGCGCACCAGCAGCGACTCGACCGGGCGCCACTCGATGCCGCCGCTCCAGGTCGCCTTGCCGATCGTATTGCCCGAGTAGCGGTACTGGTCGAAGCGGCCGGCCACGCTCACGTTGAGCGTCTCGTGCAGCGGCAGCCGCAGCTCGGCCGCGGTGGCCCAGCGGTTGCGGCTGCCATGGCCGTCCGAATCCTTCCAGCTGTAGTAGTAATACTGCGTGGCCAGCGGATCGGGATTCAGCGCGTAGGACTGGTTGCCGAACTCGGCGGTGGCCGCAAAGCCGGCCTTGCCGCCGGGCAGCTCGAACAGCTCGCCGTTGGTCAGGGTCAGCGCGGCGGTATCGGTGCGCGATCGGGGCGTGTACGTCGTGCGCGCGGCGATCGAATCGTACTCGGCGCGGCTCAGCGGCCGGTACAGGCGCGCCGGGTCGGCGTTGTAGATCGGGAAGCCATCGTCGTCCTCGCCCAGCTGCGGGCCCAGGAACAGCTCGTTGGCCTTGGCCGCGACGATCTGCGGCCAGCGGATCGACGACTGGTACTGCGAATGGCTCAGCGACGCCTCGTAGTCCCACGCTGCCCCCAGCGAACCCTTGAAGCCGCTGGTGACGCTGAAGGTCTTCTGCGTGCTGCGGATCATGCCGTCGCGCAGCCCGCCCATTTCCTCCGGCGAGAACTGGCGCTGCCAGAACTCCACCTGGTCGGTGGCCTGGTTGAAGAAGTAGCCGTCCTCGTTGCCGTCCGCCGCCATCAGGCCCCACTGGGTCACATCGCGCATCAGCGCGATGTCGTGGTAGCCCAGCTGCAGGTCGGCGAACCATTCGGCGCCATTGTCGAAGCCATAACGCAGCGAGGCGTAGCCGTTGGCGCCACGGCGCTTGCTCAGGATCGTGCCGTAGCCGATCGAGCGGTCGCTGCCGCAGTAGAAGCCGTAACGCGCGCGCTCGGCATGGTAGGTGCTGCCCTTGTTCTGTCCGGCCAGCGCATCGCAGGTGGCCTGGCCCGGGTCCAGGTAATCGTCGTTGTAATCCGTGCGCAGGTAAGCGCGGCGCGCGGCGCGCGCGCTTTCGGTGGGGGCGTCGAGGGTGGAGTCCTGCTGGGCGCGCTCATAGGCCCACAGCGGGGTCTGCGACTGCAGCTCCAGGCTGTATACCGCGCTGAACCTGCCCGCATCGAAGCCGCTGGCGATGCTCATGTCGAACGACTCGCCACCGCCCTCGGTGGTGGTGCCCATGCGCACATCGACCGTGGTGCCATCGACCTGCTTCTTCAGGATGAAGTTGACCACCCCGGCGATCGCGTCCGAGCCGTAGATCGCCGACGCGCTGCCGGTCAGCACCTCGATCCGCTCGATCATGCCCAGCGGGATGTTGGACACGTCGGTGAAGTTGCTGCGGCCCTGGAACGGCATCGGGAAATCGGCGATCCGGCGGCCATTGACCAGCACCAGGGTGTGGTTCGGCCCCAGCCCGCGCAGGTCGACCTGCTGCGCACCCGGCGAGAAATCGGCGCCGCTGGCGGACTGCTGGCTCTGGGTCTCGCCGCCGTTCTGGGTCATCGAACGCAACACGTCCGGCACGCTGGTGAACCCGCTGGCCTGGATCTGCTCGGCGGTGATCACCGTCACCGGGGCCGGGCCTTCAACCTGGGCACGCGGAATGCGCGAGCCGGTGACCTGCACCGTGTCCAGTTGCTGCACCCCGGGGACCGGGGCCTGCGCCGCCGCAGTCGCGGCCACACCCATCAACGCCAGCTGGATCGACCACGCCATCGCCTGTTTACGCATGAGAATTCTCAAGAAGAATAGGGGGCCTCAAGGGAGGCCCTGACCCCCATTCACATTCGGTGGATGGGCGGCGCGCATTTAACGCCTTTTTTACGTTGTCCGCCACTGGCCCCGCTTCAGCCAGGGCATGACCAACGGTCGATTCCGCCGGGCGGGTCACGGGTCCATGATGTCCGCCTCTCCCGCCAGTGGACACGTCCCGATGCGCCTTCGCCCCGCCCTCCTGCTTGCCCTGTGCCTGGCTCCGTCGTTTGCCGTGGCTGCCGTACCCGTGCTGGTCATCCATGGCGGGGCGGGCGTGCAGCGCAAGGACCTGTCCGCCGCCGAGGAAGCGGCCGCCCGTGCGGCGCTGCGCCAGGCGCTGCTGCAGGGTCATCAGGCGCTCGCCGCGGGCAAGCCGGCACTCGACGCGGTGACCGCCGCGATCACCGTGCTCGAGGACGATCCCACCTTCAATGCCGGCAAAGGCGCCGTGTTCACCCACGACGGGCGCAACGAGCTGGATGCGGCGCTGATGGACGGGGCCAGCCTCAAGGCCGGTGCCGTGGCCGGCGTGCAGCGCGTGCGCAATCCGATCCTGCTGGCCGAGGCGGTGATGCAGCATTCGCCGCACGTGATGATGGTCGGGCAGGGCGCGGAAGCGTTCGCCGTCAGCCAGGGCATCACCCTGGTCGACCCCGCCTACTTCCGCACCGACAAGCGCTGGCAACAGCTGCAGCGTGCGCTGAAGGAAGAGGCCAGCGGCCAGGCGCATGCCGACCTGGAAACCGCCAAACACTTCGGCACCGTCGGTGCCGTAGCGCTGGATGCGCAGGGCCACCTGGCCGCGGGCACCTCCACCGGCGGCATGACCAACAAGCGTTACGGTCGGGTGGGCGATGCCCCGATCATCGGCGCCGGTACCTACGCCAACGCCACCTGCGCCGTCTCCGGCACCGGCTGGGGCGAGTACTACATCCGCACCGCGGCCGCGCACGATATCTGCGCGCGCATGCAGTACCTCAAGCAGGGCCCGGAACAGGCAGGGCGCGAGGTGATCAACGAACGCATACCCGCACTGGGGGGCGACGGCGGTGCGATCGTGCTCTCCGCCGACGGGCGTGCGGCGACGCCGTTCAATACGCAGGGCATGTATCGCGGCTGGATTGGCGCCGATGGTGTGCCGCACGTGGCCATCTTCAAAGACGAAACATTGCCACTGCCCGGCCAATAAGCCCTGTCGGCGGGGCGATTGCAGATTCGTGTGAAAAAATTCAAAAAGGTTGTTGACAGAACCCGCATTCACCCCCAAAATTCACGGCTCTTCCACCCCACACCGAAAACGCTTCGGCGCCAGGGACAGGGTGGTAAGGAGGGATACCCAAGCGGCCAACGGGGGCAGACTGTAAATCTGCTGGCTTACGCCTTCGGTGGTTCGAATCCACCTCCCTCCACCAGTTTCATGTAGTTTCAGGTTGTGGCAAGCGCTTCCGATGCGGGAGTAGTTCAATGGTAGAACCTCAGCCTTCCAAGCTGATGGTGCGGGTTCGATCCCCGTCTCCCGCTCCATTGAATGAGTTTGAATATATTCAAATTCATGCCATAATTCAAAACTCGCTCACGTAGCTCAGTCGGTAGAGCACCTCCTTGGTAAGGAGGAGGTCGAAGGTTCGATTCCTTTCGTGAGCACCATCTAAGTGCCACCAATTCAGACGATTTCGAGATAAGCAGCCATGGCCAAGGGTAAGTTCGAGCGCACCAAGCCGCACGTCAACGTCGGCACCATCGGTCACGTCGACCACGGCAAGACCACGCTGACCGCCGCACTGACCAAGATCGGTGCCGAGCGCTTCGGTGGCGAGTTCAAGGATTACTCCGCGATCGACGCCGCGCCGGAAGAAAAGGCCCGTGGCATCACGATCTCGACCGCGCACGTCGAATACGAATCCGAGCAGCGTCACTACGCCCACGTGGATTGCCCGGGCCATGCCGACTACGTCAAGAACATGATCACCGGTGCCGCGCAGATGGACGGCGCGATCCTGGTGTGCTCGGCCGCTGACGGCCCGATGCCGCAGACCCGCGAGCACATTCTGCTGTCGCGCCAGGTCGGCGTGCCGTACATCGTCGTGTTCCTGAACAAGGCCGACATGGTGGACGACGCCGAGCTGCTGGAACTGGTCGAAAT